>DATKWE010000155.1:0-23591 GCA_035529735.1 Desulfobacterales bacterium | reverse complement strand
TATGAAAGAATTTCTGAAGATAAAATTAAAGTCAAACTTTTGATCGAACCAATTTGAACAACGACCGTTGATTCCATATACCTGCTATATCCAACATCTTGATAGTGGATTCAGAATCTGTGATATCGTTTTTCAATAGGGGCAAATCCATTCGACAGGGTTTGCCCTTTTGATTTTTCAGGGATTTTGGGATATATGTAATCGGTGAAAATTGCCGTTGGTTTGATGGTATGAAGAGTTATCTTCTATTTTTACCAGCAATTGGATAAAATTTATTGCTGAAGGTGTAAAAATATTGTAAGTTATTTATGGCGGGACGGTGACCATCAGTCCAAGTTCCAGGATCATGTCTTTGCCCTGGGGCGTTAGGACGTTCTCTATCCAAAGAGACTTAATCCTGTTATCAGGAGCGCCGACATGCTTATGGCGCCGTCTCGCCAACTTCAAAAATCCAAATCAAAAACTTTTTGATTCTGTTTCCAAATCTTCAACGAAATCGAGCCGAAGCCAATTAAAGAGTCAGGCAAGGCATCATGCATTGAAACGGTAACATAACTGCCTTGAACCCTGCCTGCAAAATACTCCAGTAGCGGTGTAGATTGGTGTACGATATCTTGAACCCAAAACCCGTACTATCTGCAATAAAACACACGTATCATGTCTATAAAAATTTGTTGTGATATCGTTTTTCAAAAAGGGCAAACTTATTTCGCTTGGTTTGCTTTTTTTGCAATATTGTAAGAGATAGGATATATGTAATGGAAATTGAGGTGCTCGGACCTGTGTTAATGCAAGAAAGAACAGGTTTTGACAAGTTCGAAATTCGTGAGGTAATCTCAATATATCAAAAGTTTGAAGGCTGAAAAGCGGAACACAACATATGGTATCCGCTTTATTTTTTTCCAAATGAGGGCTATCGGCTGCAATCTGATCGAATTTTTTATATAGTTTTAATTGAAAAATATCATCAGGGAAGCCTATATGGAGAATTAGCACAAATAAGACACTCAATGAGCGTAAACAAAATTGAGCAAATCTACAAAACAATAAATTTATTGCGCATTTATTGTTTTGCCTATATTGTTATTAAATCAGTGTGATGGAATGATAATGGTTTCAGGGAATCTCAATTTTTTAGATACAGGAGGGAGATATGTATAAAAAGATACTGGTTCCTTTGGACGGCTCGAAACGAGCTGGGGCGATATTGCCTCATGCGAAGAACCTCGCACTATGTTTCAAGGCCAAAATAATTTTTTTTGTCGTTATAGAACTGGGACATTTGTTAGAACATGATGAAATTATTGGCATGTCGATATACCAGGAAAAACGCGATCAGCACATCAAGGAAACAGAGTCTTATCTTGCTTCTCTTATAGAACAATTTCGCGAAGAGGGTATCAAGGTCCAAACTCTCATCGGCCAGGGTCCGGTTGTGAAAGCAATTCTCGATGCTGCAAAAAGTGAAAATGCAGATCTATTGGCAATGGCCAGTCACGGCCGCAGCGGTTTGTCCAGGACATTTTATGGAAGTATCTCAGCCGGAGTGCTGCAGCGTATAGATCGCCCTCTGCTCCTCATCCGTTCTCGGAATGGCGAATAGGATATCCAAATTAAGACGTTTAAGGTTGTGCTGATGGCAAGCTATCACCAAGCCCAGGCAATCCTAAAGGGGTTTAAATCGACAATATTTATCAAGTCGAAAATATGATCGGAGGGGAGTAGATGAAAAAATTAACAGTATTTTTTTTAATGATAATTATATCAATTACCTCAGCAAATTTCTGTTTGGCCAATGAAAAAAAGAATCACACCTGTTTTAGAATTGTCGATTCCAATAAAGATGGTGAGGTAACCTTTCAGGAGTTTGAGAAATTTTTCGGAAATGATAATGAAAGATTCAAAGAAGCTGATTTGGATAAAAATGGCAAACTTTCTCATGATGAATATCATGAACTTTTGGGTCATGGATCTTGATGCTTAGATAGTGCCCATCCACAATTGTAAAATAGGCACCGTGTGTTTCCTATTCATAAATGAGCAATTTTTGTTCGGATCAAGGCCGCCCCAGTTAAATATGCTTCGCATTTCACGGGGCAGGCAAAAGGGTTTTCGGTGAGGCATACTTCCTGTATGCCGCAGCCGGAAACCCGCGGAGACCGCAGATCCGGGCAAAAAGGGCCATTTATGGATGGACACTAATTATATTTCTACAAGGGTAAAAAGATCGCCCTGGATCTTTCAACAAGAACCTTTAATCTTCGTTGCTTATAAATTTACTTAATGTTATCATATTTTTCGGCATTTAAAAAGTCATAACTGACACACTCGCGACAGCGTCAATGTCCCGGCTTGTCGTCTTGCTAACTGATTTTAATAACAATGCATTAACAGGGTTCGATCTAACCCCGTTGACATTCAATGAACTTTTTTCTAAATCACAGGCCCAGGTTCGGGGTTGCAATTAACCCTTAAAAAACACCTTTATTCTTAATATAATAATAGAGATTCCGAGACGTTAAATTTCATGACACAAATTAACACAGACTTTCTGATAATCGGCAGCGGCGTCGCCGGTCTGACGCTTGCCCTCAAAGTAGCCAAATTTGGTGATGTGGCTTTAGTCACCAAAAAAGGGATCATGGACAGCAACACCTCGCATGCCCAAGGTGGAATTGCCTCTGTCTTTGGCGAACTCGATTCATTTGACCTTCACATCCAGGATACGCTTGCTTCCGGAGATGGTCTCTGCAACCGGGATGTGGTTGAAATGGTGGTTAAAAACGGACCCAGCAGGATCCGTGAATTGATCGATCTTGGTGTACATTTCAACCTCAGAGAAAAGAAGCAATCAGATTCTGAATCCCCTGATTTCGAGGCTGAATTAGATTTGGGGCGTGAAGGCGGTCATTCTCAAAAACGTATTGTTCATGCCCACGACATGACGGGGAGAGAAGTCGAAAGGGTCCTTGTAGATCATGTTAAAAATAACGATCGAATTGCCCTGTTTGAAAACCACATCGCCATTGATCTCATCACCATTTCAACCCGCATGAAAAAGGGCATAATCACGACGACCCATGAAGACTATTGCTGTGGAGCATATGTCCTTGACAGAGAAACAAATCATGTTAAAACCTTCTGCGCAAAGATAACACTTCTGGCCACCGGCGGTGCTGGCAAAGTTTACCTTTACACCAGCAATCCGGATGTCGCCACGGGTGACGGCATTGCTATGGGGTACCGTGCCGGGGCTACAGTAGCCAATCTAGAATTCGTTCAGTTTCATCCAACGTGTCTGTACCACCCTGATGCCAAAAACTTCCTTATTTCAGAAGCCTTAAGGGGTGAAGGCGCAATCATGGTTGATGCTTCCGGCAGCCCTTTCATGGAAAAATATGACGCCCAAAAGGATCTTGCATGCCGTGACGTGGTTGCGCGTGCCATAGATACAGAACTCAAGAAAAGCGGAGCGGATTCCGTATTTCTTGATATATCCCACAAAAATTCCGATTTCACAAAAGAACGCTTCCCTAATTTATATAAAAAGTGCTTAACCTTCGGTTTTGATATGACCAAGGAGCCGCTTCCGGTTGTTCCGGCGGCCCATTATATGTGCGGAGGTATCGCAACCGACATGTTTGGAAGAACAGATTTGCACCGATTGTACGCCATCGGCGAAACAGCCTGTACCGGACTTCATGGCGCCAACAGGCTTGCAAGCAACTCTTTGATCGAAGCTCTGGTATATTCCCATATGGCTGCCCAGCAGGCTGTGAAGGATATCGATACATTCGATTTCACTTCTACCCCTGATCCTCCACCATGGGACGAAGTCGGCACCACAGACAGCGACGAAGTTATTATGGTTTCGCAGAATTGGGATGAAATCCGGCGATTCATGTGGAACTATGTGGGTATCGTCCGATCAAACAAACGGTTGGAAAGGGCTGAACGACGCATTGAAATAATACAGAAAGAGATACGGGAGTATTATTGGGATTTTAGGGTTTCTCCAGATCTTATTGAGCTTCGAAACATAGCGATGGTGGCAGAACTTATTATCAAGTGTGCCGGACACAGGAAAGAAAGCCGAGGGCTCCACCACAACATCGAATATCCCTATCGGGATGACATGCGGTGGCAAAAAGACACAATTCTTCGGCGATCATTTATGGGATAGGACGCATGCAACATCTTCTTACTCCCCAACCCTTTCCTTTTCATGTAAATTCAACTCCTTGAAATATATACCGCCAGCGCGTCCGCGCAATCCTGTTTTTATACTTCATCTTCATTGACAACACTGGTTTTTGTATTACTTTAGTAGAAAATTTTATACTTACCTTATTGTGTAATTGAAATACCCTTTGGCTTCGATGAAACAGGATCTCCACTTTTCTCCGAAAAAGCTTCAGGGAATCTTCGGCGGTAAGGATTCTTATGCATTTTAATTTTCCCTTGTTAACCTTGCAGAAAGACGAAAGGATCCCGCTCGAGGTTACACTGCATGGAATGCCCGAGCGATTACCAGGAAACTAAATGAGGAACAAACGAGATTACTACGAAGTATTAAATGTAAACCGCAATGACAGTGAGAGTGAGCTAAAGGCCAGCTACCGAAAACTGGCCTTTAAATACCACCCGGATCGAAATCCAGACGACAAAGAGTCTGAAGAAAAGTTCAAGGAAGCTTCCGAAGCTTATGAGGTTCTTCGAGATCCTCAAAAACGGAACATTTATGACCAGTTTGGCCATCAAGGTCTCGAAGGGTCAGGGTTTTCTGGATTTAGCGGGTTTGAAGATATTTTTTCGAGCTTTGGCGGAATTTTTGAGGAATTTTTTGGATTCAGCAGCGGAAGCCGGTCAAGAAGTCGGGTTCAAAAGGGCGCTGATCTCCGTTACGACTTGACGCTCAGCTTCATGGACGCCGCTTTTGGTACAGAAACCGAAATAGATTTACAGAAGATGGAAACGTGCGCGTCCTGTGGGGGAAGCAAGTGCGAACCGGACACCCATACAGAAACCTGCTGGCAGTGTAATGGCACCGGGCAGGTTTCCCGGAATCAGGGATTTTTTACGGTCAGAACAACCTGCTACCAATGTAATGGTAACGGTCAAACCATACCGCATCCATGCACCGCCTGCAAGGGATCCGGACAGATTAAGGTTCGTAAAAAAGTGGCTGTAAAAATCCCGGCAGGCGTAGATACCGGATCCAGGCTCCGCCTGACCGGAGAGGGTGAATCCGGCATATACGGAGGGCCTCCGGGTGATCTCTACGTTTTTATACATGTTGAACCACACGACGCCTTCGAGCGTGACGATACAAATGTAATCTGCCAGATGGAGATTTCCTTTGTACAGGCTGCGCTTGGCGATACCATACCGGTTCCTACCTTAAACGGCAAAAAGACACTAAAAATTCCAAAAGGCACCCAACCTGGCCACCTCTTTCGTCTTCGCGGTGAGGGGATCCCTTCTCTGAGATACGGCAAACGAGGAGACCAATTCATTCAAATTTTAATTAAAACACCCACCCATCTGAATAAAAAACAGGAAGCGCTGCTCAAAGAATTCGCCAAAGTTGAATCAACCAAACTACCCAATAAATTAAAAAACATTCTCAAAAGCGGCATAGACAGAGCATCCAACTGACCTGGAATTTTTAAAAGAAATTTGGGCCATCCGGTTTTTTCACCCACTTAAGGAGATTTAACGGTAATGTATGAATTAAAAGTTATTACAGATTTTGCAGCAGCCCATCAGCTTAAAATGGTGGCTGAAAAATGTGAAAACTTGCACGGACATAACTGGAAGATCGAAGTCTGTGTCGCCGGAGAGCGCCTCAATAATGCGGGAGTATTGATCGACTTTGGAGAATTAAAGCAGTATGTTTCTGAAATCGTGGAAAGGCTGGATCATAAGTTTTTAAACGAACTCGATTACTTTCATGAGGACAACCCGCCCTCTTCGGAAAACATTGCCCGGTATATTGCAGACGCCCTTCAATCCATGATCAATAATTCTGACGTCAAGGTTGCCCGGGTAACTTCCTGGGAGTCGGAGAACGCCTGTGCGACATACATTGTAAATTAATAATTTGTCTCTATAACCCCATTTTTTCATACTGTTTCATCAGTTCATCTCTTGAAATGATTGCAGACACATCTCTGACGTTTTGACGGATATTTTCAAGTCCGCCCTCCTGCCGGTCAACCAGAATAACCGCTTTAACCACATCCAGTCCTTCGAAACCGGCCCGTTCTATAGCCTTGATTGTGGAACCACCGGTTGTGGCAACATCGTCGATGATTACAACCCGTTGTCCCGGTTGCATGTCACCTTCGACCCACTTGATAATCCCATGATCTTTTCGGGTCTTGCGTATGGAAAAGGCATTTATCGGACTTCCTTTTAGTTCTGAAACAAATGCCGTAGCCATGGCCATTGGATCGGCACCGAAAGTAAGTCCGCCAATACCGTCCGGCTTTAAATCTTTTATGATATCGAATACAAGGTGGCCCACCAGAAACATACCTCTCGGGCTTAATGTCGTCGGCTTGCAATTCACGTAAAAACGACTCATTCTGCCTGAAACAAGTTTAAAACTCGGCGCTTCGGTGTATTTAAAAGATTTTCTACATATGATTTCAATAAGTTCCTGTTTCATATCGACTCTGCTCCGTTCCATTTTTTAAATGAACTCAAACGGTCAAACGCTTCTCTCCACAATAAATATATAACCCGGAATCTTCAGCCAAACACGCCAAGGTCATATTTAATTCTGATGCCAGTTCTACGGCCAGTGATGTCGGGCGAGAAAAAGCCAGTATAACGGGTACCCGCGCCCGTGCAGCCTTTTGCACCAGTTCATAACTGATGCGGGAGGAAAGGACCAGCAGCACGGCCCCATCAAGTTTGCGATCCAAGAAAAGCTTTCCGATGGCCTTATCAAGGGCGTTGTGTCGGCCGACATCTTCAGCCGAGGATAACAGCTTAAAATCAGACGCATAAAGAGCAGCGGCGTGAGACGCACGGGTTTTATCGCGCAAGGGCTGATGTTGGGAAAGATTTTTAAGAATTTGCCCCGCCAAACCAACATCAATCCGAGTATTGTCTCTGAGGGGTTGAATCTTCTGATAAAGATCTTTAACAATCTCCTTGCCACAAATACCACAACTTGTCTGGCTGATAAAACCACGCCTGTCCAAAAGACCGGTTATCTTATTGAGCCTCGATCTGCTGATGGTAACGGTGACAACATTGGGATCGATGGCATCACAAGAAGATATGGTGTTAAAATCATCCGGTGTATCCACAATCCCTTCGGCCAGGCAAAAACCGGCAGCATGGACCAATTCATCACCCGGTGTACGCATCACAACAGAATACGGTTTTCCTTCTACATGAATTGACAGGGGTTCTTCGCCAATGAGCATGTGCTCTGAAGATCTGTCGATCTTTTTATCTCGGAATATAACCGTATGCTTAATACATGTTTCCAAAAAAGACCTCCTGAATTAATTGCAGATACCGGATACCTGAGTTTTGATTTAAGTTCAATGTCTTTTATATCTGTCCACAGGGCTAAAATCAATGTCAGATTGCGTTTAATTTTCTCCGAATACCGAGAAAGAAAGTACGGCCTCTGGAATATCCTTGGCAAAGCCCAAAGAGCAGCAATACACCCAGAATCACGGCGCTACCCATCTGTATAAAATGAGGGATTATATCAGCAGCCTGTCCGGCTACTGCCGTTGCGGAAATACCCATACTGTAGTAGAGCATGTCCGTAAAAATCCCTAATATAACAGAACATATAGCGATTGAACCGAGATATATCATAAGAGACCTTTTCCCAAGAAGGCCGGAAACTACGCTTATAGAGGCAACGTTGGTAGCAGGACCGGCCAGTAAAAAGACAAGGGCCGCACCTGGATTCAACCCTTTGAGTACCAAAGCGGCTGCAATCGGTGTGGAGGCGGTGGCACAGACATACATGGGGATGCCTGCAATCAGCATAACAAGAATGGCAATAAAGTTGTTGGTCAGGTAGGATTCGAACAGCGCATCAGGAATCATGCAGGTTATCATACCGGCCATCAGAATACCGACAATAAACCATTTTCCGATATCACCCAGAAGATCGACAAAGGCATATTTCAAGCCTGAAACAATTCTGGCTGCAAATGGTTTCTCCATCGGTTTGCCCGGATTCACCACCGTACTGTTGCATCCGCAATCGCTCGAATCGGAACAGGAAAGTTGAGAAAAATTTTCTGATGAATTGTTCCTTCGGGTGGAGAAGTTTTCGAATAGACCTGTTACAACGGCGGTAATAAATGCCGCCACAGGACGAATCAACGCAATAATCGGATCCATAAGCGCAAAGGTCAGCGGTATTGAATCGATACCCGATTCGGGTGTTGAAATAAGAAAAGACAAGGTCGCTCCGTTGTCGGCCCCCTGCCGTTTCAGACCTGCCGCCGCAGGTAAAACACCGCAGGAACACAGCGGAATTGGAATCCCCGCGAGAGCGGCCAGGAAAACGGACCGTACTTTCCCGCCGCCGAGGTAACGGCCGATGGTTTCGGGTTTAATAAAAACATAAAGAATGCCGGCGATGAAAAAGCCCAATAGCATGTAAACGGCTGATTCATAAAAAACTTGCCATGAAGCACGTATGATTTCAATGGCCACGGTTATCATGAATTAAAACCTTTCTAACAGTATTTTTGAGACCTTTGCAAAACGCCCCTTTTTGCCCAGTTTCTGCGTCAGTCTCAAATTGTGCACGAAGTGAAGCTTTAGCTTTATCCTCGAAATACTGAATGTATTCATATGGTTAAAATTTTCGCCTTCCTTGAACTTGAACAAAAATGAACATTTTTCAAAGGTCTCATTTTTATTCCTTAACATGTTGCAGGCTCTGGCTGATTAGAGATTTTACATGATCATCGTCCAGACGATAAAACACTATTTTGCCTTCTCTTCGATAGCGTACGATTTTTAAGTTTCTGAGAATCCGAAGTTGATGTGAAACAGCGGATTCGGAGGACCCGCAAACAGCGGCCAGGTCACAAACACAGAGTTCGCAGGTAAACAGTGCAGTAACGATTTTAAGCCTGCTTGGATCGCTCAGTGCCTTGAAAGTATCGGTCATGCTCTGAAGTGTATTTGCATCGGGAATGTTATCCACAGCACGCTTTACTTGGGACATATGCAATATTTTTTCCTGGCACTGTTCCATCGAATACCTCCTAATATATGATCAATTGTTCATATGTCAATTTGAAACAAATGTCAATACCATAATCTCTGGATTCTGATTATTAAAAAAAATTATCTTGACAAATTATAGAGGTTGACTAACAATATTAAATTTATTAAATTATAGATAAAATAAAGAATGCTGCAGGAGGGGTCAAACACATGTACGCTATCGTTAATACCGGCGGAAAACAATATAAAATTCGTCAGGGCGATATTTTAAGAGTCGAAAAAATCCCTGGTGAACTCGGCAGCCCTGTTTCTTTCGACCGTATCCTTATGTTTTCAGATGGTGAAAACATCCGTATCGGTCGGCCCATTCTCGATGATGTAGCAGTCAAAGGACACATTGTCGAGCAGGGAAAGGGTAAAAAAATTATCGTTTTCAAGTATAAAAAACGTAAAAGATATCGCCGAAAACTGGGGCATCGACAACAGTATACGGCAATTAAAATAGACAGTATCGGCACTTAAAAAAGAGACCTTTGAAAACTATTTGATTGTGCTCAAGGATCGGCGAAGATTACGGACTTTGAGCGGGAGAAGGCGATAACTTTTTTCACCCCAGAAGAACATTTTTCGCATTCCACGGGGCAGGCACGAATACATCGAGCATTTCGAGGATTGAAATTTGAACCTGGCATTGGATATGGAAAAATGGCACGCTATTTAAAGGTCTTAAAGAGGTTATTTCTTTTGGCAAGGAGTTTAAATAATGGCACATAAAAAAGCAGGCGGCAGTTCTAGGAACGGACGCGACAGTCAAGGGCAACGCCGGGGCGTAAAACGATACGGCGGTCAAACAGTAAAGGCGGGTAATATCCTGGTTCGCCAACTGGGCACAAAGATACATCCCGGTGACAATGTGGGCATGGGCAGAGATTATACGCTGTTTGCCAAGATTGATGGTATTGTTGCTTTTGGAAGACTGGGTCGTTCTCGCAAAAAAGTAAGTGTTTATGCAGAGTGAAATTCATTGATGAAGCGGTTATTACCGTTCAGTCCGGTGACGGCGGCAGAGGTTGTGTGAGCTTTAGGCGTGAAAAGTTTATTCCACGCGGAGGACCGGACGGTGGCGACGGAGGTAAGGGCGGAGATCTTATATTAAAGACAACATCAAGAAAACGCACCCTTTATCAGTTTCGATACAAAAAACACTTCAAAACCGAAAACGGCGCCCATGGCCAGGGCAAACAAAAGACCGGCAAAAACGGCCAAAACCTCATCATTGAACTTCCCCCCGGAACCCTGGTCACCGATGCCAACACCGGATGCGTTATAAAGGACCTGGTCAAAACCAATGAAACATTTGTAGTTGCGACCGGCGGTAGAGGCGGTCGGGGAAATACACGTTTCAAAACTTCAACAAACCGGGCACCCCGTTTCGCCCAGCCCGGTGAACCTGGGGAAACCAGAATACTGAAGTTGGAGCTTAAACTTCTGGCCGATGTCGGTATCATCGGACTCCCCAATGCCGGCAAATCTACGCTCATTCGCGCCATTTCTTCAGCGCGTCCCAAGATCGGCGATTATCCCTTTACGACAATTACGCCCAGTCTCGGCGTGGTTCAAACCGACTGGACAGAGCCGTTTGTAGTGGCCGATATCCCCGGATTGATTGAAGGCGCCCATAAAGGAATCGGGCTTGGCATTAAATTTCTCCGGCACATCGAGCGCACCCGAATACTGGTTCATCTGATCGACATTTCGACCATCGATCTTGACAACCCGCTACAGGCATATAATATCATAAACCAAGAACTTGCCCTGTATAATTCGAAGCTGGCTCAAAAACCTCAGATTATTGTACTCAACAAAATTGACCTGCCCGATATCCGGAAAGCAGTAGAAATCTTTCAATCTGCTGTTAAGGATCGGAAAATCGGATTAATTTCCGCCCTGACCGGCAAAGGTGTTGAGGAATTAAAGCGGCAAATCGTTCACGTGTTAAACAAATCTTATGAAGAACAATAGAAAATCGATATTTAACAACGCCAAGCGATGGGTGGTGAAGGTTGGCAGTAATGTCTTAACAGAAGATCATGGTCTGAATTTAAAAGCGATACGATCTATCAGCAGGCAAATTTGCCGTTTAATTGACAGCGGACTCGAGGTGATCCTGATCTCCTCAGGCGCAATGGCATCCGGGGTGAAAAAAGTCGGTCTTGATAAAAGGCCGGATGAAATCCCCAAGCGCCAAGCGATTGCTGCCGTTGGACAGGCGGGACTTATCATGGAATATGAAAAGGCGTTTGCCCGGTATCACAAAAAAGTCGCTCAGATTCTGCTGACCGGTGATGACCTGAATAACCGAAGAAGATATTTGAACGCTCACAATACGCTCTGCATGTTGTTGTCGTGGAAGGTTGTTCCGATTATCAATGAAAACGACACGGTAATGATCGAAGAAATTCAATTTGGAGACAATGACAACCTTGCGGCCATGATCACACTCCTGATGGATGCGGATATTCTTGTCAACCTGACGGATATCGACGGCCTTTATACAAAAAATCCCCGAAAATACCCGGATGCAGAACTGATTCCGCTGGTCTCAACCATCCGGGAGAACATCGTAAAAGTTGCCGGTGATATCCCCGGCCCCCTTGGCACCGGCGGAATGCTCAGCAAGATAAACGCTGCAAGAAAGGTTACCGCTTCTGGAATTCCCATGGTCATCGCAAACGGCGGCAAGCCGGATATTTTATTAAAACTCTTTTCCGGAAAAGAGATTGGAACCTTTTTTGTTTCAAAAAAGAAAAAGCTTAAAAGCCGAAAATGCTGGATAGCGTTTACCTTAAAACCCAAAGGCACTATCAGAATTGATGACGGTGCCGCACTGGCCATCCTGAACAGGGGCAAAAGTCTTTTACCCAGCGGCATTGTCGATGTGGAAGGTGAATTTAATGTGGGCGCTCCGGTGGAATTTAAAAACGGCGACAATCGAACGCTGGGGACCGGTCTTGTTAATTACAATTCCGCTGATATTCGCAAAATCATGGGACTTAAATCGAGCCAGATTAAAAAGATTCTGGGACATAAACCTTATGATGACGTTATCCATAGAGATAACCTTGCCATTACATCTGAATATCATAATTCATAACAACCTTATATTATAGGCAAAAACCATGACCGTTGAAAAAGAAATTATAAATATGGCCAAAGCGGCCCGGACTGCCTCCACGGAGATTGCCAGATGTTTTTCAAATAAAAAAAATGATGTTCTTCTTGGCATTGCCGATAAAATTGAAGAAAAATCATCGAATATAAAGGAAGCCAACCAAAAGGATCTTTCCCGTGCAAAGGAGATGGGCCTTTCCGATGCCATGATCGATCGGCTCACAGTGTCCGACGCAACCATTAAATCCATGGCCAATGGTTTAAGGGAAGTTGCCCGGCTCAATGACCCTGTGGGCGCCATAACCAAGGCTTGGATACGGCCCAACGGCCTGGAAGTTTCTCGAATACGCATACCGCTGGGGGTTATCGGGATTATTTACGAGTCGCGCCCCAATGTTACCATAGATGCTGCCGGCCTTTGCTTGAAAGCCGGCAATGCCGTCATACTTCGCGGCGGATCTGAAGCGCTTCATTCCAATCAGGCCCTGGCCGGTATCATCGGGGAAGTTCTCAATGAATCCGGTCTCCCGGAAAAAGCCGTACAGCTTATACCTGTCAGGGATCGGAAAGCTGTTGACATTCTTTTAAATCAGGAAGAATACATCGATCTAATTATCCCTCGGGGCGGAGAAGGTTTGATCCGTTTTGTCGTAGAACATTCAAGAATACCCGTATTGAAACATTACAAAGGTGTCTGCCATGTGTATGTGGACGAAGGGGCAGACATGTCCATGGCCGAAGAAATCTGTTTCAATGCCAAGGTTCAGCGTCCGGGGGTTTGCAATGCCATGGAAACCATGCTGGTACATCGGTCAATCGCGCCGAAATTTCTGCCAAAAATGGCCGAACGTTATGTAAGTTCAGGGGTTGAAATCAGGGGCTGCCCTGAAACATGTCAGATCTTACCGGATGCACAAAAGGCCAAAGAAGCCGACTGGCCGGCGGAATATCTCGATCTTGTTTTGGCCGTGAAAGTGGTCGAGGATATGGACCAGGCTATCTTGCACATTTCAAATTACGGCTCAAACCATACGGAAGCCATTGTGACACGCAGTTATGAAAGGGCCAAACGTTTTGTGCGGGAAGTCGATTCTTCGGTGGTTCTGGTCAATGCTTCCACGCGGTTTAATGACGGTGGTGAGCTCGGATTGGGCGCTGAAATCGGAATCAGCACTTCAAAACTGCATGCCTTCGGTCCCATGGGGTTGGAGGAACTGACGACGACCAAATTTGCTGTATTTGGAGATGGGCAGATCAGAACATAGAACCATTGCCATAAAAATGTTCCCATGGATTCGCAGCTTTATTTTCCGATCTCACCTCGAGGCCATTTGAAGTGTTATTGCTTGAAAAGCGGGGAATTTTTGAAACGCATAGGACTCTTTGGCGGTACGTTTAACCCGATTCATATGGGGCATGTCCAGGTGATTCACGAAGTTAAAGAGGGATTTGATCTGGATAAAATTTTTATAATCCCTTCGGCCCTGCCACCGCACAAGGAGACGGCAGGGATAATAGATGGTTTGGATCGTATTGAGATGATCCGACTTGCATTTTCAGACGATCCGGATTTTGTGGTCTCCGATGTTGAGCTGAAACGTTCAGGGTTTTCATATACCATCGATACTGTTCGCCATTTTAAATCCATTCTGCCCGAGAATACGGAACTTTACTTCATTGTGGGACTGGATGCATTTTTGGAAGTAGATACCTGGAAATCTTATAAGGATCTTTTCTTGCTGATTCCGTTCATCGTCATGTCTCGAACCGCAACAGGGCAAAGCGACACGGTTTTGAAATGGAAAAACCTTGGAAGTTATATTAAATCCAGAATTTCAGACAGATATAAACATTCTGTTCCACGATCATGCTACATTCATGACGAGAAACAACCGGTTTTTTTGTTTGAGGTAACCCCCGTGGATATTTCATCGACAGAAATTCGTGAGCATATCAGAAAAGGACGCACGATTAAATCCCTGGTCCCGGAAATTGTCGAAGATTTAATAAAAACCAAAGGACTCTATTTATGACAAATATGCCTGATTCTTCCATGGATCCGAACCTTGATCTTTTTGTTAAAGCCGCTTTGGGGAAAAAAACGATCGCCCTGGTGGTTCTTGACGTCCGGAAGCTAACTTCTTTAGCCGACGTCTTTATCATCTGCAGTGGCCGTTCCAACCGTCAGGTTTCTGCAATTGCGGAACATATTCAGCTGGATCTAAAGAAACAGGGGATAACACCGTTGAGTGTTGAAGGGAAAAAAGAAGGACATTGGGTTGTGCTTGATTATGGTCATGTGATCATACATGTTTTTTTCGAACCCGTACGTGAATTCTATGATCTTGAAGGTCTCTGGATAGATGCGGAACCCATAAAAACCAAAAGCCTCATCAACACCAAGGAAGAGCGAATTTAAAAATGAAAAAAGCGGTGTTTGATCGCATCGAAGTCATGCAAGGGGATATAACCACCCTTAAACTCGATGCCATTGTCAATGCGGCCAATCGTTCGCTTCTGGGAGGCGGCGGGGTGGACGGTGCCATCCATAGGGCAGCCGGACCGGAACTTTTAAGTGAATGCCGAAAAATCGGCGGTTGTTCTACCGGTATGGCCAAAATAACAAAAGGATATAATCTCCCCGTCAGATACATCATCCACACGGTGGGTCCGGTTTATCGTGGAACGGATGAAGACACGAGACTTCTTTCACGCTGTTACTTGAACAGCTTGAAACTGGCGGTTAAAAATAATATTGCGTCTATCGCCTTCCCCGCCATAAGCTGCGGAGCTTACGGGTACCCGTTAAAAGAGGCTTGCAGCATCGCAATCGATACGACATATGATTTTTTGAAGAACAACCGCACCCTAAAAAAAGTTGTCTTTATCCTCTTTTCCGCTGAAGACTGCGATGTCTATAAAAAATACCTGAAAATTTTTGTGCATAATCAGTAAGATTAATAATATTCCCATCACCAATTCCAAAATACTCAAAGCCGATCGTCACCGTTTTTTTAACAGTTAATCCAGTATTAAACTAGATATTTTTTGACCCCTTCCATTGACAAATCCTATTGTCGGAACTATGTTGTTACTGTTTTCAAGCTCGCTCAGGCAGGCAATTTATTTAAAAAAGGAGAATATAATGGTTGAAGTTACGGAAACAGCGACGAAACAGATTGCTGAATATTTCAAAGGTAAAGAGGTCGCACCGATCCGGATATTTTTAAATTCAGGTGGATGAGGCGGCCCGTCACTTGCCATGGCTCTGGACGAGCCAAAAGAGACAGACGATGTCTTTGACATCGACGGTTTTAAATATATTGTTGACAAAGAGTTTTTGATAAAGGCAACACCGATTAAAGTAGATTTTTCGGAAATGGGATTTAAACTTGATTCCGGGATAGATTTCGGAGCAGGATGTTCAGGCTGCGGAACAACAAGCACCTGCGGTTAAGCATATAGCGGATTTTATTTATAGGGCAACACTTCATGGGTGTTGCCCTTTTTTTTGTCAAACTAGCAGCTATCTCAAAAATAGTGCCCTAATTGAGCAAAAGTTTGGGATGCCCCAGATCCAAGGCATCCAGGACGAAGCCATTGGGGGTTGGATGCATTTTTGAAATGGCTTGTAAAATGTTACAAGATATGAAATCTCGCCCGCTAAAGACTTTTTACGAGTTCTATACGCTTTAACCCCCGATGCAGGTTTAGGCTGAACACGGAATACACACGCGCTTACCGTCATCTGTTTCAACCATCTTTGTTGACATGGTCATTTCGCCGCACGTTGCACATGCTTCAGAACGTGCCAGGGGGGCATAGGGCGGCATAATAAACCGGACCGTCTCTGTATAGAAGACCTCGGCAAAGGGTTTTGATAGAAGGTCTTCCGATTTCAGCATCTTATGGCGTCGTTTCTCTTTTTCGGTTGCCGTGCCCGATGAAATGGCTGCGTCGAGCCGACCGAATTCTTCTTTGGCCTCACCCTTATATCGATAATGTTTTTTACGGGAAAACCGGTAAGCCCGCTTGTCTGATCGGTTCAGGATGGTATATGCGTTTTTTCCGTAATCCTTTAAAATGAGATTACCCTTCCCGGTTGAAGCCCCCAGAAGGATTTGCAACGCGTCAACGGCGCATGAGTCATTTTCACTAATGGCAACAACCTCTTCATCCTTTGATCGTTTAAGTTTAAGAAGACTCATGGCCTCTTTGGCAACCAGGTAACCGTACACAAGACCCGGACAAAGATGTCCGTGGAATTCGATGCATTTTTTTAGATCTTCCGGCAGGTTGAATTTTATACCTTGTGTCTTTTTCATGGGCAACCTCCTTTAATCCGATGGTCAGTCCGACGTAAAGCTTTGAGTCTTGATGGCCGCGTAGAAAGTCGGAAAAGCGACCTTTTTATTTCCTTGAGGCAATCTGTTTGCCGGGGGGACTCTCAATCTTCATCTTCAGAATCTTCATCTTCAGCATTTTCATCTTCAGGAAAATTAGGATCGGAGAAGAGATTCCCGTTATGGTTAGATTTTTCTGAAGTTTCAGTTCTGTCTTTGTTTTCAGGAAGATCCGATTTGAGGACCTCGACATATTGCCTCGCCAGTTTTTCTCCTCCTAATTTCAGGTATAACAGAACGATTTCTTGGGTGTGCCGGTCATTTCTCTGTTTGTAAGGGACCAAATTTATCAAACGTTTAAAAGTATATTGAAATTCTTCCGGAATATTCAAACACTTTACCATAATCTCTCCTGGGTACAATTCCTATGTACACTTAATTTTGATGGTTTTGTAAAAATCCGCTTTAAAATTCATTAGCTTTAACAATAAGTCATGACTGAAAAAAGTAAAGTATTTTATCATTTTTTTAACACTTTTGCCCGCACGCGAAGAATATTCGGAACACGGAAATTTGGGATCTCGAATTCCAAGAAAAATATTATAAATTGAACAAATCATAACAGATGTGATAGCATTTATATCAAATAAAAATTCCTTCGCAACCATAAATCAATTTCTACTTCATAAGGATGGATAAAGACCATGACCCTAGAAGAATTGAATCCAGGAAACATACTGAAAACATCCGGAAGCTACTGGGAAGCTTGTACCCTTCACGCCGGAGTCAAACTCGATGTTTTTTCGATTATCGGCAACAACCGTCTCACCAACAATGATGTCGCAGACAAACTCCATGGCGACCAGAAAGGCGTTGAAATGCTTCTTAATGCCCTTACCGCTATAGGTCTCTTGGAGAAAAATGACAATACCTATTCAAACACATCCTTAAGTTCGGCTTTTCTTGTCAGAGACGCTTCCCGTTATATCGGCCACATCATCCTACACCATCATCATCTGGTGGATTCCTGGAGCAGGCTGGATCTTTCGGTTAAATCAGGCCAACCGGTGAGAGACAGCGCCGCTCATACGGATGAAGAACGCCGAGAAAGTTTTCTCATGGGGATGTTCAACCTGGCCATGAATCTGGCTCCGGTTCTGGTACCGAAAATAAACCTGTCAAAGCGTCATCATTTACTAGACCTGGGCGGTGGTCCCGGAACGTATTCGATTCATTTTTGTTTAAAATATCCAAACCTTAAGGCTACTATTATTGATCTGCCTTCCACACGACCTTTTGCTGAAAAAACCATCGCTAAATTTAATTTGCAGGACCGGATCGATTTTAAGGCGGTAGATTATCTCGAACAAGAGATTGAAGGGATCTACGATGCAGCATGGCTGTCACAAATTCTCCATGGAGAAAGGCCCGAAGACTGTCGCAAAATTGTCGGAAAGGCCGTTTCCGCCCTTAAACCTGGGGGATTGATCATGATACACGAATTTATCTTAAATAACGCAATGGACGGGCCGATTTTCCCGGCCCTGTTTTCCCTGAACATGCTTCTGGGGACCTCCGGTGGACAGTCCTATTCTGAAAAAGAGCTGTCGGCCATGCTCTCTGATGCCGGCGTCGGGGATATCCAGCGCATTTATTTCGACTCCCCCAATGATTCTGGGATATTAACAGGCATCGTTGCTACTTCTCGATAAACAATAGCGCCACGAATGGTAACATTTCAAAAATATGTTGAGCATGTTGGGAGGATTAAAATTTGAGGCTGACGCTGGAATTGGACAGAAGGGGGCGTTTTTCGAGGGTCTCGGGATGTGGAATGATGAATAATGCCCCCATGACCCGCAGAGAATCGATAAAAAAACTGCTTAAGATCTCAGGAGGTCTTGCATTGACCGGGATGACGGCATGGCCTTTTCAGAGAGATCTTGCGGCCTTTTCCGGATCGACCAATCAAAATTTTGTCATTGAGGGAATCGGCCGAAGTCATGAATATTCGGTCAAAGCTTTAACTCAAAAGGTTTTTGAAGCCGCCGGCGGAATACAACGATTTATTTCAAAACAGGATGTGGTGGTAATCAAGCCGAACATTTCCTGGGCCAGAGCCCCTCATTTCGGTGCAACGACCCATCCTGAAGTATTGGAAACAGTGGTCGAGCTTTGCCAGGAGGCCGGTGCTAAAAAAGTCAGGATTGCCGACAATACCATCCACGATGCAAGACGCTGCTTTGCCATTACCGGCGCCGGGATGGTGTCAAAAAGAACCGGAGCGGAGCTGGTCTATCCCCGATCATCCCTGATGCGCAAAATGAAAATACAGGGTCACCGGCTGGATGTGTGGCCGGTTTTTGTGCCCCTTGTGGAGGCCGACAAGGTTATCAACCTGCCGGTGGCCAAGGTCCATGTGCTGAGCGGTTTGACCCTGGGCATGAAAAATTGGATCGGTGCTGTGGGCGGTCGGAGAAATGCACTCCATCAGGATATTCACATGACTATCGTGGATTTAGCTCAGTTTTTCAAGCCGACCCTGACCCTGGTCGATGCCATACGAATCATGATCCACAACGGTCCATCCGGAGGAAACGCTTCAGACGTGTCAGTCTCAAACCGTCTGATCTTGAGCAACGATCCGGTTGCAGCCGATGCTAAAGCGGCAGATCTTTTTAATTTTCGCCCCCAGGACATCGGCTTCATTCATCTCGGAAATAAATGGGGACTCGGAACATATGAGCTTGAGAAAATCCGTCAAAGCAAGGTCATCATTTGAAAGCAAAACATTTTGTCTGGATACGCCGTATAAGCCAATCTTTTTTTTTAATTTTCTTCATTTTTCTCCTAATTGAAAGCCGTCTTCCTTTAGATATCTACATGGATTACTCCATTGCCATAACCGCTGAACAAAATATTGAATTGAATTATCCGGTAACATTCTTTTTCCAACTCGATCCCTTAATAGCGCTCACATCTTTTATTTCAGGACACCAATGGATCAAAGGTTTTGGGTGGGCCATAGGGATTGTTGTCCTTACCCTTTTCTTTGGAAGGCTCTTTTGCGGTTTTATCTGTCCGCTGGGCACCATTCATCATCTGATGAGCTTTGTCAGGCCCGCCTTAAAAGGACAAACCATGATTAGAGCCAATCAAAAACGTCCGGATCATAAATTTAAATATTTTATCTTAATCTTAATTCTACTGGCCGCTATTTTGGGCCTCAACTTCACCGGGCTGCTGGACCCGATCGCTTTTCTCTTTCGCTCTCTGTCCCTGGCTATTTTCCCCGGCCTTGGAATCGGTATTAAAGAAGTTTTTGACCTAATGGCCCAGTCCGATATCAAAATCTTAAATTATATCAGTTATGGAGCGGAAATTATTGTTTCGCCGGTTTTTGGATACGGATACGAAGCGTTTAAATCTGCATGGCTTATCGGCAGTATTTTTCTTATTATTTTGTTTCTGAACCGCATCCGGCCGCGCTTCTGGTGCCGAACGCTATGCCCACTGGGCGCACTTTTGGGCGTTTTTGCCAGATTCAGCATTTTGAAAATGGAAAAATATTCCGAAAAATGTACCCAATGCCAACTTTGTACGAAAACCTGTCAGGGCGCAGCCTCCCCTATTCCGGGCCTGGAATGGGATCCCACAGAATGTATGTTCTGTTTTAACTGCTTTAATGCTTGTCCTGAAGATGCTGTTGTCTTTAAATTGAAGTGGCCGCCCAAAGCCAATAAAGCCCCGGACATCGGCCGCCGTGCCGTTTTGGGGGGCCTGGTCGGTGGCGTTTCACTTCCGCTTCTCGGTCGGTTGGATGGCCGGATTCACAAGGTATCGGACGCGCGTCTGATCCGACCGCCGGGCGCCGTGTCTGAAAAGGATTTTTTAAAGCTCTGTCAGCGGTGTGGGCTCTGCATGAAGGTTTGCCCGACAAACGCCATCAACCCCACACTTACCGAAGCAGGAATGGCCGGATTCTGGACACCGAATCTTATCATGCTCCAGGGATACTGCGAATACACATGTACGCTATGTGGCAGTGTTTGCCCCACCGGCGCCATACATCATCTTTCAGTTAAAGAAAAAGTTGAACGCCCCATAAGGATAGGATCCGCCTATATCCATCGGGGGCGCTGCCTCCCCTGGTCAGAAAACGGTCCCTGCATTGTCTGTGAAGAACATTGCCCCACTTCTCCCAAGGCCATACACCTGAAAGAGGGGACTTACCTGTCAGGAGATGGAAAGACGATCCGAGTTAAACTACCCTATGTAAATCTCAATAGCTGTGTGGGATGCGGAATCTGTGAGAACAAATGCCCGGTAAGAGGAAGACCTGCCATCCGGGTGATCGCAGCA
Source organism: Desulfobacterales bacterium (assembly GCA_035529735.1). Classification (GTDB taxonomy): domain Bacteria; phylum Desulfobacterota; class Desulfobacteria; order Desulfobacterales; family UBA11574; genus JAAXQD01. Next base: position 2,490 of record DATKWE010000155.1, on the reverse strand, counting down.
GGAGAATCCAGATCTGTTAAAAATCAGATTCTTCTTGGAGAATGAAGGTTCCCGCCCCGTAGAGACGGGATCTCCGCCGCACTCCGACAAACGAACGGGGTATTGAAAATCATAATAAACACGCCAGAATTAAATAATCATTCTTCGCGGTTCATTTTTTATTCAAAGCGATATGAATCGAGCCTCTGGGGACAGTGTGACCCTATATTTTGGGATGGGTACAGGAACTGTGCATAAAGTCCAAAATAGCGCCCAAACGAAAATAGGATATTTCGTTCGGACACTAAATATTGACAAACTCGTAAAAAGTCTACTGTTTGTGCGGAATCTCCTGTTCACCATGGGAAGGTTCTTGTTTTTGTTCACCATGGGAAGCTATCTTTTTCGGTGCAGTGTGTGAAGTTTCTTTTATCTCTACAGAATGTGAAGGTTCCTTTTTCGGTGAAACATGTAACGCTTCTTTTTTACTGATTCTCCATTTTCCGCCTTCTTTGACCAAAAAGATCTGGCCGTCATAATTTATTGTGCCCGAAACGTTTACAGTGGCTGTATTGCCTTCTTTTTTCGTGACGGTATATTTTAATTTTGATATATCCACCTTAACGGCGTTATCGAAACTAAACTGTTTTTTAACATGATCCCTGACGACATCTTCGACTTTGGCTTTACCGCATGCAAACAGCGTTAAAACAGACATAACAATTCCAAAATAAAATAATTTTTTCATTGACCACCCCATTACCTTTTAGTTGTTGAAAATCGAGTTCTGGTTTATTAAACAGATCGTACGCATGGATATGGACTGATAGCATTTGCATTTAAAACGGTCAAGCCAAATCAGGATGCGTCAAAGCAGCCTATCCAAAAAACTGGTTTTATTTCAGAGCATTGGCCACTGTTCTTTTTTACGCTCGCTTATGCACGAGAGTTATCCGGCGCTAAAGGATTGATCCCTTAAAAATCGGATATCCGGATGCATACTTTTTTTAAACCTAAACCGATATCACTGGAGGACTATTATGGACAAACCGATTGAAAACTATTGGAAAACCCGGTTGACGGATCTTAAAGAAGTTTTGGATGCAAATAACTTTGAAACTTTTATCGTGGAGAACACCGATCAAGCCAAATCGATTGTGCTTGAAAAAATAATCCCCGAGATAGCACCCAAGAGTGTCTCTTGGGGCGGATCTTTAACATTTGTTGCCACCGGTCTTTATGATATTCTAAGAAACAGAAATGATCTGAAAGTGTTCGATTCTTTTGAAAAAAATTTGTCTCCTGAAAAAAGTCTGGAGCGACGCCGTCAGTCACTACTGGTCGATCTTTTTATTTCCGGAAGCAACGCGGTAACCGAGGCAGGTCATCTGGTTAATCTGGATATGATCGGCAACCGAATTTCAGCGATCACCTTTGGCCCCAAAAATGTCATCGTCATCGTCGGGCGCAACAAGATCGTTCCGGACCTGGACGAGGCCATGTTCCGTATAAAAAATTATGCAGCCCCCGTCAACGCCATGCGACTTGACAAAAAAACACCGTGTGCCAAAACTTCTTTCTGTGATGACTGTAAAAGCCCGGATCGTATCTGCAATACTTGGACGATTACGGAGAAATCATTTCCGAAAGGAAGGGTGAAAGTAATTCTGATTAACCAAGATCTGGGTTTTTAGACTGAAATTCAGGTTAAGCGCTGTCGGTTTCCCCCGGCTTCTTGTCTTTATATAGCTGATAATACTTAAAAACTTTTTTAATGTAATACCGGGTGGATTTGAAGGGGGGAACGCCTTGATACTGCCTGACATTTCGGCTTCCGGCGTTGTATGCCGCAAGTGCCAGTTTAATGTCTCCGTCAAATTTGTTAACCAGCTGTTTGAAGTACCGAACGCCGCCACTGATATTCTGCTTGGGATTGAAAATATCCTCCACCCCAAGAGCTTGGGCGGTTGATGGCATCAGCTGCATGAGGCCTTTTGCACCTCTTTTAGAGATCGCCTTGGGGTTGTACCCGGACTCCGCCATAATGATCGCCTTGACAAGGGCAGGATCAACTTGGTGGCGGCTGGACACCTGAATGATGATGGGATGAAATAACTGTTCCTTTTTATTCATATACCCGGATAGTGCGCCGTAAACACTATACCCACCCGCATTTTCATCCGCCAAGGGCTGAGAGATGGAAGGCCTTGATATTTGGTAGGTCTCTTTCATTACGCGGACATCCCTCTGGCCGCTATGGATTGAGACTAAAGACACACCCAAAATCATTACGAAAATGAAGAAAAAACGAATAATTTCAACGGATAGTATTTGTATGGTAATTTTTTTATCCATTTGACATTTCAATTTTGCACATCTGTTTGATCTGTATCAAACAGATTATTTTAGCAGACTCGAAATATTCAATATATTCATTCGGTGAACCTCGCAACAGCGAAATCGTCTTCCAATAGCTTGAATCCCGCTAAAAGCGGGAAACATTTTTCATAA
>DATKWE010000154.1:0-4082 GCA_035529735.1 Desulfobacterales bacterium | reverse complement strand
GACAATGCCGAACAAATTAAGCTCCTCAAGGTGCTCTGCCAGGAAGAAGCAAAACACAAACTCTTTTTAGAAGGTCATTATGATGACTATATGGCGGAACAGGGGGACTAAGCCCCCAATCGAAATCCGGCACCCTTAGCGCTATACCCAAACAAACATCCCGGATTTATACCGCCAAATAACGCTGTAAGTTTTTTTTGGTTTCCAATTTTGCCCAGAAAACGAACAATGGTATGGCGGGGTGGTGGCAAATTGATTTTTAAATTATTTCATCTTGATGAATGTTGCCATAAAATCTTTACGCCATCATCCCAAAACCCATTGTTCCAGTATTCCAACTTTCCAATCGGGGCCAAGCCCCTAAGTTCTTTTCATGGAACAGCCGGTCCATTTTTATAATCATCAGGAAGAAAAACTTGCAGGAACGTTCCATCTGCCTGATGAACCCAAGGGTGGCGGCGTGGTATTCGGTCATTGTTTCACCTGCTCCCGTAACACCCGTATTATCCGTCATATCTGCAGTGATCTGGCGACGGCAGGGTTCATTGCGTTAAGGTTCGACTTTTCGGGCAATGGCCAGAGCCAAGGCGATTTTGCGGCGTCCACCTACTCCAAACAGGTCGCCGAGATTCAGAGAGCCGTCGACATTATCGCTGACAAAGGCGCCGAATGGATCGGCCTTGCAGGGCACAGCATGGGTGCGGTTATCGCCATTCTCACAGCAGCCGAGATGAACCGCGTAAAGGCGGTGTGCGCCCTAGCAGGGCGCTTATCCGGGTTAAATGCCACCCATTTTTTCAACAAACGCCAGCTCAAGGAACTTCACGACACCGGAAGGGTCTCTTTCAGCAGCCGGGGACGTCCACTGCAACTTTCAACGACCTTTTTCGCCGACGCCGAGGAATATAATCTGTCGGAAACCATTAAAACCTTAAAGGTTCCGCTGATGGTGGTCCACGGTGACCACGACGAAATCGTTCCGGTCGAAGATGCGTATCTGGCTCAGGAATTGAACCCCATAAATACAAAGCTGGCCATTATACCGGATGCCGATCATATGTTCAGCAACGATGAACATCGCTTGAAGATCTCTAAATTAATCGTGAAATGGTTCGAGGAACAACACCATGGATATACCTGAGACCTTGAGTAAAGACTATATCGATGCTCAATACCAAATGTGGAAAGCCGATCCCGAGGCGGTTTCCCGGGACTGGCAGTTTTTCTTTGAAGGCTTCGAAATAGCCGGTGCCATGGAACAAGAGACCCCGGACGTTTGCGACGAGGATCATGTTTTACGTCAATCCCGTGTGGATGCACTCATAAACCGATATCGCGATATCGGACATTTTCTCGCCTGCCTCGATCCCCTGACTGCATGCCCCACCGATCATCCGCTGTTGAACCTTTCAGCATTTAATTTAGCCGTAGAAGATCTGGACACGCAATTTTATGCTGAAAGCCTGGCCCATACCGAGCGGGCTTCACTAAAGGATATCATCCGGATACTCAAAGAAACTTACTGCCGCTCCATCGGAGTGGAGTTCATGCATCTGCAGGATCCTGATGAACGCCGATGGCTCCAGAACCGCATGGAACCCCGGCAAAACCGTCCGGATCTAACGTCCGAAGATAAACTCAGGATCATGGAAAAGCTTTATCAGGCCGCCCTTTTTGAACAGTTCCTCCACAAAAAATATCTGGGCCAGACGCGCTTTTCCATTGAAGGCGCGGAAGTGATCATTCCCATGTTCGACGCGCTTGCCAGCTGGGCCGGCATGAACGATTGCCGGGAAATTATTCTCGGCATGGCCCATCGAGGACGCTTAAATGTTCAGACCCACATACTGAACAAATCCTATGAAGAAATTTTCAGTGAATTTGAAAGCTGTTACGATCCTGGCGAAACCTTCGGCGCCGGCGATGTGAAGTACCACAACGGCTATTTGGCAGATATAAAAACACACCCGGACGCGTTGTTACGTGTGTTTCTGGTTAACAATCCGAGTCACCTGGAGTCCGTCGATCCGGTGGTTCAGGGATTTGTCAGGGCCCGTCAGGACATTCTGGAAGACCGCAACAGGAACGCTGTTTTACCGCTTCTTATCCATGGCGATGCCGCTTTTGCCGGACAGGGCATTGTTGCCGAAACCCTTAACATGTCGCAGCTAACCGGTTATAAGACCGGCGGCACCATCCATCTGGTCATCAACAATCAGATCGGATATACCACACTCCCTGAAAACGCGCGTTCCACCCGCTACGCCACAGATGTGGCCAAAATGCTGATGGTCCCGATCTTTCATGTTCACGGCGAAAATCCGGAAGCCGCTGTTCACGTAGTCCGGCTGGCCGCCGAATACCGAAAAACCTTTAACAAGGACGTCGTCATCGATGTAATCTGTTACCGGCGATATGGACACAATGAAGGAGACGAGCCCTATTTCACCCAACCTTTGATGTATGAACGAATTCGAGGGCGACGCCCTTTGAACGAAGTTTATGCTCAGCAGCTGGTTGAACAAGGTCTTGCCAAACCGGAGAATCTGGATGTTCTGGCAGACAATATAAACAAAGATCTGGAAGAATCGTTTGAGGCGGTTCGGGCAAGTGTCTGCGTCTTTCCCCAATCCCGTTTTTATGAAAACTGGAAAAATTTTCACGGGAACTACGCGCATGATCCTTTGGAAACCGGCGTCTCTTCCAAAAAACTCACATCGCTTGCCCGCAAGCTTAACACCGTCCCGTCTGATTTTTCTTTGAATACCAAATTGATCCGCCTTCTGGAAAATCGGCTCAAGCGCGTTGAAAAAAAAGAGAACATCGACTGGGCCAATGCAGAAGCGCTGGCCTTTGGGTCTTTGCTGACAGAAGGTGTTCCCATCCGTTTAAGCGGGCAGGACAGCGGCCGCGGCACTTTCAGCCAGCGCCACAGCGTTCTCTTCGATACCCAAACCGGTGAAGAATATACACCCCTTAACGCTCTCGGGAAACGCCAGGCTTCCTTTTCTGTGTATGACAGCATGCTTTCGGAAGCCGGCATTGTGGGATTCGAATACGGTTTTTCCATGGCGCAACCCTTAGGGCTCGTCATCTGGGAAGCACAGTTCGGCGATTTTGCCAACAACGCACAGTCGATGATCGATCTTTATATTGCCAGCGGAGAATCCAAATGGCGGCGGCTCAGCGGCCTGGTTCTGCTGCTCCCCCATGGCTGGGAAGGATTGGGACCGGAACATTCCAGCGCCCGCCTGGAGCGTTTTCTCCAGTTGTGTGCCGGGAACAACATCCAGGTGTGCAACCTCACCACACCGGCCCAGTACTTCCACCTTATCCGCCGACAGGCTAAAAGTAGTTTTCGGAAACCACTGATTCTTATGGCACCCAAGAGCCTCTTGCGTCATCCGTTGGCGGTGTCTAATTTAAAAGATATGGCTTCAGGATCGTTCAGGGAAGTCGTTGACGACCCGGACCGATTAAAATCGGTCCGCCGCATCCTTTTCTGCAGCGGCAAGATATTTTATGAATTACTTCAAAGACGCCGGAAAGTAAAAAATTCAGATGCCGCCATCTTTCGCCTTGAACAATTCTATCCTTTCCCGGAGATGCAATTGAAAACCGCCGTTCAGAAATACAAACAGGCTCGGAAGTACGTCTGGGTCCAGGAAGAACCGGAGAATATGGGCGCATGGTTTTTTGTGCGGCATCGTCTCGAAAAATTAACCGGAGAATCCGTCGAATATATCGGCAGAAAGGCCGCGTCCAGCCCGGCCAGCGGTTTTCCCAATATCTACCGTAAAGAACAGACCGCCATAATAGACAACGCACTGGGTCCAGCAGAATCCGAACGATAATTGACCCAAGCATTGTAATGCCCATTCAGAGGAATCTAAGTAAATGTATTCGTCAATACGATCACGTATTTATAACTTGGTTTATTCGTAACTACTCAGGTGGATAGACTGAAGGTTGAAGGCTTTTAGGGACAAATCATGCGCGATCACACAAAACTTAGGGCATTTGAGCTGGCTGACGAGGTAGCAGTATTGGTTTATCGGGTGACCGCAGGGTTTCCGAGAGAA
>DATKWE010000153.1:0-12038 GCA_035529735.1 Desulfobacterales bacterium | reverse complement strand
CGTCTTGTTATGGGTGAAATGGGGACATTGCTGACGAACAGCCAAAAGGTGATTCCCCATAAGCTTTTGAGTCATGGTTTTAAGTTTCAGCATCCTGACATCGACCAGGCGCTGGGCGACATTTTTAAATAGAGGTAATATTTTATTCTTATTTGAGGAATAACCTGATGCTGGCAAAACTTAGCATAATTGAATTTTTGGAAAAAACGGCGTCGAGGGACCCGGTTCCAGGGGGCGGAAGTGTCGCAGCTTTAAGTGCTGCTATTGCGTCGAGCCTTTCGGAAATGGTGGCCAATCTGACGGTCGGGAAAAAAGGCTATGCAGCGGTAGAAGATGAGATGAAAGCAATTTCAAAACAAGCCTCTGATTATAGAGATAAACTCATTCAATATATAGATAAAGATTCGGACGCCTATCAGCAGGTGATGCTGGCCTTTAAATTGCCGAAAAATACCGAAGAAGAGAAAAACATCAGAGCGCAGGCTGTTCAGGAGGGCCTGAAGCATGCGGCGCTCGTTCCTTTGAGTGTTGCCGAAGATGCTTTTAAAATCATCGAGTTGGCAGGAAAGGTTGTGGAAAATGGGAACAGCAATGCTGTGACCGACGGAGCGGTTGCTGCCATGATGGCCAGAACCGCCGTCCTTTCTGCATTGTATAATGTGAAGATAAATTTAAATCAAATAAAAGACCGGTCGTTTGTTGACGAGGTGACCGGTCGAGTAAATTATTATGAGACCGAAATAGAAAAAAAAGAAAGAAAAATACGGTCAAAGGTCGTAAAGCGTTTCATCCCTTAACGGCGCCCTGCGGTTTGCTTTGATGCCCTTTGCTTTTTTGCCCGGCAGAGAAAAAGGGTCTTCCGTTTCCAGAATATCACCCATTTCGGCCTCCACCTGTTCGGGATCCTCCCCCTGTTCCATCCGACTTAGCGCCTCATCCATGCCGTCTCCGAGTTTAATTCCGGTCATATTGGAAAGTTTGCGCATGAGATTGGCGGCCTGTTTTGGATCATCCTCATTGATTTTATCCGCTTCACTGGCCAGCATCTGCATGGCGTGTTCCATTTTACTGCTATCGAATGGAAGATCATCCATATCGCCGTCTTCCTTCGCTCGTCCGGTAAATGCCACCATAGAAATCTGTTTTTTAAGTGTTTTTGTTTTACATTTTGGGCACTTGGGCTTTTTTGCCGTATTGACGGTTTTGGAAAAAAAGTTAAAAAGCGTATGGCAGTCTTTACAATAAAATTCATAAATTGGCATGGTATGACCTCTTTTATTGTTTTTTCTGCTGTTTTTTCTGTATTTTTGCCCATGTATCACGCAGTGTTACCGTACGGTTGAATACAAGGGATTTGTCAGAAGATTCCACAGGATCAACACAGAAATAACCCAGCCTTTCGAACTGGTATCTGCTACCCGGCTTTGCAGCCGCCAGGCTGGGTTCCACAAGAAAAGAACATATCTTCAGAGAATCTGGATTCAAATGTGTTTTAAAATCGACATTTTTTTCTTCATCCGGATTTTCCTTTACAAAGAGATGATCATACAAACGCGCCTCGGCTTTGATGGCGTGGTACGCCGAAACCCAGTGCAACGTCGCTTTGACCTTGCGCCCATCCGGAGATGATCCACCAAGGGTCTTTGGGTCGTACGTGCAATGCAGCTCCACCACCCGGCCGGTTTTTTCGTCCTTAACCGCCTTTACGCAGGTGATATAATACGCGTATCGAAGTCGAACTTCACGTCCGGGAGCCAGACGGAAGAACTTTTTCGGCGGTTCTTCCAGAAAGTCATCCTGTTCGATGTAGATTACACGTGAAAAAGGAATTTTCCGTGTACCCACGGCCGGGTCTCCGGGATTGTTCAGCGCGTCGAGTTCTTCAACCTGATCTTCCGGATAGTTGTCGATGACCACCCTTAAGGGGCGCAGAACCCCCATGACCCGTGGCGTCTGTTTGTTCAGGTCTTCTCTGATACCGAACTCAAGCAGTGCAATGTCCACCGTACTGTCCCGCCGGGCGACACCGATGCGTTCACAAAAGTTTCGGATCGATTCCGGCGTATAGCCGCGTCTCCTTAGACCGTTTATGGTCGGCATTCGAGGATCGTTCCATCCTGAAACATATCCCCCTTCGACCAATTCCACAAGTTTGCGCTTACTCAAAACGCTATAGCTGAGATTAAGGCGTGCGAACTCGATTTGCTGGGGATGACAATTCACATCCAGTTCGTCGAGTATCCAGTCATATAGTTGGCGGTTATTTTCAAATTCAAGGGTGCAAAGAGAATGGGTAATCCCTTCTATAGAGTCTGAAAGACAATGTGCAAAATCGTACATGGGATAAATACACCAAGTGTCTCCGGTTCTGTGATGCGGGATCCGTCGAATCCGGTAGAGCGTCGGATCACGCATCACCACGTTTGGGGAGGCCATGTCGATTTTAGCGCGAAGTACGTGGGCACCGTCCTCGAATTCTCCGGCCCGCATCCGTTGAAACAGGTCCAGATTTTCTTCCACTGACCGTGTGCGATAAGGACTGTCTTTCCCGGGCATGGTCAGCGTGCCCCGGTTTTCCCTGATCTCATCGGCGCTCAGGCTGCAGACATAAGCCTTGCCGCCTTTGACCAACTGTACCGCATATGCATACAGTTGTTCAAAATAGTCAGATGCATAGAAAAGCCGGTCATCCCAATGGAATCCAAGCCACTGAACGTCTTCTTTTATGGATTCCACATATTCAACCTCTTCTTTGCTGGGGTTGGTATCATCGAAACGCAAATTACAAATACCCCCCTCATGTTCTTCGGCAATGCCGAAATTGAGACAGATGGATTTGGCGTGTCCGATGTGAAGATAACCGTTTGGTTCCGGTGGAAAACGGGTGACAACACGGCCGTCGTTTTTATTGTTTTTTAGATCTTCGGCGATGATATTTCGAATAAAGTTTGAAGGAAGGCAAGACTTGGTTTCAGTCATATAAGTCGACCCCTTTTAATTTTTGTATTCTTTTTATTAAAATATGGTTATCGTGTTAGATCGTTTTTGCTGAAGCGGATTCAGGGTGTCCGATTTTTTAGGCTCAAAAAAGAGCAGGGGACCTACGCAGGCGTTCCACAACACGGCGTTGTCCGATGGTGACCAAAACATCGAACATCCCCGGGCCGGCCAGCTGACCGGTAACCGTAGTTCGAATGCCGTTGATTAACACTCCCGGTTTGATTTCAAGCGTTTCAGCCATTTCGCGAATGACGCTTTCGGTCTCCGCGGTTGTAAAGGACTCCAGTCCCTCAAGACGATCCGCCAGCATCGGCAGCCATTTTTTGAGCTGCGGGTGCTTGGAAATGTTTTTTTTCAGGGCTCTGGATTCAATGGGAAAGTCGTCTGAAAAATAGGCCCGGCCACGATCGACAAAATCGGTTGTAACATGAAAACGGCTCCGAATCAGTTCGAGGGTTTCCAGAAACCATCGGTGTTTGGCGTTTTCATACTCGGGGTCCCAAATCCCCGCCTTCTCCAGTTCAGCACGAACATAAGGCTCGATCTCTTCAACCGGTAACTCCCTCAGATAATGTGCGTTGATGCTGATCGCCTTTGGATCGGTAAAATATTTTGGATCATCCTTGTTGACATTGAAGATGGAATTGGCGCGATTGATCCCCTGTAGAGAAAATGCTTCGATCAGCTCATTTTTTGAAAAAATTTCTCTTGATTCATGGGTTGCCCAACCTAAAAGGACCAAAAAATTTACCAATGCCCATGGTAAGAAGCCGTGTTCTCTGTAAAAATGGACGGCCACCAGTTCACCATGTTTTCGCTTCGAGATCTTGGCTTTTTTAGGATCGAGCGTGAGCGACATATGGGCAAACTGCGGTACCGGCGCTTCCAGCGCCCGGTAGATCAAGATTTGCCGGTGTGTATTTGACAGTCCGTCCTGGCCGCGAATAACATGGGTAATCCGGTCACGGATATCATCAACCGAATTTGAAAGGAGATACAGCGGCTGACCGTTGGAACGGACAATAACAAAATCCTCAATATCCTTATATTTATTTTCAATGGTTCCATAGACTATGTCTTCAAAACAGACAGTGCCTTCGCCTTTCGGAACCTTCATTCGAATGGTGTAGGGAACTCCAGCGGTTTCCTTTTCGATAACCTCATCCAATGTCAATTGGCGACATGTGCCGTCGTATTTCAGATCTTTTTTCTGTTTCAGTGCCTCCTGTCGCTTGTATTCGAGTTCTTCTTTGGTGCAAAAACACTTGTAGGCATGACCTGATTCGAGAAGTCTTTTTGCTGAAGCCAGATGCTCGTTAATAAACTGGGTCTGAAAATACGGGCCTTCATCCCAGGTAATCCCCAGCCATTTCAAACCGTCGACAATTCCCTTGATAGATTCTTCGGTGGACCTCTCCGCATCCGTGTCCTCGATTCTCAGGATCAGTTTGCCACCGGTCTTTTGGGCAAAGAGCCAGTTAAAAATCGCTGTACGGGCACCGCCGATATGAAGGTAACCGGTGGGGCTGGGCGCAAAGCGTACGATTACTTCTTGCTTCATATTGTTTTACCTTTTCTTGGGAAACCTCAATAATTTTATTTCTTTACAATGTCGGTCTCAAGTTTTTCTGCCAGATCGAATGCTGTATTTAACGCATTGTTTATTTTGAATAATTGCACCTTAAAGGTTTTTAGGGATGCGGGTGTTGCCTTGATGGCATCTTCACTCGCAAGAAGTTTCCGAAGCTGTTTGGCTTTATCGGACAAACCGTCCAACTTTTCGACAAAAACTTCTATTTCTTCGGCCCACCTTCTTCGTTTGGCATCGGGAAAGGCGATTTGGGTATGGCCGAGTCCCTCCTCTAAAGAAGCAATGTTGTAATCATCAGGGTCTGCAATTATTTCATACATTTTAAGCTCCTTTTGGTAGAATAAATCAAATGAATTTGATATACTAAACTTTCTACACTTTAAAATTAAGAAGGTCCATAAAATTTTTTAGCTTTGAGAAATCTTTAGTCTTTTTTTCGGAAAAGCGGCCGGTTTACCGCTTCTTGGTGATGGGAAAATCGTGGATAAATGTTCGTAGAGAAACAACAGAAACCCATGCTGAATGGCTGCCGACTTAAATTCTTTATGAGAAATCCGGGCTAGAAAAAATGGGTCTGATATAAATAAAAGATGTCCGCTTCTTCGTCTTCATGCAGAAGTCTGAGCGGTGCGACCTTCATTTTGCAGCGGTAGTTTGGGGATGTTCCATACAGACGACAAATCAAAGGTCTGACAGAATGGATAGCGCAGCCCGTTTCATCCAAGTACGGACAGGTATTACCTTTAGCTTGTCCAGCTTTCATGGAGTTTTTCCGGAGGAACGCTTCGAGTCGTTGATCCTCAACCCTGGTTCTGGAAGGCACCCCAAAGTTCTGACAACACTCATGGCACCCATCGGTACACATAAAATCGGGAATCAGATTGTAAATATCTTCAATATTTATCAAACATGTCCTTTTAACTATAAAGATAACGGCTCAAGGGGCTGTCAAACAGTGATCCCCTAAAAACCGGATCACCTACTAATGGGGGTGAGCCAATGAAGGGAGTTTGCTCAATGTCGAATAATTAATGAACTCCTTGGTAAATAATTGTGAGCCTCGTTTTTGTGTAAAGATGAATTAATACCGGTCAGCTTAAATCTTTCTTAAATGGTTACAATACAAAAAAAGTCAACTGAAAAGTGATTTTATCCGCAAATCAGCCTTATTTTTTTCCGTTTCCAGGTTTTTTTTACAAGGCATATCTTTCGGATATTTTTGTAATTTTGGATAACGTTCAATTTCCTAGAGGTACCACCTGGATCAACCGCAATCGATTCAAAAATGATCAGGGAAGCCTGTGGATGACCGTTCCGGTAAACAAGAAGGGCTTGGGACTTCAAAAAATCGATGCTGTCAGGATATGCCATGACGGCCGCTGGCCCAAAAAACATTTGGAAAGCTTGAAAAATGCCTATTCCAGAGCGCCGTATTTTAAGGTTCACATCGGCTTCCTTGAAGCGCTTTTGTCAACAAAATTCGAAAAACTCGTCGATTTAAACCTTAACGTCATCCGTTATCTGATGCAGCAACTCAAGATTGAGACAAAGGTCATCTTATTGTCCGAGCTCGGGATTCATTCAACGGGGGACAAACTCCTCATAGAGATCTGCGGGAAAATGGGGGCATCCCAGTTTTTAACTCAGAGTGCTGCTCAAAAATACCTTGATGCAGACAGATTCGCGGATGCGGGGATTCGGTTGACCCAATTTAAACAACCGTTGTTGATTTATCCTCAACTCTGGGGGAGTTTTATCCCCAATCTCTCTGCACTCGACCTTATTTTTAACTGCGGGCCAAAAGGGCACGATATTATGATGGGAGATTGATCCGGATCTTTTATGAAGACGAAATTCAAACCGAAAGCTTCATCTGAAAAACTGCTTCTCGTTTCCGCGCCCTGGCCCCTTTACAGCCGGCCCTCCATTCAAATCGGAACGCTGAAAGCTTTTCTAAGAAAAAAGTTTCCGGACCTTAAGGTTGATGCACATCACTTCTATTTAAAAGTTGCCGAGGCAATCGGCTACAGGCGCTATCAGGCCATCTCTGAACGCACATGGCTGGCGGAAAGCGTATACGCGGCGCTGTTATATCCAGAAAGAATGGACACTGTAGAAAATTTTTTTTATCGACAGGCCAAAGGTAAGCCTCTGCTTAAAAAGATTGTTTTTAAAAACCTTGCAAGCCAGGTTCGGGAGGTTTCAGAAGCTTTTATTCACAGCGTCGACTGGGGAGACTATGTCTTGGCCGGTTTTTCCATATGTCTTTGTCAGTTAACCGCTTCCCTTTATTTTATCCGGGAGGTTAAAAAACGGTTCCCCAATCTGTTAATCGTTGTTGGCGGGTCTATATTTACGGGGGATGCAACCCGAAACCTGTTTAAAACATTCCCCGAAATTAATGTTGTCGTTAACGGTGAAGGTGAACTTCCCTTGAGCCGATTGGTTTCTGATCTCAGAAAATCGCGGAGTTTTGGAGAGATGGCTCATGTTAAAGGGATTGTCACCCCAGAATCCACTGAAAATAAAGCATCCGCCTTTTTTAATCAGATGACGGATTTATCCGATCTTTCTCCGCCGGATTACGATGATTATTTTGATTTGCTCCAATCATTCAGTCCGGAAAAAACATTCTTTCCGACTCTGCCCATGGAAATGTCCAGAGGATGCTGGTGGCACCGGCCACTTGAAGATGGGAAATCTTCAGGATGTGCTTTTTGCAATCTAAACCTTCAGTGGGACGGCTACAGGGCAAAAAAACCCATGCAGACGGTATCAGAGATCGATCACCTGACCACAAAATACAAGACCTTATCGGTCGCCTTTATGGATAACCTGCTGCCTTTGAAAACTTCCAAGGATATCTTCACGCGGATCGGAAAGTTGAAAAAGGACCTTCTTTTATTTGGAGAGATCCGGGCGACGACACCCAGGTATATACTGGCTGATATGCGGAACGCCGGGATGAAAGAGGTTCAGATCGGAATAGAGGCGCTAAGTACACGACTCCTTAGGAAACTCAATAAAGGGACCACGGCAATCCAGAACATTGAGATCATGAAACACTGTGAAACGCTGGGAATTTCAAATTCTTCGAATCTGATTCTCTGTTTCCCGGGAAGCGATCAGAAGGATGTGGACGAGACACTTCGAAATTTGGAGTTTACCCTGCCGTTTCGTCCGCTGAAAATGGTTTACTTCTGGCTCGGCCTGGGCAGCCCGGTGTGGCGGCATCCTGAAAATTTCGGTATCGAAGCTGTATTTAACCACCGCAATTACGCCGGTATCTTTCCCCTGGAAATTTTTAAATCCATGCAGTTTACGATTCAGTCCTACCGAGGCGGCCTCGGCCATCAGAGAAAACTTTGGAGGCCGGTCAAAAAAAAGCTGAAAGCCTGGAAAAAGACATATGATGAACTCCACCGGGGTTCCCGGCATGAGAACATCTTAAGTTTCAGCGACGGCCGAGACTTTTTGATCATACGCCAGAAAAGGACCCAAGGCGGACACCTGACGCATCGATTGGAGGGGACATCCAGAGCGATCTATCTTTTCTGCCAGGAGCACCGGTCGTTAAAAAGAATCCTTGAACATTTTACAGCAGTGGGTTCGGATCAGGTTGTGCCGTTTTTAAGGATGATGGTCGACAAAAAGCTGATGTTCGAAGAAAATAATAAATACCTGAGCTTAGCCGTGCCCGCCAATCCTAATTCATGAAATTCAATCACACTTGAAACCCGTTTGAACACAGCCTGATTCAAAGAACCGAACTATGTCAAAATTTCAGGTTTGGAAACGTCGACAAAATATGCTATTTGAACCCAAGAATGCACATTCCGCATTTTGACTAAATATTTGATGAATCACGACGGAAAAAAGAACGCAAAAAGGAGATATGAATGGGTTTGCTCGGAAAGATAATCGGTGGGACAATCGGATTTGCTATGGCCGGACCCTTGGGTGCGATTGCAGGCGCGGCGTTGGGCCACGCGTTTGATACCGGCGGTCAAACCTATACCACCGCCCAAAGGGCCCGTCTTTCACCCGGGGAAGAGGTACAGCTTACCTTCTTCGTCGCAGCGTTTTCTATGCTTGCAAAACTCGCCAAAGCAGATGGCCGGGTATCAAAGGAAGAGGTAGCTGCTGTCGAACATTTCATGGTATACGATTTGAACCTGAACCCTGAAAGTAGAAGACTTGCGACGAACATCTTTCATGCAGCTATTGAGTCTCAGGACAATTTTATCGATTTTGCGACCCAGTTTTACAGCCAGTTTCGGACACAGCACCAGATGCTCGATCTTATGATCGATATTTTACTCAGAGTGTCCGTGGCTGACGGCGCATTGAGTACCAGTGAAGAGAATCTGATCCTATCCGCTGTGAGGACATTCAATTTCAGCGATGAAAAATACAGGAAGCTAAAGTCGAAGTATATCCAGGAGGTAGATAAATATTATGCCACCCTTGGATGCGATAGAAACGATTCAAACGATCATATAAAGAAACAGTATCGAAAACTCGTATCTGATTATCATCCGGATAAAATCGCCTCAAAGGGTCTGCCTGAAGAGTTTACAAAATTTGCCAATGACAAATTTCGGGAAATCCAGGAAGCCTATGATGTCATAAAAAAAGAAAGAGGGATTCGGTAATTTGAATACGGATTCATTCCGTAACGGAAATGGCTTCAAGACACTTCACGTTTCATTGGTTTGGAAATTATTTTTGTCACAAAATTCACAAACGGTATGACTCAGCACCCGAGACATAAAGAAGGATACAGTTCAGGCTACCCAAAAAAAAACAGGTGCCTGTCCTGCGGTACCCGTGAAAATATTGGCCGACGAAGATATTGTTCAATCGACTGCCGTCAAAAACTCAGATACACACTCGATGTAAGAACCGGCCTGCTTAAGGCATTGAATGCCCGCTATGCGACGTTTTATTTTACCGACACGTTAATCATTATGGATGTTCTTCCATATGGTGCCAAAGAAATCTTCAGCTTTATCTTCCCGCGTTCTTCAGATAAAAAACCCGTTGAAGATTACAGCAATATGTCTGATAAACTCGGGAATGAGTGGTGGTCAGAGAAAAAAAGGACCCATCGAAACTACCTCGCCACGCGGTATCTGCTTGAAGAGGCCAAAAGCAAAAAAAACTTGTCCAGTCTCGTTATTCCCAAGGAGATAAAGCTCCCGATTATAAAAGAATCAACATTGACATGTCTGAAGCTTGGAAAATCTGCGTTGAATTCTCCTGAATTGGAAAAAATCATTAAAAGTGCTTACCGGCTTCAGGCAAAGAAACACCATCCGGATCTCGGCGGAGATACAGATTCATTCAGAAAGATCCACCAGGCATACCTGGAGCTTATCAACTGGGCGGAAAATCCTTCCTATCGGAGGTGTCGCGGATTCCCGGACAAATGGTTTTACGACGGCCATAAAAATAAGTGGTTACAGCCAAAACCATACCTGAAAATATAAGCCATAAAAGCGACTCTATTACTTGTAGCGTTCAGTGATAATGCGTTCAACGTCCTCTTCAGTCGGCATGGTATCAATATATCCGGCCAAATATTGATTTCGGAGCCAACGGAAAAGGGACACCGTCTCATTTACTTCAATCAGCTCGGGAATGACATCCTCCTCCTGGGACAGGATATGTCTTCTATACTGGCCCAGCATACCCACTACGTCGTGAAACGTCGCCGGTTCTCGTTTAACGCCCTTCTTAAAGGACTTGCCTTTGCTTGGGAAAATCTTTTCTGGATCCGGGTTGGCCGAGATGTCGAGTTTTTGAAACGGTCTTCTCACCTGGATCTGCCAGTTTCTGGCCTCGTTCATCATTCTGGAGACCAAGGGGCCGGCCCAGTCATGGCTCTGTTGACCCTGCGAGCAGTAGGAGAAAAATTCAACCACCGACGGGCCGCAGTAGGCGATGGCCTCCTTCAGTATTTTAATGGCGTAAAAGGGGTTGTCAACGGTAAGCTTGGCCGAATAAACGTGAGATATCGCTGTGGCCTGGCTCACGATCCGCCGGTGCAGGGTCGTCTTGCCGGCATATTTTTCTCCGATGGGCGAGGTCGAGCGGTCACACCCAAAGCGGGTGGCGCCGGATTTCTGGGCACCGGTGTTCATGTAGCCCTCGTTGTTGTATATCACCCAGGTGATATCGGAGTTCTCGCCCAGAGCATAATTGAAGGGACCGTTGCCGATGTCGTAGATGGCACCGTCGCCGGCAAACACAATGATTTTGGTCAGCACATTGTTAAACCCGTTGGCATAGGACTGATCCAAAGCGAATTTGGCTCCCAGGGCCGCAGCCGAGGCGGTGCCGAAACCATAGTGACCTGCCTGGTA
Source organism: Desulfobacterales bacterium (assembly GCA_035529735.1). Lineage (GTDB taxonomy): Bacteria > Desulfobacterota > Desulfobacteria > Desulfobacterales > UBA11574 > JAAXQD01. The sequence goes on along the minus strand of DATKWE010000153.1, from coordinate 1,079 downwards.
AATGCGGGCGTTATAGGGGTTGACCAGTTCCGAAACCTGGTTGCAGCCGGTGGCATTGATGTTGTAAATGTTGAATCCGCGATCGATCATATGCTCGATGGCCCGCCGGTTCTTATCCGAGAGAACCTTGATTCCCTGGTAAAACGTCTCGATTCCTTTGGGGCTGTTGCGCAAACTTTCCAGGGCATAGAAGGTCAAAAGGTTGATAGTTCCTTCACCACAGCCGGGACAAAGGGTGTGCTTGCCTGGATATAGTTTTGATAAGACAAAAAGTACCTGGTGGTTGAGTGGCATCCGGTCTACATACTGGGCCGCATCATAGGTATTGTCCAGATAATGGTACGCTTCGGGGAAAAAATCCGCTTCAGTTATCTGTGTCTTGTCAACCATTTTAAAGGCGTCCGCCGGACAGACCTGAGCACAGACCCCGCAGCCTTTGCATCGATCGACAACTGCATTTATGTTTAAGGCAAAACGCTTCCAGGGAATTCCCTTGGGAGGTTTTTTGAAGACTTTAAAGTAGGCAGCCGCTCCCTTGGGAACAGGCTTGTCCGTGATCGTGGAATGAAGTGCCGAATCCGGACACGACGCCGCACACATGCCGCAGGCGATACATTTGGTGGCATCCCAGACCGGAAGCTGGGAACCGATGAAGCTCACATCCTTATATTGACTGGTGCCGGACGGGACCACGGGGATAAACCGGTCCCAGGGAACCTTTTTCCCCTCCATAATCGGTTTAACCATTTCTTGACTAAAGGTTTCCTGAAAATCTTCTATCAGATTAACCGGTTTAATGGTCCCCATTTCGTCCTTTTCGGTCATGGTAACCGGAAGACCGGCGGCACCCGGAGCCTGGCCGAAATCTTCGGGCTCAATCGCCGCTGATGGACCCTGACTCTCGGATACTGCAGCAAACGCACAGATTCCCTCGATGGGGTCGGTTGAAGCCTTCTCAACACCTTCCCTTAACAGGGCAACATTGGAATCGATAATCTCAAGTCCTTTTTTGGCCCCCAACTTTTCTTTCAAAATGCTTTTAAACCGCGCCTCAAAGGCATCGGGAGTAAATATTCCCG
>DATKWE010000152.1:0-19948 GCA_035529735.1 Desulfobacterales bacterium | reverse complement strand
AGGAACAAAGAAATACTATGGATGGATGGCGGCACTTTTGGCTGTTATCGGTGTTGGTTTTGCCTGCTACCTGTGGCAGTTCAGTTTCGGCCTCGGAATTACCGGCATGAGCCGGGACGTATCGTGGGGATTCTACATTGCCCAGTTCACATTTCTGGTCGGTGTGGCTGCATCTGCGGTCATGGTGGTTCTCCCTTATTACCTGCATAACTATAAAGCATTTGGAAGGATTACCATTTTGGGAGAATTTCTGGCGGTGGCTTCTGTTACCATGTGCATTCTGTTTATCTTTGTGGACCTCGGCCAGCCGACACGGGTTGTTAATGTTCTTTTGCACCCCACACCCAACTCGGTCCTCTTTTGGGATATGATTGTGCTGAACGGGTATCTTTTGCTGAACATCGTTATCGGATGGAAAGTGCTTGAAGCAGAAAGAAACGATGTTGCCCCGGCAGGCTGGTTAAAACCGTTGATATATCTTTCGATTCCATGGGCAGTCAGTATTCATACGGTAACAGCATATCTTTACTGCGGCCTTCCCGGACGGGGCTTTTGGTTGACGGCCATATTGGCACCGCGGTTTCTTTCTTCAGCATTTGCTGCGGGTCCTGCATTTTTGATCCTGCTGTGCATGATTGTCAGAAAGCTTACTAAATTTGATCCCGGCAAGGAACAGATCCAGTCACTGGCCAAGGTCGTGGCATATGCAATCACGGTTAATGTATTCTTTTTTCTCTGTGAGGTATTTGTGGTATTTTACAGCGGGATACCGGAACATATGGATCATATAAAATATCTGTTTGTGGGACTGCAAGGACATGGTGCCCTGGTGCCCTGGATGTGGGCATCCATGATACTGATGGTGGTGTCGATTATTCTGCTGGTGAATCCGGTCACCCGCAAAAATGAGACCGTTCTGGTTGTTGCCTGTATCACCGTATTTATCGGCACATGGATTGACAAGGGACTGGGAATGATCTCCGGCGGGTTTGTACCGAATCCGCTTCACCATGTGAATGAATATGTTCCGACATTACCTGAAATTCTTATTGCTATCGGCATATGGGCCATCGGCTTTCTGGTATTGACCGCCCTGTTTAAGATCGCGGTAACGATAAAAGAAGAGGTTGCCGGATTGGCATAAACCAATTCTGAGAATTTGGAAAAAAGGGGTCATTTGTGAAGATGAACCCCTTTTTTTATGCAGAATTTGAGCCTGACCCCAGAGAAATAGGCTGCGCATTTCACGGGGCAGGCGGAGGGATTGGGTAAAATAGGGCGTTTTTCAAAGGTCCCTAAGTATGTTTGTGGTTATATGCTCCGTGGGGATGTGCATGGACATGCTGGTGGACGTGGACCTCTTTGTCGAAAAGCATCTTGCCGTTGTTCATGGAATAGATAGAATTTGCGATTTTGGCCAAAAAGTCGATTTCATGGGATATGATAATATAGGATAGATCGAGACCGGCCAGCACGTCTTTAAGGGTCGCCTTTGTCCGATCATCAAGACCGCTGGTCGGTTCATCAAAAAGAAGCACCTCGGGTTCCATGGCAAGGACTGTGGCAAGGGAAACCAGCTTTTTTTCCCCTCCGGACAGTTTGTAGGTGATCCTGTCTTCAAAACCGGTAAGGCCTAAAAAGTTTAAGGTGTTGCGGGCAATATCCATGGCTTCATCCCGGGACTTGCCCATATTCAAAGGGCCGAAGGCGACATCTTCCAAGACCGTCGGTGAAAATAACTGATCATCCGCATCCTGAAAGAGCAGGCCGATCTTCTCACGGACCCGGATAAAATCTTTTTCCGTTTTTACGGGGCGATTGAATATCTCGATGGATCCGGAAGACGGTTTTAACAGACCCATGATAATGTGAAAGAGGGTGGTTTTCCCGCTGCCGTTGGGCCCCATCAACCCGATCCGGTTCCCTCTGTAAAGTTTTAAATCGAGACTGTCGAGAACCTTCGGGCTGCCCGGATAGTTAAAACAGATACCTTGAAGATGAATAATCAAATCGTTTTTTTCCACTCCAGCACTCCCAAAAGAATAATCAGCGTCAGCATAAAAACCACGGAAACGATATCGCTCTTTTTAAAGGAGAACTTGCTTAAACTGTAAAGATTCCCCTTGAAACCGCGACACAGCATGGCGTTATGGACCCTCTGTCCCCTGTCGAAACTTCTGACCAGAAGCATCCCCACCATATAGGCAAAAGTCTTGTAGGTATGCAGATTGGTTTTGGGTGTAAAGCCTCGGATCTTCATTGAATTTTTCAACCGGAAATATTCTCTGTATATGACATGAATATAGCGGTAGGTAAAGAAAAACAGATGTACGATTTTTTTGGGGATTCCCAATGTATGCATGGCATGGCCCATGGTAGAGATGGGTGTGGATGCCACCAGCGCGATGAGCATGAGCATCATGGCATTCGATTTAAGGGTGATCCGGGTCGCATAGAATACGCCTTCTCGGGTGACAGCCAGGGGCCCTATAAATAAAAGCGGCTCTCCTCCAAAAGTAAAAGGGAGAAAAAGCCAAAGGAAAAGAATCAGCATGTTGACGGGAATCAGTCTTCTGACGAGTTCCTTTGCCGGAACTTTGGCTGCCAGCACAATCAACAAACCGAGCACCAACGCGCACAAAAGGACCTGAAGCCGGTTGGCTGCGGCAACGACCATTGAAAACAGGAACACGACAACGATCTTGCCGCGAGGATCGAGTCGCCGGATAAAAGAATCTCCGTTGGCAAGTTCTTCAATCATCAGTTTTTCTTTTTCGATTTGCAAAATAAAGGGCGACGCCCACCAGTCCAAAAATATAACCGATTCCACCCACAATCTCTGTGAACCCGGGACCGCGAACTATAGAATCTGCTATAATCTCAGTTAGGGGCGCCAGCTTTTTATCCAGGGCTGCATCGATGATGTCTTCGATTTCCCGTTTTCCCAAAGCAACGGCTGAAGATCCGGAAACGTGTTCGTGGGTCTGTATATTCACCGAATCTGAAGGGGTTTTAAGGGAATTCTGAAGAGCGTCCGTTTTGGCGGCATTCTCCGGTTCAGTCCCGCCAAACGCCTCCACCGGTATTTTCCAAACAGCCATATGGGCCATGGAAGCTTTCAGTACAATTTTTAAAGATGTTTTTTGGGGTATTTTAAAGGAGAACATTCCATTTTTATCGGTTTTTCCGTCAAGAAGCAAAACATCTTTGGGATCATAGACAAGTACCGGTGCATTTTTTACCCGCTTGCTCCCGCTGAATTTGCTCTGGGTGTGAACCGTATCTCCGTCTACCCAGGCAAAAATAGTGACCTTGTGTGCAGATACAGAAGCAGGGAAAAACCAACACCATAAAATTGCGAAAACAAGACCTGAAATTTTAGTCTTTAACCGGATATCATTTGTTTTATGTAGATTGTTTTGGCACATTGGCTTCCTCCAGAAGTTCGGGTCTAACCTTTCTTAAAAACAGGACGCAGGCAGTCGTCAAAATGCCCTCGATAAACATTACCGGCACATGCGCAGCAACTATCAGTTTTGCGGCGGGCAAAAACGCCTCGCCGGTGAGATACAAGGAAAATCCCACCATAATGCCGGACATCAACACCGAGCAGAAGCCGGCCCCAAAGGCCGAAAAAATGATAACAGACCGCCCGGTTCCGGGTTTCAGGCCATTTCCGAATACATAGTAGCAGACAACGGCGGGAAGCGCCATGTTCAGCGTGTTCACGCCGAGCGTTGTCATACCGCCAAACTGGAAAAGGAGTGCCTGGAGTGCGAGACCGACGAGTATGGCGGGGAAGGCTTTCCACCCTAAAATCAAACCCACCAGGCCGTTGAGAATGAGATGCACGGAAACAGGACCTGCGGGAACGTGGATTAAAGTGGAGACAAAAAAGGCCGCCGACAAAATGCCCATGGTGGGAATCTCTTTTTGATCGAAGTTTTTCATGCCCACAGCAACACCTGCCGCTGCAAGGGCCGCTCCGCCGATGAGAACGGCGGGTGATAATATGCCTTCGGATATATGCATTGCTCTATCTATAATGGATTGGGTGTTATAATTTATGCCAAGCTTTAATTTGAATTTTCATTGGTTATCACGTAATTCCGGATGCCGGTCTCTGGATGCTGGATTAAAAAGAAGGGGTTTTTTGATGTATCCAGCATCCAGTATCCAGCATCGTTACGTTTAAAGCAACAGGATTTGATTCTCATCAACCGGGTCGATTTGAGGTGTAGTTTCCCTGGGAAAATATATTATTTCATATCATGAAACTTGACCCAAATAACTGCACCGAGTTCCACGTCTTTTTCTTCACCGGCTTGCTTTAACTTGAAATCCGCTTGGTTGAGCGCGGCAAAACCCCACCATCCGGCTTTTGGCGCGGCATAGGAAAAAACACCGTTTTTGTCCGCTTTGACGGTCTGGGCGACCATGTAATCGTTGGGTGCTTTATACGTTCCATTTTTATTATAATATTCCACTTCCACCATTGCATAGGGAACAGGCTTTCCGTCGAGTTTGACGATCCCCTGAAAAAGATTTCCGGTATAAAGCCCAAAAGGTTTCGAAAGCGGTACAATCTCGGTTTTGAGTCCGACTTCCGTGTCCCACCCTTCATCGTCACCGAATGCCGTTACCACCGTCTTTGTATAATGTATGATAAAGCAATCCTCTGCAGATTCCCAGTAGGGTTTGGGCGCCATATAAAACATATATATTCCCGGTCTGTTCACGGTATAGCCCAACTCCCAGGCCGTATGATCCATGATCTTAATTTTTTTCAGGTTGCCGAGAAGATTCTGTTTTTTACCATGGGCCAGAACACCGAAAACCTCAGGTTTTATCAGTTCCATACCCACGCCTTCGAAGGGATGAGAAAAGGATGCTTTAAGGGTCACAGTTCTGTTTTCGTCTTGCATGACCATGGAATCCGAAGGAATCACCATGCCGAAATGGGCAAAAGTCTTTCCTGCCAAAAAAACCGTCATTGTAACGACAAGTATGAAAATCGAGCTTTTTTTCATGGGGCCTCCTTTACCGCAAAAAAAAACCACAAAGCTATGAAATCTTCTTGATATCCATACCTTCGTGGTTTTGATTGTTTTTTTGATAAATTGAATTTTTACTGCAGCCTTCTAACCGCAATTTTCTAAAAAATGTTTAAATCATTAAATGGTTTATGTCAATACAAAATTACGAATCGTAAATGATTCGCTTGTTTTCCCGGTGGTCCACCATATAGAGCAGGGTCCCTTTCTCCTTAATATCCGCTAAAAGAGAGGGAAGTTTTTGTCTGTCGATCTGGTAAATTTTGAAGTAGAAATTTAAATGATCGACAGGCGCATTGTCCGATGAACTCACTATACTGGCGGTGCGTGCGCCATATTCGTGGATGAGTTCCCTGATCTCCTTGATGGTGCCCGGCATGTCTTTGATGCGAATGGCAAACTGGATGCCCTTTTTCCCCAGTCCGCTCAGGGAGATGATTACTCTGAAAAGATCGCTGCGGGTAATAATCCCGATCAGGCGATTGTTTTCATCGACCACCGGAAGACCTGAAATCTTTTTTTCCAGAAGGAGGGCGGCCGCTTCTTCCACGGTATAGTCCGGCGGAACCGTATAAACAGGTTTTTTCATTAAATCCCTGACTTTTATTTTGGATATCAAAAATAAAAGCTCGTGCATATCGAGGGTCGTTGCATCGGAAGGGGATGCTTTTTTCAGGTCCCTGTCGGTGATGATGCCTACAAGATTTCCATCATCCATGACCGGGAGCATTTTGATGTTTTGTTCCTGTAGAATATAAATGGCATTCTGCATGGAATCATCAGCATCCACAGTTACGACCTCTTTGCTCATCCAATTTTTAACCAGCATCTTTGTTCCTCCTGCATTAATTTAGACCACCGATTATTTCTGAATAGGTTTTGATTTCCATCTACAATTTTATGCTTTCAATTATTGACAACCCGATTATCTCATAAAAGCGAAAAAGCTTCAAGTACGGTGAGACAAATTTGCCTTCAAAGTGTCTTGACTTGGAAATGAAAAGTCTTTATGAATTGAAACCTTTGTGAAAATGAACAATCATGAAAACAAAAAAAATGGGATAATACTTTAATTTTTTTAAAATATTGTCCCTTCGGGTATATTAACCCATAAAAAATAATGGGAAAAAAAGAAAAGGCCTCACCGGAAAAAAAGAAGTCTCCGCCTTCGCCGCCGCGTAAAGGATTGGCCGTATGGATCGGTTTGACGTTGTTTGCCTGTGGATGGATGTTCGTGCTCGGTATCCTTGTGGGAAGAGAGACGGTGCCGGTAAAGTTTAATATGGAAAAACTTCAGAACGAATTGGCGGCTCTCAAGGAAGCTGTTGTCAAAAAAGAACTGGATCAGTACAAAATAGATTCAAATGCTGACATTGATAAAACCAAAATGGGCTTTTATGAGACACTGAAAAAAAACGGCAGTGATGAAGGCCTTGAAGATGATATCCCTGAACAAAAAAGCAAGCCATTGGCTGAAGAAAAGACCGAATCCGGAACAGAAAAAACAAGTCCGCCCAAAAAAGTCGAGTTCGAAACAAGAAAAATAAGCCCGCCCAAAAAGGCCGAGTCAGAAACAAAGAACACAAGCCCGCCGAAAAAGCTCGAGACAACCCAAAAAAAGAAGACGGTCAACTTAAAAAAATCGGCTGAAGGCAATGAAAATTTTACCATTCAGATTGCTTCATTAAAGGATTCGGCGGCTGCCGACAAAATGGTGGCCAAGTTAAAAAAAAGGGGATACCCTGCCTATCGAAGTATCGGAAAGATTCCGGATAAGGGCATCTGGTACAGAGTTAGGGTTGGGTATTTTAAAAACAGGGCTGAAGCCCGCGGCACCATCGAACGGTTAAAAAACGAAAAAATAGAAGCGATCATCGTTCAGCGATAGTTCCCTAAAAATAAATTCTGTGTATTTTATGTCAAAACATATTCGCCACCAAGACACCAAGACACGAAGATGAATTTTAACAAACAGTTTTTCTTTGTGTCTTTGTGGCAATTTCTTCCGGTGGTGCCGGGTTAGGAGATACAATGAAAATAAGCAGAGAAGAAGTGATCCATGTGGCAGATCTTTCCCGTCTTGACGTGGACACAGAATTGATCGACAAGTTTGCCGAACAGCTTGGGACGATTCTGGAATATGTCGACACGTTGAAAAGTGTTGACACAAAAGGGGTGACGCCGACCTCTCATGCCATTTCAATGACCAATGCCTTTCGAGAGGATGATGAACAGCAAAGTTTTAACAGGGATTCAGCCCTTGCCAACGCTCCGGATAAAGAGGGTGGAAATTTTATTGTTCCAAAGGTGGTGGGTTAATCGATTTTGGAGTTCGGAATGCGGATTTTAGATTTTTAAAAACATTGCCGCTTCAGGTATAATTAAATTTTTACTGAAAAAACTCATGGATAAGGGCTCCTAATGAAAGAACCGGCCCGGGTTATTAATAAAGGTTTGTCTTGAAGAGGATATTTTAGCATTAAATCAAATAGATTATGGTTCTTTCATAACGATCCCTAATCCATTCAGACAGTTTCCAGTACAAAATTTAATCACACCTGAATCTCCTTTGAAATCAGCTTGTTTCAATAATACAGAATAAAAGGATTAGCAGGTATGAAGATTTATGAACTTACAATCCAAGAAGCCCACAGGCTATTAAAACAGAAAGACATATCTTCACAGGAACTGACCCGTGGGGTTCTTGATCGAATAGATGCGGTAGATGAAAAGGTGGGTGCATATATCACCGTGGACTCTGAAACGGCCATGGCACAGGCTGAAACTGCCGACAAGGCAATTTCAGAAGGCCGCATTACACCCCTCACCGGGATTCCCATCGCCCTCAAGGACCTCATTTGCACAAAAGGCCTCCGGACAACCTGCGGTTCGAAGATTCTTGAAAATTTTATTCCCCCATACGATGCCTCGGTGGTAAAGAAATTAAAAAAAGACGGCGCCGTGATTATTGGAAAGCTGAACATGGATGAATTTGCCATGGGATCATCCACCGAACACTCCGGTTTCAAACTGACCCATAATCCATGGGATCTGACCCGAATCCCCGGCGGTTCAAGCGGCGGATCGGCGGCGGCTGTTGCATCGGACATGTGTATTGGATCCTTGGGGTCGGATACCGGCGGTTCCATTCGTCAACCCGCATCTCACTGTGGCGTGGTCGGGTTGAAGCCCACTTACGGGAGGGTTTCCCGCTTTGGTCTCGTCGCTTTTGCCTCCTCCTTGGACCAGATCGGCCCCTTGACAAAGGATGTCACCGATTGCGCCATATTGATGAATTCTATTTCAGGCTATGATCCTGCGGATTCCACATCCGTGCCCGAGCATGTACCGGACTATACGTCCTTTCTTGAAAATGGTTTAAAAGGCATGGTCGTCGGCATTCCCAGGGAATACGGCACGACGCAGGGGATTGAGCCAGACGTCTCTGACGCGGTTGAACGTGCGGTTAAAAAAATCGAAGCCCTGGGCGCCGAACCCGTTGAAATCTCCCTGCCTCACACAGAATATGGGGTGGCAGCCTATTATGTCATCGCACCTTCTGAAGCCAGCTCGAACCTGGCCCGGTATGACGGTGTCAAGTATGGATACAGGGACAAAGATAATAACAGTCTTATGGAAATGTACAAAAGCACCCGGTCTAAAGGGTTCGGTCCCGAGGTTCAGCGCCGGATTATCCTTGGGACCTATTCCCTTTCGGCAGGATATTACGATGCATACTACGGCAAGGCATCCCAGGTGAGAACATTGATTGTCAGAGATTTTAACAAAGCTTTTGAAACCTGTGATGTGATTTTGGCACCGGTGGCGCCCACACCGGCCTTCAAATTAGGGGCGATGACCGATGATCCGCTGACCATGTACTTGTCAGACATCTTTACGCTTTCGGCAAATCTTGCCGGGATACCCGGTATTTCCGTTCCCTGCGGATTTTCATCGGAAGGCCTTCCCATCGGGCTCCAGATAATGGCAAGACATTTTGAGGAGGGAAAGCTCTTCAAGGTGGCATACAATTTCGAGCAAGCAACGGATTTTCATAAGAAAAAACCAAATCTATGAAAATGCGCTGTCGATTGAAATAAAAAGACAAAGGCATGAAACTTAATGGCCGGCCAGATGAGCCGACGATTTGGCCGCGTTAATCAGCGGTTATAAAAAAAGGAAAAACAGAATATGAGTATTCAGCCAACAGGGGAAGATTTAAGAAAAGCCGTCAAATGGGTCTCTGATGAAAGAAAGTACAATCCCGGAAAGGAATTAACAGCCGTCATCCAAGAGGCCTGTGCCAAATTCGATCTGTCACCCCTATGCGAGGATTTCTTGCGCCGCAAACTTCTTGAAAAAACAGAAAATAGTAAAGAGTGAATAGAAAAGAGGAACGAGTGACGCGTAATGGTTGATAAGCGAATTTTACTTGTCACCTATCTCTCGTTACTCGTTGATTGTCACTGTCTTTTTGCGTATCAATTATGTCTAAAATAAAAATACTCCCTGAAATCCTTTCAAACAAAATCGCCGCGGGGGAAGTTGTGGAGCGCCCGTCTTCGGTGGTCAAAGAGCTGGTCGAAAATGCCCTGGATGCAGACAGCGGCCGAATCATGATTGAAGTGGAAAAAGGGGGGCGGTCTCTGATCCGGGTCTCCGACAACGGTACCGGAATGAACCGGGATGATGCCCTTCTGGCACCGGAACGCTATGCAACCAGTAAAATACACAAAGACGAAGATCTGTTTGCAATCAACACCCTTGGATTCAGGGGTGAAGCCCTGCCGAGCATCGCCGCGGTTTCAAAATTTTCTCTGGTAACCCGGGACCCAACCTCCCAGGCCGGAACCGAAATTATTGTTGAAGGGGGCACCCTCAAAAAAGTTTCGGAAATCGGCGCGCCACGGGGGACCATGGTCACCGTTAAACAGCTTTTCTTTAACATGCCTGCCCGGCGAAAATTCTTAAAGACCGTAAACACGGAGATGGGGCACATTGCAGATGCGGTTTCCAGTACGGCCTTGGGCCGGCCCGGCGTCCACTTCAGGCTTACCCACAACGACAGACGTGTTAAAGACTGGCCGGCCACAGACAATCCTGCGGACAGGATCGTCGATGTTCTGGGCAGAGAAATCAAAGATGATCTTTTGAAAATGGAATTTGCCGGAGATGGTCTTTCCATGGCCGGCTGGATGTCTACTCCCAGGGTTACCCGCAGTACATCCCGGGGAATCTACGTCTATGTAAACGGCAGATATGTCCGTGACCGGGTCATCCAGCATGCCCTGTTGGAAGGGTATCATGGCAGATTGGTAAAGGGACAGTACCCGGTGGCCGTCCTTTTTATCCGTGTGCCCTATGACCAGGTGGATGTTAACGTTCACCCCACCAAACACGAGGTGAGGTTTGCCCAGCAGAAAAAGGTTCATGATACCGTTGCCGGGGTTGTGAGGGATAGATTGCGTTTTTCGGATCAGCCCGGATGGACCCTGAAGAAAACCCGGGAAAGCCGTCCGTCCGCCGAACAGCCGGGTGTTGCCGAACCAACAGCCCATTTCGGAATACCCGAACAAAACATCAACGCCCGACATCCGGCAACCAACAACCGGTATCCCCGATCAAACGGGATCTTTGCTCCGCTACGACCGGCATCCCCGAGCAAGCGGAATTTTGGCTTCACGCCCACCGGCACCCAGACGGCGCTCTGGTCAAAAAAAATGTTCAGCGATTTAAGAGTGATCGGTCAGTTTCATGACACCTATATTCTCTGCGAGTCCGCTGACGGGCTTGTTCTCATCGACCAGCACGCCGCCCACGAACGGATCTTTTTTGAACGACTCAAGAACCGCTCTTTAGATTATAGAAAGACGGCCCAGAAACTTCTCATCCCGGAAACCTTCGATCTCGGATACAGGGAAGCGAAAATTCTTGAGAAACTGATTCCGGATCTGAATGAACTGGGACTGGAAATAGAACCCTTTGGCGGGGATACTTTTGTGGTCAAGGCGGTTCCTGCACTTCTCAAAGACCGAGCGATTAAACCCCTGGTCATCGAGATGGTTGAAAAGATGGCCCAGATCGGTTTTGCGCCCGGTCTTGAAAAAGCCATTGACGCGTGTCTGATGCTCATGGCCTGCCACGGAGCCATCCGGGCCAACCAGCAGCTTTCAGATAAAGAAATCAAGGGGTTGCTGGAGCAGCTCGATCGGTGTGATCAGCCCTCAAACTGTCCCCACGGCCGGCCTGTCTGGATTAAAATGACCCTCAAGGATCTTGAAAAATTGTTCAAAAGAATTGTATGAAAAAAGTGAATAGTGACGAGTGACAAGACAAATCCTGTTCCTGCAATATTGAAACTACACGGTTTGAAAATGCAAGGTTGTTAGTGCATCCTGACCGGCTCGTTCTGAAATATCAAGAAATTCAACCCCTACCACTCGACCATTTTTATCGAAATCAAGAATTACACCAGGACGGACTTCCTCTGATTCCACTATTGCATTTTCATCTAACCGGAAATATAGTGCATTATTTTCTTTATCTACCTTTAACTTCATTGTTTGCCTTTCATTCCTCTGTCAAAAAATACGGTGACAGCCTTATTGGGTTTAGCTTTCACGTTTACAACAATACGGAGCCATCGGTTTCCATGTTCTGGAATTCGCCGAAGATAATGTCGTGTTCCATCGGGTTTGTCATCAACCTTTTCTGGTTCATTCAAGGTCATATCTACCCAAGTTGGTTGGATTAAGCGTTCCTTCATCATATCTTTGAAATGTTGTGTATACTTCATATCTATACAGAACATAGCACAAGCATAGATAATATGCCAAGTTTTAAGTTAATATCACGCTACCTGCCAACTTTTTGAACCGCAAGAATGAATACATTCTCGCAGTTTGTCGGAACAAAGCGGATTTCCCGTTCCAATGGGGCTGCACGGAGCTTCAACAGAACCGCTTTGGTCCGAATATTTTATGAGTCCGATTTATCGCAGTCCGATAACTGTAAATTTTTTCGAAGGTTTGGTTTTAAAAATAAAAAGGGCCGGGATAAACCCGGCCTTTTAGATTGTATAACATCGTGAAGGAATGATATTTTTACATAAACTTATATTGAATGCCGAAAGCCATGAAAAAATTGTTTTTTTCGTATTCTACCGGACCAAAGGAATCTTTTTCGTAGAAAGCATTCCCGAGGCTGAAGTTCAAAATCATGCCGGGAATCGCTTCATAGGCAACACCGGTGCCAATGGTGTTGGCGTTCAGCTGCGGGGCCTCCGGAAGCATGTACTCGGCATCGATTCCGGTATCTGTGTGCAAATATCCTATACTCCCCTTCAGCTTGGGGTTAAAGGTGTATTCAAGGGCGATCCCCAGGTCATAGCCGTTATCCACAAGATCTTCATCACCGCTCCAGTCGGCATCCTCATTGAAATAGTAGGTAAAGTTGGTCTCCAGTCGAATTTTGTCGTTCAACTTATAGGATACTCCTAGTGCTAATATGGCGGGCAGATCGCGGGTGCTTTCTCCGCCGTTGGTGATGCCCTGTCTGGGCAGAACCCCAAAGTTGTCCTGATTAACGGTTTGATCATAATCTAGATTGACTTTGGTGTTATACCGAAGGCCGATATTCCACTGTTCGGTGGGTGAAATGTTCACGCCGATTACTCCGCCCCATCCATTAGCATCTTCCTCATAATCCACGTTAGCGGTTTGATCGGGAGCTAAAGGATTAACATTTGTAAACGTGACACTGCCGTTGGCTTCTTTTTGGGTGTCCACATACATCGCCGCCAGAGAAACCGAGAACATGTCGTTAATTTTAAACGCCCCGCCAAATGTGTAGCCCAATCCGATATGTTCCGCTTCTAAGTTTTGATTGCTGATACCGTAACCGGCCGGAAGAAACGGAAGGATACCCAAGCCGATAAAAGTGGTGGTGGCATCCCCGTCCTCAAAATCGACTTTTCCGCCGCCCAACACGTTGGACAGGCCAAAGAAACCGGCCCATCGATCTTGTTTATAAAGCAAAAACAACCCAGGTATAAGCGAAGGTTCATCCTGGTCTAAATCCACGCCATTGATGTTGTTGGTGTAATCTTTGAGAATGTATTGAACGGAGAGATTGCCGTACAATCCATCATCCATCTTCATTACACCGGCCGGATTGTACATCACGATATCGGCAGCGTCGGTTGCCGCATTCCGGTTAAGGGTTCTGATGTACTCCGCGCTCCAATTGGTTTTGTTGTCAATGCCGCCGGCAAAAAGGGGAGACGCACTGGCAGCAATCAGGCCTGCAACACACAGAAAAACGAAAAGCTTTTTCATTTAACACCTCCTGTTAAATTGTCTGGTTAAAAAGATATATCGTTTAGAAACCCTACTGAACTCGGGAAACGTCGACTTAATATCCGGCAGGTCACGGGGGTCGATCTGCATATAAAGAGTGTGATTTACCTGTTTTTTGAGATGCTTCATAGAATATAGGGTATATTCGGATTGAGAAGAACTTGGATTATGCTTGCCTTAGAAGATAATGACCTAAAAGTCAAATACATTATACGCAACTTTGATCATTATCGAGGCTTTTTGCCACGCCTCAATAGTTTAAAACCGTTCAATTTATCAGTTAACCTTGAACCATGATAAACTCGTAAAAAGTCAAAATTCGACGGCAAAGTAAAAAGCTTCAAATTCAAGGCGCGCAAATTCCGAGGAATGAGACGTACTTATCGTACGTCGCAATGACGAGGAATGCAGCGCAACGCAGAAGTTGGACTTTTTACGAAGCCGTCAACCATGGAACGTTAAACCTGAGTAATTACGGTACATAAACGTTAAATTATCGGAAAACAGCTCGATTTTATACATAATTTTGCTGGGCGTTTGCACAATATATAGTAAATTGTTCTAATAACATACAACATATCCTAATTCAATAGAATTATATATAAATTATATATAATTCTACTTGACATAATAAAATTTTCAGCCCATGATACCCAAAAAATATCTGCATTTTTCCATATAAAACCGTATTGAGACATTGCGTTTTTAAGGCTAACCTGTTACAATTTTTTGTATTTTCGTGATTGTTTTGTCAAAAAAGATCCTTGACATTTTGGCAATGGACTGGTATTTGGATTCCAAATGTTCTGTCTGTACTGGTATGGATGGAACATTTGGAAATTAATTCAGCGTATTGGAGGCCAATTTTCCTGTTGGAATCTGCTGCGCGGAGAAAGGAGGTGAATCGGCAAAAAGAAGAACCGGAAATTATTAGGTAATTATTAGGTTAAGTTGTTTAACGTAAATTCAATTCCATTAAGGAGGAAAATTGAAGATGAAGAAATTTATCATATTTGTTGCAGCTTTTGCAATGGTGGGTGCGGCTGTCGCAACCGCCATGGCAGATGTAGATCTGTACGGCAGCGCCCGTTTCAGAACCTACTATAATGATGCTGATCCGGGTGAGGGTAATGGATTCACGGATGGCGATCTTGAATGGCGGATGGGACATCTGACCCGTTTTGGCGCCAATTTTAAATCCGATAAAATCACCGGCAAGTTTGAAATAGATGCCAGAGCAGGCAGCCGCGGCTCAACCGGTAACATCGAATCGGACAGCGGCGCTTCCGGTCTTGGGAATTTGAGACTGAGACTTCTCTGGGGCGAATACGATTTTGGTTCCTGGCAGTTCATGGTTGGTCAGAATTATCCGCTGTATGACGCTCCGGTCTCCGGGATCAACTACTATTCCGGCGGTCTTCAGCAGTTCGGCGGTATCGGAATCACAATGGCGCGTACCTCCCAGATGCGGTTCACCATCAATAATTTGCGGATCGCATTCCTGCCGACGGATACCCACGCGGGCGGCGTTGGAGCATATACTTCAGATGTCGATGTAATGCTCCCCAAAATCGAAGCCCGTTATGATCTGAAGGGGGATTGGGGCCAACTCGACTTTATCGGCGGCTTCCAGACCTATAAAGCTGTCGATGTCGCCGACTCCGACGTGACCATCAACTCTTGGGTTGCAGGTGTTCGCGGAAAGTTCGATTTCGGCCCGGCCTATCTGGGTGCTGCACTTACCTACCGGCAGAACGGCGGCAACTACGGTGCTTGGACCGCGATTAACGAAAATGCACAATTTGATGGCACTGATGTGCAAGATACCACTGCATGGGGCGGTGTATTGGCATTGGGATACAAGATTAACGACTCCAATACCATTGAAGCCAACTATTCCTACGTAGCCTCCGAATACGATCTTCCCGGAACATATGAAGATAAAACACAGGCGATTGCGTTGCTGTATAAATACACCGTGGCGCCTGGTTTCTATATTATCCCGGAATTCATCTTTCAGGACAATATGGAGACAACCACAGCCGGTGTTGATAGCGACAATGGCGATAACACCATTGTTGGTGTTTTCTGGAGGATCGACTTCAAGTAATCCTGTCTTAACAGGTTGACGTACAACAAAAAAAAACCCGGGGCATCTGCTCCGGGTTTTTTTATTTGGTTCTGAAAAGCCTGGTCCTCCCCCGCGACGGGGAATCTTCGAAGGGCCATGCCTCTGCCCCGATAGAAACAAGGGCTGTGCCATCTCAATCGGTTAAGCTGGAATATTGGAGCGTTGGTGTAATGGGTTTAGTGGGATTCTATCTATTTACAGTTCTGGGATCCGGGTTCTGCGTTTTGAACCCTTTCCGCGTCTGCACGACCTTTGGCAAACTTTCAGCTCTCTCTAATTCTTAAGCATTCACTTGAAGCCTGGAATCCTTGGCCCCTTGACCCCCCGCTGCTGGAATCAGATAAAAACATCACAAAAGATGCGGTTGCATTACTTGATTTAAAAACTTGTCCCAATGACCAGTGACCAATGACCAGTGACCAATGCCCAATGACAATCGACCAATGACCAATGACAAGTGACAAGTGACCAACGCCTATTGCAATTCATAGGCAATCAGCGCACTTTTCGGGGTTGTCATCGCCACAGCTCCGGTCTTGATAACAAGGGCTGCCACCAGTTCGTCCGCACCGTCATTGTCAAAATCGCCGATGGCAAAATCACTGATATGGCCTGAAAGTTTTCGTGTTCGCCAGAGCACGGCAAGCCCGATTCCGTCCCAGGAACGGATTTCCAGTTCTCCGTTTTGAAACATTCTGGCGGAAAGGATTTGGCTGAGACGGTAGTTTTTGGCGGTAATTACGTCATTTTTTCCGTCCTTGTTAATATCCCGAATCAGAATTCGCATGGGATAATATGCATGGTTCTCGGTGTCTTTGCTGCCCAGGTTGGGCATCTGAAAATAACGGGGTGTTCCTCCGGAGTGTTCTCCGTCTTTCCATATTTCGTCCCCCTTTGAATCGTATATCCTTAGATAATCGAGTTTGTCGAACAGCACGGCCACTTGAGTGCCGTCGTTCCGGGCATCGCCGGAGGCAAGGCCCAGTACGTTGGCCCGACGGGGGGGCATGACCGGTTCGGCCGCATCGTATTCGGAATTCTGCCAGACCAGTTCATAGATTCGGTCGTCAAACGGACTGTTTATCCCCTGTTTTTGGCCGAGGAGAATTCTGCCCCGTTCCGGCGTTTCAACAGTTCTAAAATACCAGTTGCTCTTCTTAACGATTTCAATATAGGTTTTGCCGTCGAATTCAAGCACAAAGGATTTGACGAACTCTCTCGAAGGATTCAGTGCGGTAACAAAAATTTCAGGATATCCATTGCCGTTGATGTCCGCCACGTCAACCCCGATGAGATAGTCATGAGACCGTTCGGCGATGGTTTTTATTTTCAAGAACCGTTTATGGTCAAACCGGTAGGCTTCAACCGAATGATCGGTAATCATGACGGTCTCTGTTTTGCCGTCCTTGTCAATATCTCCCAAGGCAACACCGGTGATCCGCTGTTTTATATTTCGGCTTTTCCAGAATTGAGCCGACTGGCTTTTGGACATTTGTGTGGCGATAAAAGCGGAGCCCGGGGCGGCATTTTGGGTTTCCTGGGTTTCACCGCCGGCATATCCGCCGACAATCAGTTTTTCCGGATGGGCTCGGGCATCGGATTGGGGCTGATCCTGAAGTGTCTGAGTCTGTTGGGCCTGAGACGCTGCCGGCGTCTTCTGGGACGGCATAACACGGCCGAACTTCTTCTCATTGATGTCTGATGCAAAAACATTGATGGCCGGAATCACCGGGTCCATCCCCTGGCTCTGGTTGAAAAAAGAGAGGGTTTCCTTTTCACCGGAAACATCCACCATTTTTGCGTCGATGCTTACGCTGTTTCCGATAACCGTGAGACTGCCGAACAGAACAAAGTCGGCGTCCAGTTTGGTCCCCATTTCCCGTGCTTTGACTTCATTTAGCGGACCGGCAACCGTTTTAAGGGCCTTTAGGGTCTCCTGGCTGTTGACTACCGTGACCTTGTCCGCCCAGGACAGTCGAGATGAGAGCATATCAACGATGCCGTCTCTTAAAAAGGAAAGATCCTTTTCCGCATTCACCTTAAAGGGGACAACCGCGACCTGAACCGGTTTGGCGGCGGCATGGACTTGGATGCCGAAAATGAAAATAAAAACTATCATTCCAAGAAGAAATATCCTGAAGGTTGTGTAACATGTGGTTTTCAAAAACTGTCCTCCTTAGGCTGTTTAGACGTAAGCCGATAAATATGTTTTACAAAAATCTTCGATTTTTTTCCTGCCTTTAATGGGTGAGGTGCATCATCATCCAAGGCACCCCCACTATTCGCCGAGCAGGTTTTTTAATATTTCGTTGACGATTTTCGGATTGGCCTTGCCTTGGGTCTCCTTCATGACCTGGCCGACGAAAAATCCGAAAAGCTTGGTCTTGCCGTTTTTATAATCGTCCACTTCCTTTGAACACTGTTGGAGCACCGTTAATACCGCCGATTTTATGGACGATTCATCGGTCACCTGAACCAGTCCCTTTTTTCCCACGATTTCTTTGGGCGGCCGGCCGGTGTGTGCCATTTCCTCAAATACGGTTTTGGCGATTTTACCGCTGATAATCTTTTGGTCAATCAGTTTAAGAAGTTGGGAGAGATTTTCGGGGGAAATCGGCGACTCGGCAATGGACATGCCCTGGGCATTTAACAGACCCAGCAAAGACCCCATGACCCAGTTGCTGACTTGCTTGGGCTTTGGGAAGGCTTCCATACAGGCCTCAAAGTAATCCGCAAGCTCGCGGCTCGATGTCAGAAGTTCGGCGTCGTATGACGGGAGCGTGTATTCATCCATAAACCGCTGCTTCTTTTCATCCGGAAGTTCAGGAATGGCTGTTTTGATCCGATCGATCCAGTCATCATCGATGACCAGCGGCAAAAGGTCGGGATCCGGAAAATAGCGGTAGTCATGAGCTTCCTCCTTGCCCCGCATGGATGTGGTTCTGTTTTTGTCCGGGTCCCACAATCGGGTCTCCTGAACCACCTGGCCGCCGTCTTCCAGGATTTCCTTTTGTCGGTTGATCTCAAACGAAATCGCTTTCTCAACGTGCTTGAAGGAGTTTAAATTTTTTAATTCCGTCCGGGTCCCGAAGGGGCCGGATCCTCTGGGTCTGATGGACACATTTGCGTCACACCGGAAGCTCCCTTCTTCCATATTGCCGTCGCTGATGCCGAGGTAGCGGACGATGGATCTCATCTGTCGGAGATACGCACCGGCCTCTTCAGGAGATCGGATGTCCGGCTCGCTGACAATCTCCATCAGGGGCACGCCGGTTCGGTTGAAATCGACCATACTCAATGGGCGGTCAGGATCATGGGTCAATTTGCCGGCATCTTCTTCCATGTGAATTCGAGTAATACCGATCCGTTTTTTCCGGCCGTTTAGTTCTATTTCAATCGATCCATTTTGGGCGATCGGCAATTCGTACTGAGAAATCTGGTATCCTTTGGGTAGGTCCGGATAGAAATAGTTTTTACGGGCAAATCTGCTTTCCCGGTTGATTTCACAGTGTGTTGCAACGGCCATGCGCAGGGTGTAATCAACCACCTTTTTATTCAGGACGGGGAGCACACCGGGCATACCCAGACATACGGGGCAGGTGTGGGTGTTGGGCGCTGCTCCGAACGACGTCGAGCAGGAACAGAAGATTTTGGTTTTTGTTTTGAGCTGAGAATGAACTTCAAGCCCTATTACAGGTTCATATTCCATGTTTAATCCGGATGGCGTCGTAAAAAGTCCCATCTACTGCGTTGTAGTATTTTTTCAGACACTCGGCATACTACATGTATGGCCTCGTTCCTGAAAAAATACTCCGCCTTGTATATGAACCTTTTTACTTAGCCATCTATAGTTTAATTCATGACTTTTTACGAGATCATCAATCCTGGTTAACAATTTCCATCTTTGACGGGTTGTACCGTGGTCTGACGCAACCTCTTTGCTGGATTTTGAATTCTGAACGATTGCAAAAAATTAGTCAAGCCATAATTGCATGAACCGGAGGGCAGGCATATTCGGAAATTTCACATGGAAAAGTCCGATTGTGCCTGCAATAAAGCGTTTACCATTTCTCTAAGGTTCAAATGTGTTTGCCACGGCGTAGGCCGGCTTATACCCTATAGGTCTTTGACCCACTTGAGACGGATTTAAAATCTTGAAGGTTTCGTAAAAAGTCAGTTTTGCTCAGATATCGCTCACAAAAGACTTTTTACGGGTTCGTCAAATCTTAATAGGGTCTTTTATTTTGACAAAAACGCTGATGAAGTATTATAAAAAATCTTTAATACGCAATTGAAAAGAGGACGGTGATGAAATTTTTCCTGTGTGTTGTGGGCATGGTGATGGTGGTGGAAGGACTTCCGTATTTTGCATTTCCTGAAAAAATGAAGTTTATTATAGAAAAAGT
>DATKWE010000151.1:0-24401 GCA_035529735.1 Desulfobacterales bacterium | reverse complement strand
ATCAGATTGCTGAAGAAAATCAACGGTATTATGTCTTTGGATAACAATAAAAAATCATGCAACCGTTAAATGAAAAAGCTCGATACGGCCATTGGCACGCTCTTTCCAATCGATTTCGCAGGTGGTGTGGCATTTCTCATTGCGTCCCGGAGCATTTGGGGAATCCGTGAAGGCGGAAAGGCCGCTGATGGTAAAAAGAATACTTGCACCGCATGCAGAGCGTGTTCTGTGCAGTGTGAAAGCGGAGCAAAACCGGCACGGGCCGTCAAAATTTTCTGATGTGTCGGTTTAAATCTTCCACAGGCGGCGACACGGGGTCATGCAGATGCGCTTCGAATGGATGGCTTAGAGGTCGGGTATGATTTCAAATTCGAGGGCGATCCCTTTTGAATCGGTCCTGACCACCTTGCCTTTGGCTTTAATCGGCGCTTTAGAACCAGGTAGGAAATCGGAAAGTAATTCAGATAAACGCGCTTCGACTTCGTCTGCACCAAGAGCTTTGTCGTCATTTGCCATAACCGATCTCTTTTGTTGAAAACACAAACGAGCTTGACTCAAAAAAGGTGTTAACTGGGTCTATTCAAAAATTTATCAATATTGCTCACAAAAGGATTTTTAGGATCCCGTCAATTTTTCCACTGCTTGGCGATTCTTTACAACGCCTGTCCGCAATGCTGTTGCTTGTATGGCCGCCGGTGGGCTTCGTGGCTCTGAGAAGAGAAATTAATTGGCTGAATGGAATTGCTCTGGTACGCCCGACTGGGTTCGAACCAGCGACTTTCAGCTCCGGAGGCTGACGCTCTATCCACTGAGCTACGGGCGCATTTATCGTTTATACCGCTAATACATAAATAAATATTTCATCGACGCGGATATGTCAAGCCTGATAACGTTGGTTCCCGGGGCGAGGCATTTGATTCTCAATACCCCGTCCGCTTGCGGCGGGGAGCTTCATTTCCCTTATGGAACCGGGTTTTTTCAAACATCTCTTTTGCTTCGCCAACCACGTAAAGCGAGCCTGCGATGCAGATAACGTCTTCGGGCGATGCGTTTTCGATGGCATGTGCTATGGCTTTATGGACGTCGGGTATGATGTGTATGTCTGATATGAATTCTTTTGCTGTTGGATGAAGATTTTCCGGGGCTATGGCCCGATCGATTTTCGGACGGGTTAATATGACTTTCTTGCAAAGCGGAAGCAGGTTTTTCAGCATGGCCTTATATGGCTTATCATCCAGGATGCCGATAACCAGCGTAATATTACGATCGGAGAGATTCTCATCAAGGTATCTTGCAAGATTTCTGGCAGCGTTGCAATTGTGAGCGCCGTCAAGAAGGATCAGGGGCGATGAGGATACGATCTCCAATCTCCCCGGCCATCTGTTTTGTTCCAGACCATCCTTGATGGTTTTGAGTGTAAGGTTAAGATTATTTTTGTTCAACACTTCACATGCGGCAAGGACGAGTGCCGCATTATTGACCTGGTGTCTGCCGATGAGCCCGGTATGGATGTTTCGCCATACATTGTCGATTCCAAAATAGTTAAATGTTCCGTTGGGTTTCCTTCGAATCCGGAAAGCGTTTCCAAATTGATAAATCGGGGCTGATTGTGATTCCGCGATGGCTTTTAGTACTGAAAAGGCGTTTTTTTGCTGGACTCCGGTGACAACCGGCACCCTTTTCTTGATGATGCCGCCCTTTTCCCGGGTTATCTCGGCGATGGTGTTCCCCAGATATATTTTATGTTCAAGGGATATGTTGGTGATTATGGAAAGTGCCGGTTCGATAATGTTGGTTGCATCGAGGCGCCCTCCCATGCCGGTTTCAATGACGGCCCAATCGACGTTGTTTTTGCCGAATTCATAGAACGCCATGGCAGTTGAAAACTCAAAAAAAGTCGGTTCGCGTGTGCCGTGGTGGACGCTTTTGACCGCCTCATAAGCGGCAACGACGTTTTCATCAGAAGCGGGGCGGTTGTTTATACAGATCCTTTCATTGAAGCTGACGAGATGCGGGGATGTATATAAACCGACAGTGTATCCAGCCATATGAAGAATTGTGGCCATGGCGGATGCGATGGATCCTTTTCCGTTGGTTCCGGCAACATGAATGGCGTGAAAATTGTCCTGGGGATTTCCCAAGCCTTGAAGAATATTTTTAATGGTGTCAAGGCCCAGTATTATGCCATATCTTCTGAGATTATATAGGGTCTTCAGACAATCGTTGTAAGGGTCTTTTGGTGTCATTGTTACAAAAAAAACCCGGCGGGGTTAATACATTGGCCGGGTTTAAAAATTTTTCAAATTTTGGTTTTATCCGCGGTATCTGTTTCTGGATGCCGCTATCCGCTGTCTTCTCAAGGCTTCACGCTGCTTACGACGCCTATATTCACTCGGCTTTTCATATGCTTTTTTCATCTTTAATCGTTTAAAAAGGCCGTCATTCTGAACCTTTTTTTTCAGAATTCGCATTGCCTTTTCAAGGTCATTATCTAAAACTCTGACCGCAATATCCTTCAAATTATTCGCCCCCTTCTTTCCATCAGCGGTAAATCATCATTTGTGATGGTTATTTTCATAGTAATGATAAATAAATTTCTATATCAGAGAATAAATTCATTGGCAAGAAAAAAAATTCCATGGATCTTTTTTTCAAAAATGCTCATAGGGCAAACAAAAACAGACTGTTTACAATATTTCATCGGGCAAAAGGTGTAAAAAAATGTGCCCGGACTTAAATTCAGCTCACGGGCACATGGGTCAATCACAAAATGAAGATTTTTGAAACGCCGGTCAGATTAAATTTCGATGAATATTCAAAAAGGCCAATTCATGAATTTTACAGCTTTGAAACGAGGTCTGCTGTAACCTCTTTTACGCTTGGCTCGCCGTCCAGCGTAATATATTTAATCTTTTCTTCTTTGGCGGCAAGGTCTTTGAAATAGTACGCGGATGCAAGGGTTCCGATCTCAGAGTCGTAATAGATGGCGTGGCGCTTGTTGATGGCATCCCCATCCTGGTCATCGTCTCTGGTTTTTAAATCACCGCCGCAAACTCGGCACTTATCTCCATCGGGTTTGATGACATCAATATAGATGTTGTTGGGATGGTTGTTGTCGTTTACACAGAGTCTGCGCCCCATGATTCTGTTTTTTGCAATTTCGCGGTCAAGAAGTATTTCAACGACAATATCGAGAGACAAACCCGCATCTTTAAGTGCATCATCGAGTTTTATCGCCTGATTCTTATTTCTTGGGAATCCGTCAAGAAGCCAGCCGTTTTGACAATCATCCTGTTTCAGTCGGTCGAGTATCATCGGGATTGTGATTTCATCCGGTACCAAATCACCCCGGTCGATATATTCCTTGGCTTTGGTTCCCAATTTACTCCCTTTGGAAATGTTGTCACGGAAAATAGCTCCGGACTCTATATGGGGCGTGTTGTACTTATCCTTTAAAATTGCGCCCTGGGTTCCTTTTCCGCTGCCGTTCGGTCCAAAAAACAAAATGTTCATGTCTGATTCTCCTTTCGCAGTTTATTTTAAGATTTATAAGTTGCATATATTTTTATCGATATCATTATTTTCAGCTTTACTATATAAATAGGAGTATATTGTCAAGACTTGGAAGCTAAATCCTTCATTAACTTTCATTAACTTTTTTTCAAAGGGCGAACACACTCAGGTTTTGATGTTTAACCTTTAAGGTTTAAGTATTCTTTGACCAGCCCTAACGCTTCGGTCCTGTTTTTAATGGTATGGGTTAATTTGGCATCGTCAACAAGATCAAGGATTTTTTTAAACAAAGGTGACGGTGTAAGCCCGAATACTTTAATGAGATCATGGCCGGTTATTAGCGGTGGTTCATTGCTTATGGGTTTAAAACGATTAAAAAAATCGTATATCATCTTTTTTGCAAAGCTTATAAGCGCTCTGTTTCTTTGATGTGTTCCGTTTTGTTTTGCCTTTATATCGGCAATGGCATGCAGAAGAAGAGCCGGTGTCACGTCACCGCATTTTTTATAAAAACGTGTTAAACTTTTTTGCGTTAACATCTTTTTTTCATGGGCAGTAAAAAGAAACAGCGGTTTCATATGATTGCGGATGATAAAATCGATGAACTGCTTTTCATGGTTAGAAAATCTAAGTTTCTGGCTGATTTTTTGAGCCAGATCTGCACTTTTCCGGGCATGACCGTAAAAGTGGCTTCTGCCGTTGCTGTCTGTGCTTTTTACCAGCGGCTTCCCGATGTCGTGCAAAAGGATCGCGCACTTGATCAGCGCCGGTCTGTTTTTGTCGACATATTGTCGAATTTGGGTAAACGTATCAGGAAGGACTGCTTTCAACTCATTCAACAGGATTTCGAGATGATCATATGCCTTCATTGTATGTTCAAATACATCGTAAAGATGATGACGGTTCTGGAGGCACCCTTTTAAGGGGGCAAGATCAGGGAGGATTTCGGCTAAGAGCCCGCTGTTGTCCATTTGGGAAAGATAATCGTACGATTTGGACGTGTCGAGCATTGAAAAAAGTTCAACACGAATTCGCTCTCCGGCTGAATTATGTATCAGTTCCGCATCAGCTTTTATCGTCGATGCTGTCTGGGATTCAATCGTGAAATTCAGGTGAGCGCTTATTCTATAAGCACGTATCAGCCTTACAGGATCCTTAATGAAAATTTTCCGTGAAACCATACGAACTTTTTTATCGGCAAGATCCTGGAGCCCGCCCAGGCAGTCGATAACTTCCTCTGAATACACATGGTATGCCATGGCGTTGATGGTAAAATCTCTTTTTTTAAGATCGTCTTCTATGGATGCCCCGCTTAAAGATGTTATATCGAATATCTTGTCACCCGATGCCACCCTGATCGTCGTTTGCCCCGGTTTGCCAAGCTTGATAACGTGCCCTTTGGTTCTTTCAGCCATCTTTTCAGCAAAATTTTCTGGATCTCCGGTGACTGCGATGTCATAGTCGGTGGGGGTCCGGTGGAGAAGCAGATCCCTGATCGTCCCGCCGACGATATATGTATCTTTTGTTTCGGGCAAGATGTCTTTATTGAATGGAATCATGAATTAAATCGTCATATGCCCCATCTGTTTGCAACGGGATGGTTAATTTCATTGCGTTCTTGATTTTTTTGATTGTATGTTTATTATCATCATTTTATGTCTGTGTCTATCCGGATGCCCATATGGATAAAACAAGAACAAAAGTTTTAAGAGTTGCTGTGACCGGCGGTGCCGGATCTGGAAAAACCTCTGTTTGCAACCGATTTAAGGAACTGGGGATAAAGGTCATAAGCTCCGATGCCATGGCAAGGGAAGCTGTTGCTCCGAACTCGACGGCGCATAAAAAAATCGTGGATTTTTTCGGGGAGACGGTCTTGCGTAGCGATGCGACATTGAATCGTAAAATGCTGCGGCGAATGATCATCAACGATGATGCTGCACGGTTGGCTCTGGAGCGTATTGTTCACCCTGAAATATCGAACCTTATGCGGGAAAAGATAGCCTGTGCGGAAAATGAAGGTTGTGAAATTGTCGTGGTAGAAGTTCCACTCCTTTTTGAACTGAATATGCAAGAACAGTTCGATTGGATTATTCTTGTAAGCGCCGATCACGAATTGCGGGTTAAAAGACTGATGGCGCGTGACAACATATCCCGTGATGAGGCTGAAAATCTCATTCATGTCCAGATGCCGGACAAAGACAAAATTGGACGTGCTGATTTTGTATTATCGAATGAGGGTTCAACAGCGCGATTGATGGAGGCTGTCGATTTTTTATATGAAAAATCTTTCAAACCGTACAAAAAAAAGAAAAAGCCCTTGACAGCCACATAATCATGATATAATTTTCAGGAAAATAAAAACATACCTGTTGGATCCCGCCATTTGGAGAGAATGCCTAATTCTTTCATTTTAATTCACTGAAAATCCATATTCTTTCATTAAAGCCAAAATGGATCCATTTTGAAAAATTGTTTTGTAAATTCTTCCTGTTAAACAGGGAATAATTGAATCCACAGAATAACGGTTCCAGTGAAAAAGAGAAAAATTCTACTCCGGCTTAAAATTTCTAATTTAACCAGCCTGGCAGGGTAAAAAACATAAATTTTCAAATACTTAGAAGATATAAAACCATAATATTTACTTGGAGGGATAATTTTTTAATGAATATTGTCGAGCTTAAGGAAAAGAAAATCAGCGAGCTGAACCAGATGGCCAAAGCTTTCAAAATTGACGGCGCCGCTGGGATGAGAAAGCAAGATCTTATTTTTGCCCTGCTACAGGCAGAAATCGAGAAGACCGGTTTGATATTCGGAGAAGGCACGCTCGAAATTTTGCCGGATGGATTCGGATTTTTGCGCGCACCGAATTACAATTATTTGCCGGGACCTGACGATATTTATGTGTCACCATCGCAGATACGTCGTTTCAATTTGAGAACCGGTGATACGGTTTCCGGTCAAATCCGTCAGCCAAAGGAGACGGAAAGATATTTCGCGCTGTTAAAGGTTGAAGCGGTCAATTATGAAGATCCAGAGGTGGCCAGAGAAAAAATCCTTTTTGACAATCTGACACCGCTTTATCCTGACAGAAAGACAATGCTCGAAGCCGATTCTGACAATTATTCCATGAGAATAATGGACCTTTTGACGCCCATCGGTTTTGGCCAGAGAGGATTGATTGTTTCACCTCCCAGATCCGGTAAGACAATGCTTTTGCAGTCGATTGCCAATAGTATCAGCGCCAATCATAAGGATATTGTTCTGTTTGTACTGCTCATTGATGAGCGGCCGGAAGAGGTTACGGATATGCAACGATCCGTGGATGGTGAAGTGATCAGTTCCACCTTTGACGAACCTGCCGAAAGGCATGTGCAGGTCGCAGAAATGGTCATAGAGAAAGCCAAGCGCCTTGTGGAGCATAAAAAGGACGTTGTTATCTTATTGGATAGTATCACCAGACTGGCTCGGGCATACAATTCGGTTATCCCTCCCAGTGGAAAAATCCTTTCCGGCGGCGTTGACTCAAATGCGCTTCAACGCCCGAAACGTTTTTTCGGTGCTGCCAGAAACATTGAAGAGGGCGGAAGCCTGACCATTATTGCAACGGCCCTGGTGGATACCGGAAGCCGTATGGATGAGGTTATTTTTGAAGAATTCAAAGGCACCGGCAATATGGAGATTCAACTCGATAGAAGACTTGCCGACAAACGCGTCTTTCCCGCAATTGATATCAAGAAATCCGGTACGCGTAAGGAAGAGCTCCTTATGGATCAAGATACTTTGACACGTGTATGGATTTTAAGAAAGCTACTTTCATCGTTAAATCCTGTAGACAGTCTTGAATTTTTGCTTGATAAAATGAATGGAACCAAGGATAATAAACATTTTCTAAATTCCATGAATGCATAAATAAGAAAATAGGAGGTTTAAAATACATGAAGGCGGACATTCACCCTGAGTATTCAGAGGCAACCATAAAGTGCGCATGTGGAAATGTGTTGGAGGCTGGCTCGACAAAATCGGATATACGCGTTGAGATCTGTTCGAAATGTCATCCTTTTTTTACGGGAAAACAGAAACTTGTGGACACTGCTGGTCGAATTGAGCGTTTCCGCAAGAAATATGAAAAATTTCAGAAAAAATAGACAGCCCATTCACGTATTCTTTTAAATCTTCATATATTGAAGCAAACGATGATGGGCGTTTTATTTTTGAAGTGATATTTTTTCGGCAAGAAACCTTTACCACTTGTTTTTACATAACATTTTGGGCCGTTGAAAGGATGGAACATTCAGACAATCCGGTTTTTAACGGCCTGATCCTCCCGAGGCGGATAAACCTCGTGCATCGCTGAATATGAACCATGTTCGATAAATTAATAGGTGTTGAAAATCGCTTTCTGGCGGTAGAAAAGCTTTTAAGCGATCCTGCAATTGTTCAGGATCTGGAGGCATACCAGAAGTACAGCCGGGAACATTCCGATCTCAACAAGATTGTATCCGTTTTCCGAAAGTATAAACAGGCCCAATCGGAACTCAATGACAGCATGGAGCTGTTGAAAGATAAAGATCCGGATATCAAAAATATGGCCCGTGAGGAAGTCAATGCCCTTACCCTCAAAAAAGAGCGCTTTGAAACCGATCTCAAGAAGCTGCTTTTGCCCAAAGATTCCAATGACGATAAGAATGTTATCCTTGAAATACGTGCCGGTACAGGTGGAGAAGAGGCCGGACTGTTTGTCAGTGATCTTTTCAGAATGTACAACAGGTATGCTGAAAACAAGAACTGGAAAGTCGAAGTCTTAAGCCATCACGCCACCGGTGTCGGTGGGTTAAAAGAGATTGTCGCCATGATCCATGGGAAAGGGGCATACAGCTGTTTTAAATATGAAAGTGGTACACATCGTGTTCAACGTGTTCCGGAAACCGAGACACAGGGGCGGATACACACGTCTGCGGTTACCGTTGCGGTTCTGCCCGAAGCCGAGGATGTCGAACTCCATATTGATCCGAGTGAGATTAAAGTCGATGTATTCCGATCTACCGGACCGGGCGGTCAGAGTGTCAACACAACCGACTCAGCCGTACGTCTTACCCACCTGCCGACAGGTATCGTCGTTACATGCCAGGACGAAAAATCGCAATTAAAGAACAAAAACAAAGGCATGAAAGTCCTCCGTGCCCGTATTCTTGATCGTATGATCAGGGCGCAGAACGAAAAGAGATCCCAAGAGCGAAAAACCCAGATCGGAGATGGGGATAGAAGCGGAAGAATCAGAACCTATAACTTTCCCCAGAGCAGAGTTACCGATCACCGAATTGGGCTCACCCTATACAAACTGGAACAGATTCTACAGGGCGGAATAGATGAAGTCATAGAAGAGCTTTCAACTTTTTATCAGACCCAGGCATTACAGAATGCAGAACCCGGCGAACTCCATTGATTCTGAATGGACCATAATAAAACTCCTCAAGTGGACAACTTCTTATTTTAAATCCCGAGATATAGAAAGCCCAAGAGCGACAGCTGAAATACTTCTTGCGCATGTCTTAGAATTAAAAAGGATAGATTTGTATTTGCGATACGATCAGCCGCTGTGTGCAGAAGAATTGTCACAGTTTAAGGCGTTGATAAAAAGGCGGGTTAAAAGGGAGCCGGTTGCATACATTTTGGGATTCAAAGAATTCTGGTCCATGGATTTTGCAGTTACAAAAGATGTTCTGATTCCGAGACCTGAAACCGAGTTTTTGGTTGAGGCTGCATTAAAACTATTGCCGGAAGATTCAATATCCAAACAACACCTAAAAAGAAAGCGAATATTAGAGCTGGGCACGGGGTCCGGGGCTGTAATTTTGGCACTTGCATCCATGCGGCCCAATCATCTTTTTTTTGCATCTGATAGGGCTGTTGCCGCGGCGGTGCTGACCAAACAAAATGCAGCGCGTCATGGTCTCCATCGAGGTGTCAATTTTTTTTGTTCGGACTGGTTTGACACCTTCGGTAACGGCAAACCGGTGTTTGATGTCATTGTATCAAATCCACCGTATGTTCCGAGTGGGGTGATCGCCGGGCTTCAACCTGAAATACACCGGTATGAGCCGATTTCGGCCCTTGACGGCGGTGAAGACGGACTTTCAAGCTTAAGATCTATTGTGAATGCCGCTCATCTGAATCTCTGCCGGGAGGGCTGCCTGTTGCTGGAGATCGGCCATGATCAGAAAGATGATGTTCTGAAAATCATAGAACAGTCCGGGAATTATGAAAATGTCATTTTTACAAAAGATTACAGCGGATACGATCGTATTGTCCAGATGCAGAAAAAGAGAACCTAACAAAAACACGGCGTTTTAAAAGCAAAAAATTTAAAAAAATGTTGCGAGTCGACATTTTTTTTGTTAAATATGACAGTTTAATAAATTCGCACGCCCTTGGACCTGTTTCCTGGTGCCCCGAATGGCGGGGTCGGATGTAGGAGTGATATGGGCGGTGGAAAAACCGATTAAGAAGGGAGAAAAAAATGGCTTATATTACAATGAAAGAACTCCTTGAAGCCGGAGTTCATTTTGGTCATCAGACAAAACGTTGGAATCCGAAGATGAAACCTTATATCTTTGGGGCCAGGAACGGTATCTATATTATCGATCTTCAGAAAACCGTTCGGATGTTCAGAACCGTGTACGATTTTGTCGTCGAAACGGTAGAAAACGGCAAATCGCTGCTTTTTGTGGGTACAAAGAAACAAGCGAGAGAATCGATCTACGAAGAAGCGAATCGATGTGAGATGTTTTACGTTCATAACAGGTGGCTGGGCGGAATGTTGACAAATTTTCACACCATCAGAAAAAGTATCGACCGCTTGAACTATCTTAACGGCATTGTAAACGATGAATCCATCGATCTTTTTCCCAAAAAAGAGCGGTTGAAATTAAGAAAGGAGCGCATAAAGCTCGATAACAATCTTGGCGGAATCAGAACCATGAACGGGCTCCCAGGGGCGATTTTCGTTGTTGACCCCAAAAATGAAGCCATTGCCGTCCGTGAGGGAAAACGCCTGGGGATCCCTATAATTGCGATTGTGGATACCAATTGCGATCCTGATGAAATCGATTATGTTATACCGGGGAATGATGATGCAATCCGTGCAATACGGCTCATTACATCCAGAATGGCCGCTGCTTGTATCGAAGGAAGAGAGCGTCTGGCTGAAAAACAGCAGGCTGAAGCCGACAAAGAGATAGAAGAGGTGTCTGCTGTGGAAGCTGCCAGCGCGGAGTTAAAACCGGGTCAACGGAAGGTGATTTCAGACGGTTCAGACGGTCCCGTTGTAGAGATAATTAAAAGAACAACACCTGAAGTTGAACCTGTTTCTGATGAATTAGAACATTCTGACAGCGAAGAATCCGGGGAAAAAACTGAAGCAAAAGGAAATGGAGAATAGTGATGTCAACAATTAGTGCGACAATGGTTAAGGAGCTTCGCGAGAAGACCGGCGCCGGAATTATGGATTGTAAAGGAGCACTTGCAGCGTGTGATGGTGATATGAGTAAGGCCTTCGATTTCTTGAGAAAAAAAGGTTTGGCGACGGCTGCTAAACGAGCCGGAAGGTCGATGACAGAGGGGATAATCGAGTCTTATATCCATATGGACAACAAGCTTGGAGTTTTGGTTGAAGTTAATTGTGAAACCGATTTTGTTGCAAAAAATGACGATTTCAAGGAATTTGCAAAAAATATTGCGATGCACATTGCAGCCACCAATCCTGTTGGGATCCGTCCCGAAGACGTTCCTGAAGAGACCCTCAACAGGGAAAAGGAAATCTATCGGGGCCAGGTACTGGAAATGGGCAAGCCTGAAAACATAGCGGATAAAATTGTAGAAGGTAAGATGCAGAAATATTTCAAGGAAAGTTGCTTGATGAATCAGGCTTACGTTCGTGACCCCGATATCACTGTTGAAGATCTATTAAATGAAATGATTGCAAAAATCGGTGAGAATATTTCAATCAAACGATTCGCAAGATTCAGGATTGGGGAATTATAGACTTTGACCATGCCCAAATATAAAAGAATCCTGCTAAAACTTAGCGGTGAAGCGCTGATGGGCGATCAGAGTTTTGGGATAAATCCCGAGATGATAAAGTCCGTGGCTGAAGAGGTCCGTTCTATATTTGACCTCGGGGTTCAAATTGCCATCGTTGTCGGCGGTGGTAATATTTTCAGAGGCATCGCCGCCTCCTCATATGGTATGGATCGGGTCTCTGCCGATCGAATGGGAATGCTGGCCACCGTCATTAACAGCCTTGCGTTACAGGATGCTTTGGAAAAAAAGGGGGTTGTAACCCGTGTTCAGACCGCTATTTCAATGCATGAAGTGGCGGAACCCTTTATCGTTCGAAGGGCTGTTCGCCACTTGGAAAAGGGACGGGTGGTTATATTTGCAGCAGGTACCGGGAATCCTTACTTTACAACCGATACTGCTGCGGTTCTCAGGGCCCAGGAAATACATGCGGAGATCCTTTTAAAGGCGACGAAGGTTGACGGACTCTACGATGCAGATCCTGTTGTCGATAAAAATGCTAAATTTATAAGAGAAATAAAATATATGGAGGTTATCGAAAAGCAACTCCACGTTATGGATATGACAGCGATTTCTCTGGCAATGGATAATAAGCTCCCGCTTATTATCTTTAATTTGACCCATAAGGGGAATATCAAAAAGGTGGTGTGCGGAGAAACGGTGGGAACCCAGATAAACCATTAAAGGAAGACGCCATGATTGAATCGATATATCAAGAAACCAGAGATGGTATGCAAAAGTCGATAGATGCGCTAGGAAATGAATTAAAAAGGATCCGGACAGGACGTGCTTCCCTTTCACTTATGGATGGCATTCGGGTCGATTATTATGGCACACTGACACCCCTTAACCAGATGGCATCTCTTGTTGTTCCCGAAAGCCGGCTGATTACCATACAACCTTGGGACGTATCCGTTATCAAGAATATTGAAAAGGCCATATTGAAGTCCGATCTCGGTCTTACGCCTTCAAATGACGGCAAGCTGATACGGATCTCCATTCCGCCGCTGACCGAAGAGAGAAGAAAACAGCTTGCAAAAGTCGTATATAAAAAGGGCGAAGAACATCGGGTTGCGGTGCGCAATCAAAGACGTGATGCCAACGATCTGCTGAAAGGCTTGAAGAAGGATGGCGAAATTTCGGAAGATGATGCTTTCAAGGCTCAAGATCATATACAGAAAATAACAGATGAGTATATCAAGCTTGTCGATGAAGTCTGTAAAGATAAAGAGAAGGAGATCCTTGAATTCTAATACACCTTCTGTTGATAGCACAGATCTTAATCCTGAAAAATTACCCGCCCATGTGGCCATCATTATGGATGGTAACGGTCGATGGGCCAAAAAGCGCCTATTAAATCGGATCAAAGGTCATGAAAAAGGTTCCGAAACCGTTCGAACCATTATTCGGACCTGCCGTGAAATCGGAATTCCCATTTTGACGCTGTATGCTTTCTCCACCGAAAACTGGCAACGACCCAAATCCGAGGTCACCGCTCTCATGTCCCTCCTTAAAAAATTCCTCGAATCCGAAAAAACAGAGATGCTGGACAACAATATTCAACTGAATGCCATCGGACAGACCGAACGATTGCCGGAAAATGTCCGGAAGACACTGTATAAGACCATGGATTTAACAAAAAAAAATGACGGTCTGCGCCTTAATCTCGCACTGAGTTACGGCGGACGGTCTGAGATTCTAAGGATGGTCAAACAGATTGCAAAAAAGGTCAGAGATGGTCATATTGATCCAGATTTAATAACCTCTGAACTTATATCCGAGCATCTTTATACCGCTGATATGCCGGATCCTGATCTTCTGATCAGAACCAGCGGCGAAGTGCGCATCAGTAATTTTCTACTGTGGCAGATCGCGTATACGGAAATTTATATCACAGATACCTTGTGGCCCGATTTTGGAAAGGATGAATTTGTGCAAATTCTGAAAGACTATCAGCGCCGTGAGCGAAGATTCGGTAGAACCGAATCCTGATAACCAGCATTTTTCAACCTCCGGTACAGAACTTAATTCGCTTCGTTCATAATTGAAATGTTGGAATACTGGAATGATGGAATAACGGATTGTTGACAAAATCCATTTTGATAAGGAAGTAAAAAAATATCTTTAAAATCGAAATTCTTCTAACAACCGACATTCCGCCATTCCAGCATTCCATGTGCGAGACAAAAAGACTATGTCTCGATAAACCAAATTAAAATCAGAAAATTGAAGTATTTCCAGGACGAGGCATTGTGCATTTAAAACGATGGATTACAGCGATTGTGATCATCCCGGTTCTTATTTTATTAATAAGCGTCGGGGGTACATTTCTGCTTGCCGTTGTTATCAATGCCGCGGTCATTATCGCACTTTGGGAATATTTTCGGATGGGTCTGAATACGGCTGAAAGCGAAAAGTTGAACGCTCAAAGCATTTCCATTTTGAGCTTTCAGAGTTTAGCTTTTTTCACAGGATCGGCGGTTATCTGGGCTGCATATTTTCATTCGTTCAAAATGGTTCTATGCATTATTAGTTTTAATTTTATCGTGTGCGCTCTGGTTTCTTTTTCAAAGTTCAAATTTGATTCGTCTGTTTTGGAAATTGTTTTCAAACAGGTTCTGGGTGTTATCTATATCCCGTTTTTTCTTGCATATCTTGTTTTGATCCGAAATGGGAATGATGGTATTTCCTGGATATTTTTTCTGTTAATACTCGTAGTTATCGGTGATACCGGTGCCTACTATGCCGGCACTTATTTTGGGCGGCACAAGCTTTGTCCGGCCGTAAGTCCTAACAAGACCATCGAGGGCTCTGTGGGCGGTCTTGCTGCAAACCTGGTCGCGGGCGCTTTGTTCAAATATTTTTTTATGCCGTCCTTATCATGGGGTTTAAGTCTCCTGTTTTTCTTTTCCATCGGTGTTGCCGGTCAGGTGGGAGATCTGTTCGAATCTGAATTAAAGCGGGCGTCCCATATAAAGGATTCCGGGACATTATTTCCGGGTCACGGCGGTATCCTCGATCGCATTGATGCCTTGTTGTTTGCTGCACCCGTGGCGTATTTTTTTAAGGAATATGTGCTAACCGGGTAACCGGTAATTGGCGTTTTTTTAGCCTGACTTTAGCTTGTTTTTTAAGACAAGAGCCCTTTGGCTACGATGTTTGATTGCTATGAAAAATCTTTCCATATTGGGATCGACAGGATCCATCGGCTGTAATGTCCTTAAGATTGTAGAGATGTTCCCAGAGCGGTTTGCAGTCAAGGCACTTGCAGCCAAACGTAACATTTCTTTACTGTCCGGGCAGATCGGGAAATTCCATCCTGAAATTGCCGTAGTTTATGATGAATCCAGCGCGGTTGATCTGCAAAACATGCTCCCCTCGGGAACCGGCGTTGAAATATTGTACGGAGAAGACGGCTACAAAGCTGCTGCAGCCTATCAATCCGTTGATATGGTTGTGGTTTCATTCGTGGGAGCGTCCGGTCTGATGCCGACCCTGGCAGCCATCGAGGCGGGGAAAAACATCGCCCTGGCGAACAAGGAGACCCTTGTTATGGCCGGTGAGATTGTCGTAAAAAGGGCGGCATTAAATGGGTCAAAGATACTCCCCATCGACAGCGAGCACAGCGCGATTTTTCAATGCATTTCTGGGAATCGACGTGAGGATTTGGATAAGATATTTCTTACAGCCTCCGGCGGCCCGTTTTTAAATCTGCCGAGAAATGAGTTTGGGTCCATTAAACCAGAAGCTGCCCTGAATCACCCCACGTGGCGTATGGGCAAAAAAATTAGCGTCGACTCAGCAACGCTGATGAACAAAGGGCTTGAGATTATAGAGGCAAAACGTCTCTTCGGTATTTCACAGAAAATGATTGAGGTGGTGATTCACCCCCAAAGCGTGATCCACTCCATGGTTTCCTTTAAAGATGGAACGGTAATGGCACAGCTTGGCATTCCCGATATGAAGGGCGCCATTGCATATGCCCTGTCTTATCCGGAACGTCTTGCGCTTGAGCAGCCGTTACCGGATTTTGTGAGTATCGGTGCACTAACTTTTGAAGAACCTGATTTGGAAAAATTCCCTTGTCTTGCTTTGGCATATCAGGCCTGTGAAACAGACGGGACCCTCCCGGCGGTGTTAAATGCCGCAAATGAAGCGGCTGTGGAGGCCTTTTTAAGAAAACGCATCTCTTTTTTGAAAATACCGGAGGTTATTCGGGGAACCATGGCGCAGCATACTGTAATTACAGACCCAACGCTTCAGGATATTCTTCAAGCTGACCGGTGGGCCAGAGAACAGGCCCTGTCGCTGATACGGAATTTGGAATAACGGCGTCCTAATGGGAGGCCATGGGGAAGCCTGATTATTTATCCAGGCCGGGTTCTTTACTATGTTGGGGTGTTTGTGATATTATAAGAACTATCCGTATCTTGTTATTAATAAACGAAAAATTTTTTTTTGCCGGTTTAACCGGATTCGGAATTCAGAGAAACATAATGAGTGTTAATATATTTGCATTGGTCATCGTACTGGGCGTACTGATATTTTTTCATGAACTGGGGCATTTCCTTGTGGCAAGGTTGCTGGGTGTCGGGGTGGAGACATTTTCACTCGGCTTTGGTCCAAAAATGATCAGTAAAAAGATCGGCATTACCGATTATCGGATTTCCGCCATACCTCTCGGCGGATATGTCAAAATGGTGGGTGAGCAACCGGATGCCGACTTAGACCCCGCTGATATTCCGCTCTCTTTTACGCACAAACATGTCTTTAAACGGATTTTAATTGTTGCCGCCGGGCCCTTTTTTAATATCCTTCTGGCGCTGATCATATTCTACGGTATTTTTCAAATATCCGGCATGTTAATATTAAAACCCTCCATCGGAGAGGTTAATGAAGGTGCCCCCGCTTACCGGACGGGGCTGAAAAAGGGTGATCTGGTAGAATCCATCGATGGCGTGAAGATTTCAAGCTGGGAAGACATGGCGAAGATGATTACCACGAGCAAAGGAAAGACCCTATCCATATCTGTGCTTCGCGGTAATTCCATGCGTGTTGTGGACGTTGCGCCGGAACCGAAAATATTTAAAAATATATTCAACGAGGATATCGAGCGCTATGTCATCGGAGTTACCGCTTCCGGTGATTTCTTTACCAAGGATTTGAACGTTTTTCAGGCCTTTTCACAGAGCTTCATACAAACCTATCAAATAACAGCCTTGACCATAAAGGGTGTCGTAAAACTTTTTCAGGGTACTGTTTCGCCAAAAACACTGGGCGGCCCAATAATGATCGCACAGATGGCAGGTCAGGAGGCCAGGCAAGGGGCGGTCAATTTGATCTTTTTCATTGCCCTTATCAGCATAAATCTTGCGATTTTAAATTTTCTTCCCATACCGGTTTTGGACGGCGGACATCTGCTGTTCTTTTTTGTCGAGGCGGTCACCGGACGTCCGGTGAGCATAAAGATACGTGAGATCGCCCAGCAAGCCGGAATTTTTGTGCTGATTCTGTTAATGATATATGTGTTTTATAATGATATTGCCCGGGTGTTCTTAAGCTGATGCCATACCGACTCGAAATTGCACTGAAACCGGATCTTTTTGATGCCGAAGGCCATGGAATTCGCCAGAAGGCGAAAAACTATTTTGGGATTGATCTGACCCATGTCCGCAGCATTCATGTCATCACCATTGATGCGGACCTTTCAGCTGAACAGCTGAAAACCGTTCAAACTGAAGCCTTTACAAACCCTGTGACTCAGATCTCCGCTTATGATCCGCTTCAGATCGATTTTGACTGGACCATCTGGGTGGGCTTTCGTCCGGGGGTCAGAGATAATCCAGGGAGTACCGCCGGTGAGGCGGTGGAAGATATTCTGGGGATAAAATTCGGCCCCCATGAAGCCATCTATACTTCAAAACGGTATTGTCTGAAAGGTTCAGGTCTGACCTTCGAAGCGGTAAATATGGTTGCGGGCGAACTTCTGGCCAATGACATTATCCAGCAGTGGAAAATTTTTCCGGCCGATGAATGGGATCCTGCAGAGGGGATCGGTATTATCATCCCAAAAGTTATTCTCGACCATACACCGACGGTTACCACCATTCCTGTCCATAGCGACGCCACCCTGAAGAAAATCAGTGATCAGCGGGATCTGGCATTGAACCCCGCCGATATTCCCTTCATAAGATCCTATTTCTTGAACGAAAAAGTCCAGGCCGAAAGAGCATCAAAGGGGCTGTCAGATCCAACAGATATCGAACTTGAATATATTTCCCAGGCCAGAAGCGATCACTGCAA
Organism: Desulfobacterales bacterium; assembly: GCA_035529735.1. GTDB lineage: Bacteria > Desulfobacterota > Desulfobacteria > Desulfobacterales > UBA11574 > JAAXQD01. The sequence goes on along the minus strand of DATKWE010000151.1, from coordinate 6,509 downwards.
CCACAATACATTTCGAGGATTGTTTCGCTATAAGGATCTTGTCACCGGTGAAACGGATATTGTGGACAATCTTTTTAAAACATGTATCGAGACGCCGACCCTGACATTAAAAGAAAGAAAACCTTGGGTGGTATCGGTGTTGTGGGATAATGCCGGTGTCGGGCGTTTTGACGACGAACATTACTACGTCATTACCGGAGAAACCCATAATTCTCCATCCAACATGGAAGCCTACGGCGGGGCTATCACCGGCATCGTGGGGGTTTACCGTGATCCTTTGGGGACGGGCCTGGGATCGAAGCTGGTGATGGGCGGTTACGGTTTTTGTGTCGGTCCAAGAGATTACAGCGGGAGCCTTAAACCGCATCTCCATCCGAGACGGCTTTTGGACGGCGTCATCGAAGGCGTGCGTGACGGCGGTAACAAGAGCGGAATTCCGACCACGTTCGGCCAGGTTCTTTTTGACCCGGGATACCTGGGGAAATGCCTGGTTTTTGTGACTGCGGTGGGGATTATGCCGGCTCTGGTCAAAGGACGCCCGGCGGAAAAAAAGAGAACCGAATCCAAAGACCTGGTGATCATGTGTGGCGGTCGGGTCGGCAAGGATGGTATTCACGGCGTTACCACTTCTTCGGAGACGTTTTCCGAGCACACCCCGGCAGGTCATGTTCAGATCGGAGACCCGTACACCCAGAAAAAAATGCATGACTTTCTTTTAGAGGCCCGGGACGAGGGATTGATACAGTTTATTACAGACAACGGCGGCGGGGGTCTTTCATCGTCAGTGGGTGAATCGGCCCGCTTCAGCAACGGATGCGAAATCCAGCTTGAAAAGGTTCCCTTGAAATATGAGGGGCTGGATCAGTGGGAGATCTGGGTCTCCGAATCCCAGGAAAGGATGACCGTAGCGGTGAGGCCTGAAGATCTCGATCGATTTTTGGAACTGTCAGAAATGCATGCGGTGGAGAGCACGGTTATCGGACAATACACGGATTCCGGAAAACTTCATGTCACCTATGACGGCCGGACCTGTGCCTATGTCGACATGGATTTATTGACGTCGGGTTTTCCCCAATGGGAGTTTGATGCCCAATGGCTGACACCGGAAAGACGCGGACTGTTTGAACCGGTTCTGAAGGAGCCCGATGATTACGAAATTTTACTCGAAGACATGCTTTCACGTCCCAATATCTGTTCCAAGGAATGGATCACGAGGCAGTATGACCATGAAGTTCAGGGCACCAGCGTCATTAAGCCTCTGGTGGGTTTGGAACGTGATGTCAACAGTGATGCAGCGGTTATTAGACCGGTTCTTGACGCCCAAAAGGGACTTGCTTTTGCACAGGCGCTGCTGCCGGCCTATTCGGCCATAGACGCCTATCACATGACGCACTGTACCGTTGACGAAGCGGTTCGCAGGCTGGTTGCCGTCGGTGCAGACATGGAACATATCGGCGGAGTTGATAATTTCTGCTGGCCCAATATTCAATTTCATCCCCAGGACAATCCGGACGGCAAATTTAAGGCAGCCCAGCTTGTGAGATCCTGCCGGGCTTTGCGTGAAATCTGTATGGCGTATGAGATACCGCTCCTTTCAGGCAAAGACAGTATGTACGTTGACGGGCATCTTCCGGGGCGTTACGGCGAAACCCACAAGGTTTCGGCCCTTGAGACCCTTCAATTTTCCACCACATCGGTCGTCAGAGATATCACCAAATGTGTGACCATGGACAGCAAAGTGTCCGGGGACCTGGTTTATATCCTGGGTACGACGCGAAACGAACTTGGCGGGTCCGAATACTATGCGCATTTCGGGTATGTGGGGCTGAATGTTCCCCGGGTGATTTCCGACGAGTTTGTTGTTTTATACAAGGCATTGGGCGATGCCATCGAGAAAGAGATCGTCGCTTCGGCCCACGGCATCTATCGCGGGGGCCTTGGGGTACACCTTGCCATGGTTGCCATGGGCGGTAATCTCGGCATGTCGGTGGATATGGGTCGTGTACCTGCAGAACAGATCGACCGGAATGATTTGATTCTGTTTTCGGAATCCGCCGGCCGATTCATCGTAACCATCGACCCGAAGAACCGGGCGGTTTTTGAAAAAAATTTCAACGGGCTTGCCTGCAGTTGCATCGGGGTTGTAACCGACACCCCCGAATTTGTAATCCAGGGGATTGACGACCGGCGCATCATGAAAGTTTCGGTTCAGGATCTTAAGGCCGCCTGGAAAAAGCCGTTCGGAGAATTGGTATGAATGATGTAAAGGCCCTCGTGCTCACCGGATACGGTCTGAACTGCGATTATGAGACCGCTTATGCTTTGAAGCTTTCCGGTGCCGTTGCTCGCCGCGTTCATATCAACGCGCTGATTGACGGAACCGTCGGGTTGAAGGATTTTCAGATCATGGTATTCGGCGGCGGGTTCAGTTGGGGAGACGATCACGGTGCAGGTGTCGTCCAGGCGGTCCGCATGAAAACCAATCTGGGGGAAAAAATCTTGGAATTTATCGATGCCGGGAATCTTGTCCTCGGCATCTGCAATGGATTCCAGACCCTTGTCAACCTGGGTCTTTTACCGGGATTTGACCGTGACTACACCCAACGATCCGTTGCCATGACCTTCAATGACTGTGGAAATTTCAGAGACCAATGGGTTACCCTGAAGATTGCTTCAACATCTCCCTGCATATTTACCGCGGGTCTGGATACCTTGGAACTGCCGATAAGACACGGTGAAGGAAAATTTTATGCGGACGAATCCACCATACGACGTTTGATCGATGAAAAGCAGGTGGTGGCCCGATATGCCATGCCCGACGGCAGGTCCGCAGATCTGAAATTTCCTTTCAATCCCAACGGATCCGTTTATGATATTGCCGGAATCTGTGATCCCAGCGGCCGGATTTTCGGTCTGATGCCCCATCCCGAAGCCTTTAACCACCGGACCAACCACCCCGACTGGACCCGCATCAAGGAAACCATAAAACGCGGGGGCGGCAAGGGGGAGGACAGCCCCACCGTCGGCATACGCATTTTTAAAAATGCGGTCGAATATATCCGCAACAACTAGCAGCTATAACCTGCATTAAGAATCTTGAAATGGTTTTAAATTTATATTTCTCTGGCGTAATTTGAAACGATCGATTTAGGTTACAGTATGTTGAAATGATTAACATCATCATACTCGATGCTGACAGGATTTTGGCAATATAAAACAATTTTATGGCACTATAAAAAATTTTAATAGTTTTTAATGCATTGCTTCACTTCAAATCCGAAGTTATCAATTCTAAAGCCCTCAAAGTTTCCATCAATTATTATCAATTATATCAGTTCGATATAATCATAATGTAGTTTGATCGAGTTCTTTTTTTAAAGTCCCTTAATTATAGCAACCCCCTTGGCACGAAATTTGTATAAAAAGCATCGGGGGCTTATTAGGATGGGAGTCATGAAAAAAAAATCGGGATTTACCGTAGTCGAACTTGTGGTGGTGCTCGCTGTTTTGTCTATATTCGTTGCGATTGGCGTCCCCAATTTTATGAGCTGGATTCCGAAATATCGCTTGAAAAGTGCGGTCAGGGATCTTTATTCCAACATGCAGCTGGCAAAAATGACGGCAGTTAAGTCCAATGTAGATTGCACTATTACCTATAGCACCGATCCGGACCAGTATGTTTTAAGCGGTGCTTTAAGCAAAACCGTTGTCCTGGGGGATTACGGCAGCGGTGTAAATTTTAACGGTCCGGCCAATGAAACCTTTGCCGCCACAACGATAACGTTTAATTCCCGGGGGACGAGCAACGCGGGGTATGCCTATCTGTCAAATTCCGGTAATACTGCCTATTACAAAGTCGGTCCGCTGACCTCCGGGGTGATAAAATTGCAGAAATGGGTTGGTGGGAGTTCATGGGAATGACGCTAAAACAGACACTGAGATACCCAAGATTTTCAAATCAGGGCCTTACCCTCATCGAACTGATGGTTAGCATGACCATATTTTTGCTGGTTCTTGGGGGAATCTATTCGACGTTTCAGTCCCAGCATAAATCGTATTTGATGCAGGAGGAAGTTGCCGCCATGCAGCAGAATATCAGGGCTGCAATGTTTTACCTGACCAAGGAAATCCGGATGGCGGGGTGCGATCCCACGGGAAATGCCGGGGCGGCAATCATGATCGCGAATGTTGCGGAACTTCAATTCACGATAGATAAAAACGAAGATGGCAATTTTACAAATCCAACGCCTCCACCTACAAATGATTCTAATGAGCAGATGCGATATGCTTTGACAAACGATGCAAATAAAGATGGAATTGCTGATGGCAGCCCCTGTGATTTAGGGAGAGAGACCTGGGGTGGTGGCCTGCAGTCAGTAGCTGAAAACATCGATGCCCTCGATTTTGTTTATCTCGACGGCGCTTCTCCGCCCAATGTGTTGAACCCCGGAGGCACCAATGTTTCGGCCGGAGACCTGTCAAGAATCAGATCCGTGGAGATCACCATCGTGGCTCGAACCGGCAGGGCGTTGAGAGTTACCAAGGATAACAACCTCTATTATAACCAGCAAGGGACCCAGATTCTGGGTGCGCAAAATGACAATTTCAGCCGCAGGTCTATGACAACATTTATCAAATGCCGCAATTTGGGTATATAGGATGATCGGATGAGATTAGGTTCAGCAGATCATAAAAAGCGGGGAACTGAAAACAGAGCGGTGCAAAACGATGCCGGTTTTACAATCATCGAAGTGGTGATCGCCATTTCTATACTGGCCGTGGGTCTGCTGGGTGTTGCCGCCATGCAGACCTCTGCCATTCAGGTGAATTCAGCTGCGGGTCAAATGACAACCCGGATGAACTGGGCCCAGGACAAGATGGAAGAACTGAAGGCACTGCCGTTTTCCGATCCCTGGCTTGAAGCTGCCGGAAACCCCCCTGGCGTGGATTCGGCCGGAAATACCCATGAGCAAACGACTTCAGACGGGTATACCGTAGTAAAGTGGGATATTGCCGACAACACCCCGGTTCCCAATACAAAACGGATCGTCGTAACGGTGACCGGAAAAGGGAAAACATCCCAACTGACCTCTATGAAAACGGACTGGTAACCCTGTATCTTCTTGAAAAGTCTGAAAATCCAGGCCGTGCCTTAACTCATTGAGACGTAACGTGACAATTTTTTAACCGGCTGAGCTGAAACGATTTATGAACAAAATTTTGAAAGAAAAAAGAAAATTTAACCCTGAAAACGGCTCCATTACGGTGCTTGCGTTGATCATGCTGGCGCTTTTGACCCTTTTGGGGATTTCCGCGACCATGACGTCCAGCATCGAAGTTCAGATTGCCGGAAACGATGATCGTCATAAAAAGGCGCTCTATGAAGCCGACGGCGGAACCGAGGTGGGGTTCGAAATGCTGGAGCAGAATATTGCCTGCCCCGGCGGTTTTTCCACCTTTAACGAAGGGGTCGGATATCTGGATATCGGCACCGATGTCCGGGTGTACACCAAGGATTTCTGGCTTCAGGAGTCTGAACCCACCGTCGACTATCCCTCTGATTCGGAAAGGGATATCAGGGTATACAGTACAGACACAGGTCCCCACACCAATTTAAGCATCTACGGCGCCACCCAGCTGTCCACCGGAAGTGCCATCCAAATGTCCGCCGGATACGAGGGCAAGGGCAAAGGCGCAGGTGCAGGCGGGGCTTATATCGTTTATAGAGTCTATTCGCAGCACATGGGAACCAGCAACAGCCAGGCAGAGATTATGAGTCAATGGAGACATTTGGTCGGCCAGGAAGGGGCCTGTAATTACTGACAGCGCAAAGCTGATGCCATTGTTTGAAATTGTAGCGTTCTAATAGAGTAATGACCCGTTGTACTTCCATGGAACGATGGAATATTGGAATAATGGAACAGTGGGGTGAAAGAGGGGAACTAAGTTCCTGATATAGGAGATCAAGGTATGACACGCTTCAAGAGACATATTCCATGGATGGTGTTTATTATTTTGCTGTTGTTCAGCGGATCGGCGCCGCCGAATTTGTACGCTGTTGACTATTGCGGCAGCGGTGCGGCACTGCCGCCGTTTCTGGCCGGCGGTGTGGACCCGAATCTTCTGCTGTTGATCGACAACTCGGGCAGCATGATCGATATGGCGTATGTCGAAGACGACAGTCAGTGTTTTGACGATACCTATAATCACAGTTCCACCTATGCCGGGTATTTCGAGCGGAACGTTTTGTATGCATACAATTTTTCAGGCGACTATTTCGAAAACTATTCCGAAGCGGCTCACTGGACCGGAAAGGACAGTACCGGCGGCTGGTACTACAACGATTATGTCTGGATGCGGCTCGATTCCACCCCCAGCCCCACCGCATTTGTGGCATTCGGGAACTTCTTCAACTGGGTCATGGCCTCAAAATTTGACGTTCAAAAAGAGATCCTCACCGGCGGCAAATATGACAGCGCCAACAACAGACTCGTCATGGAATCGAGGGG
>DATKWE010000150.1:0-2664 GCA_035529735.1 Desulfobacterales bacterium | reverse complement strand
GGGCGAAATGTATTGCTGGAAAAATACACCAACTCAGAAATTTTGACAAGGCTTTTTCCATGAATAAAATCGCTTTGCGATCTTATCACAGTTTTGCTGTTTGGATATACATCGAGGAAGACGTTGTTGAAAATAATTCCGTCTATTCAGGCGAGGATTGTTTACTTCCCGGAAGATTTCCGGGTTTTGCAGTTCTTGGGGCCAATACACAATCTGCACCGATCGTCACTGCAAATCCGGCAGAAATAGCAATCCTTGCACGGATGCTTTTTGGGGCCTTCCTGCTGTACTTCGGGAACGAAAACTTTTCCCGTTATGCCGGGCAGTTCAACAAATGGCATGGGTACACTCCTGTGACAGTGACAGTTGAGTTTCGACCAATGTAATTAAGATAAGAATAAAATGGGCCGGATCAACCCCCTTGGAATGCCAAATCCTATAGTATCGAAGACGTAATACGATACAACTTGTCAGAATATGTATCGTTGGAGAATAAACGCTTGAACCCTTGACCCCTTGAATCCTGGCCCCTCTTCTCCAATAAAATTGGAGAAGAACCTATTTCTTCAATCTCGGTTTTGCACCCAATACGTATAGAATGTTTGAGGTTAAACAAACGCCGATCAGTGCAAACATAATTTCGTTGATGCCGACGATGAATGTCAAGATCAGCCAGTAAGGGCTATGAATCCATGCAAAGATAACAGTTAATAGGATAACGATGCCGGCGATCAATACCGTTATTCTTTCAAGATACCAGCTGTCTGTTTGGGCGATATACATTCTGACTCCTCCAATGATCAATATCATCGCATCTGAAAAAAGATATTGATTTCATTCCGCAACGATTTTTCATACCTTTGACATGACGACTCAAAAATCACTCACCGGAAGGTTTTGAAATGGCTTCTATACACGTGTTATTTTTTCGTACCATTGCACAGACTTTTCGGTTATGAAACTCTCTACAAGTATCGTGATTAAACAAGGGGCATTCCGGATAATGCATCCTAAATCAGGCCGGATCAACAGCAGATAAAATCAGATCGAGGATACAAGTTGAGAAAAGAGTTGCGAATGTGAAACACGCCCGCCATTTCACAATATCATGAGCTTGTCAAGAATATTCAAGAAAAACAGGATAGTGTATCAAAACAAATATTGACAAATGCTGTGATATTTGGGAAAATAGAAATCCCTTCGTTAAATAATGTCTTACCACAACAACCTTTAGACCTGCAAGGAGTCAATTATGAAAGGGTTTCTCTATGTAATCAGCTTTTTTTGTATTGCAATGGGATGTTGCACGATTATTTATACCGATGAAACCAGAAAATTTGTGAAAAGTATATTCAACGAGATTGATCGAAAATTTATCTCCGCCTTTGAAATAATAATGGGTATCCTGCTTTTGATTTCTGCAACTGCAAGTCGTCAGTCGTGGCTTATAAGATTAATTGGGTTAATGGCGATCATTGAAGGTGGTGTTATCTTTTTAATTCCTAAAAACTTGTATGATGAACTCATTGATTGGTATCTTAATTCAGTATCAGATCAAACATACAGGTTGTTTGGCATTTTTTCGTTGGTACTTGGAAGTGCAATTTTATCTTGGATTATGTAAACACAAAGGAGCCTCCCCCCATGACACTCACAAAAGTTGAGATCGTAGAATCGGTCCACAATCAAATCGGTTTGCCCAAGAACAAATCCACAGAAATTGTCGAAACTCTTATAGAGATCATCAAGAGCACACTGGCATCCGGTGAGGACGTTCTGATCTCTAATTTCGGCAAGTTCTGTGTAAAGGAAAAAAGGGAACGGAAAGGCAGGAATCCTGCAACCGGGGATGACTTGATGCTTGAACCAAGGAAGGTTGTTACGTTTAGGTGTTCTGGCAAGTTGAGGGATAGGGTTGATGGTGAATAACCGGTAAATTTGCCAGAAAACCAAAAGCGACGACCGGCGGCATCAACAAAAAAAGAAAAAGGACAGGGATATCGAAAAGGGGCAAACTGTCCAACAAATGGCGGCAAAATTACGCTGCTTCATTCAATAAAATGCATCGTCATGGTTTTGGCATTGTGCCCATATCCAATATTTCCTTCTTTGTCGATGCAGATGATTCCACCATGGGCGTGCAACGAGTTTAATTCTTCAATTCCGTATTCGGCGGCACCCATCGCATTTGCCGACTCCCTGAACTTTAGATAATTGACAACCTGTTTTCCCAAGGATAGAACGAGAATCTTTTCTCCATACCCTGTGCATGAAACACCGCCGTATTTTGAACAATAGGTTCCTGCACCGATGATTCCCGAATCGCCCACCCTTCCGGGCACATTCATTTTAAGCCCCCCGGTGGACGTACCCGCAGCGATGCTGCCGCTCGAATCCATCGCCACGCAGCCGACGGTCCCTAAAGTAAATCTCCCTTCTTTAAGATATTGATCGACATGGAATATCTGCTCATACGTCGTTTTTTGGCGAAACTCTTCCATGATTTCCATCCATAAGTTTACCTTGGGTCTGGTTCTCGGGTCATACCTTGGAAAACCTTCAGAATGTGCGAATTCAGTGGCCAGCCTCCCTGATAAGATCACATGCTGGGTCGTTTCCATAACGCGTCTGGCGACGGATATGGGATGTTCCACATCTTCAATA
>DATKWE010000149.1:0-6733 GCA_035529735.1 Desulfobacterales bacterium | reverse complement strand
AGTCTTTACCGTCACGGACAAAACGGTAGCAGTGGATGGCGCATCCCCGGTACTCCCGGTCCGGTTTTTTCCAGCGTACGAAGTTCCCCGGGAAAATCCCTGCCACCTTCCAGCCGTCCTTGATGCACCACTTCTGGGTGATGTCGTGCCAGGTCTCCAGAAACGTGGTAAAGTACTCGGCCCCTGAGGCCAGGGCTGTCTTCCAGGTGACGGCCCTCAATTGCTGCATGATTTTTTTGAGCCGATAATTGGGGCGTGTGGCCGCAAAAGTAAACTCGATCTGAAGGTTTTTTTCGATTTTCGTGAGCATGGTTGCCGCGACCACCTTTTCGGTTTCGAGTTCCACCACCACCGGCATGCAGTACACCTTTGTCCGGCTATCTTCCTCCCAGTTTTCGTCGAGGGCGATGCGTCCCGGATATTTTTCCGGCATGAGCACGAACTCGTGGGGGGAGCCGTAGACTTCCGGGTAGGCCTTTCGGAAAACCGATGCCGCAGAATCGATGAACCTTCCGGAAAATACCTTTGCCTGGAACTTCCCCTTTTCAAAGGGCTCCGATTCAAAACGCTTCCAGATGATCTTTTTTTCCGCCATGGGTCTCGTGCTGCAGGTGGTGGCCATTTCTCTGTAGGGGTCGCCGAGTTCAATCATAGTTTTCTCCTTGAAGGTTAACTTTGTTCGGGTCTGCTGCCGCTTAATTTGACACAATCTCTGTTTTAATATTTTTCTCCGCTTCATCGATCTCTATTTTAATGTAACCATTTTTCTGGTCCGGCATGCAATACCCCGCAATAAACTCTTCAAGGGTCAATGCCTGATCTGCATATCGGGGAAACAAACTTTGTTCCAAAGCACATTGAACTCCGTGGGGCATTCCGTCTGATCCAAAGATCAAATCTTCTCCCGGGACATAGCCCACTTGGTCGATCAGCATCCGGAATGGGTTGTTACATTTGCAGTATTTTGCCGAGAGTCTATCCGCATATTGAATCGAGTCATTGTTGAAATTGGGTTGCATGGACAATACGATTCCAAGGGATTTGGCGTTTTCTGCACTTTCTTTGGAAATGAATTGGACATGCTCGATGCGTATCTGTGGGATACCGCCTTCTGTTTTTTGAATATCGCTTAGGATTTTGATGATTTGATCCGTGGCAAGATCTCCGACGGCATGTATGGCAACAGGTTTTTTAAGTTTGCTCAACTGCGTCAGGGTATTGAACAGCTTTTCATCTGAATATATCAATAGGCCCCTTTCTCCCGTAAGAAAAGATTCTTTTATTGCTGCGGTTTTAGCCCCAAGTGCCCCATCGATGAATATTTTTATACCATGCACATATTTTTTCGCTTCCGAGTCAAGAGAATCGAACGTTTCAATATCTGCCCAAAATCTTGTTCTCTCCGAATATCCTATTCGCTGAAAAATATTAACGAACTCCCTATCGGCCAAAAGCATGTCCTCGGCATACCATATCCCATTTTTTAAGAGGTATTCGTCAAAGAATGATCTGACCTGATCATCGTTGCATGGCTTGATATTGCCAACGAATTTCAGAATCGCATATAAATTTCTTTCTACCCAGTCGCCGTCACCAATATGGGATATAATGTCTGGGTGTGAATCGAATAATCTTTCTCGCGCCGGTCTATTAATCAGAAAATCATGAAATGATATATTGCAAATAACCACCGGCGGCAGACACGCTAGTTCTTCATCCTCAAAATAGAAAAAACTACTGTTCCATCCAAGAATTACGGTGATTTCATCGGTACTTTTTTTCATCAATGACAGCGCTTTTTTCTTATCCCGAACGGCGCTTAAGTCGATGCAGTTACTTAAAGAAGCATAAATGGAGGTATGCGTGTGATGATCTTTCAACAGCGGAATTTCGTATTTTTTCAACATATTGTGTTCCTGAATTCGTCTTTAACCTATCGTTGCATAAATAATATGGCAAAATGAGTTTAATGACAATAATGATCCGCATTTTTAGACTTTTTTTCTGCTTTGATAGAATTGGCCCCAAGTGACATCATGAAAATAGTGAAAACAGCCCTGTTATTTGCCCAATGGGAAAGCCCTCCGGAGGCGGACAAGCCCTCCGGAGGCGGATAAACATATCGCCTGATAAAAACACACGACGTTTATTTTTATGATGAGATTTCGCAACAGTTTGGGTTCGGAACTTGTGTTGTTCGTTGTGGGTTTTATCCGTTGGATTTGATGATTTTCATAAAGTTGCCGGCCATTGGCATAAGCCGTCAAATAGGGTATAATGCTTTTAACCCGATTACCTGGGTTGGTTGCATAAAAATATAATGCTCAAACAAACCATTGATGAGGGACAGGCCTTTGAAAATCATCCTGACCAACACGCTCCGTCTATCCGATATTCCTCCGGAAATATGGACCCAATTGACGGACACGCTGACATTTCCGAACCCCAAATGGCAGGAGAATGCGCGGATGGGCCGATGGAACCGGGGCACCCCTAAGATGCTGAAGTTTTATGATAAAATCCGGGGCGGCGGCCTGTGGATACCCAGAGGCTATATGCGGCAGTTGCTGCTGCTGTGCAGGCGCCGCGGCGTAACGTATGAGATCGATGACCAAAGACCCACCCGAACGCCGGTTAATTTCAAATTTGCCGGGAAATTAAAGCCGTTTCAGCAGAAAGCGGTCCGGACGATGATTTCGCGGGATTTCGGCACCTTGAACGCACCCACCGGCAGCGGGAAAACCGTTATGGCGCTGTACATTATCGCCCGCCGAAAGCTGCCGGCCTTGATTGTGGTGCATACCAAGGATCTTGCCTATCAATGGATCGATCGGATCGGCCAGTTCTTGGGAATTCCCGAGAATGACGTCGGTTTTATCGGCGGCGGCAAAGTAAGGATGGGCGAAAAGATGACGGTGGCTTTGGTTCAGACGCTGTATAAGTGTGCCGAGGACGTGTCGAAACACATCGGATTTTTGATTGTCGATGAGTGTCATCGATGTCCGAGCAGAACCTTTACCGAAGCGGTGACCGAATTTGATTCCAGATATATGCTGGGGCTGTCGGCAACGCCCTTCCGCCGGGACAATCTGTCAAGATTGATATTCTGGCACTTGGGTGACGTGCATCATAAGATCGATCAAAGCCGCCTGGTTGAAAGCGGCGATATTTTGGCTGCGGAGGTCATTGTCCGGGAGACGGATTTTAAGCCCTATTTTGATCCGGTTAACGAATACAGCAAGATGCTGTCGGAACTTGTCATGGACGACCGAAGAAATCGACTGATCGCATCGGACATTGAAAAAGAAGTGCACAACAACGACGGGGTGTGCCTGGTGCTTTCAGACCGGAAAAAACACTGTGAAACCCTTCAGGCCCTGTTGCGATACCGATACAAAATATCGTCTGAACTTTTAACCGGCGATCTCAGCGGCAGCGAGCGGCGGGCGGTCCTCGACCGTTTGGATCAGGGAGACGTCAAGGTCTTGATCGCCACCGGTCAGCTCATCGGAGAAGGGTTTGATCGCAAGGATTTGTCGCCCTTGTTTTTGGCAACGCCGATAAAATTCAGGGGACGGGTGCTGCAATACCTGGGCCGGGTCCTTCGGCCTGCACCCGGTAAGCGGATAGCCCGGGTCTATGATTATGTGGACGTTCATGTGGATGTTCTCAAGGCCGCCGCCCGGGCTAGGCAAAAAACATATTCAGGAAGAAGTGCCTAACCCGCCACAGAGCATCGGCGGACAAGAATGATATAAGGTGATCTAAAATGCCTAAAGTTAAAATAGGGCTGACGGCGAAATAGGCAAAAAAAATAAGGGCAAAATAATGACAAACATACACAAGTTTAAAGTGCCTAAAGTGAACTAAAGTGCCTAAAGTTAAGGTATTCTATCAATTTTAATTATAATTGATCGCGCTGAAAGCGCGTTCCTCAACTTTAGCTCACTTTAGGCACTTCAAACTTCAAACTTTTGGACTTCAGCTTATACGGGATAGTGTCCAGATAAAATTCGTAATCGTATTTATGAATTAGAGCACTTAGGCGGCACATTCGGTTTTGAATGCCCTGGACAGTGATGCATCCATGACCGCTTCATAGCCGGTTAACGTGGCCACGACAACGTTGTCGGCATCGAGGAATGTAAAATCTCCCGTCATGATATGATCGGTCGCTTCTTTGACTTCAAGGACTGCGGTAACACCCTCTGAAGGGAACCTGTCGCGATACTGGCGATAACTGGCGCTGTAGCTCGGCAGAGACACCATGCCGCGCTCTTCAAAGCACCATATAATCGCCATCTGACATGCACAGTCGAAAACCAGCGGATCGGCGATCCATCGGCTTCTCAATGGATCGGTCATCCATTGGTCGGGTGCCGGCGCCGAAGCAATCCGGGCCGATATGGACTGTGATGAATACCCCATTATTTCCTGGATTCCACGAAGTTCAATCCCGTGGAACAGAATTTTTTCGTATATTTCGTCGATGCTTCTTGAGTAGGTATTGGGGCGAATGTGTCCGGATGCGTTAAAATGGGGCGGGGGCTCCAGTTGATCGGTTAAAATCGCCGTGGCCCCTGAATGAATCATCTCCACGCCGTCTTTAATGCCGTTTCTGATTTCAACATCCACTTCAAACGTCGAACCTTTTTTCCTGGCCTTTCCGGCCATAAGACGGATCCGCTTCTTTTCCTGCTCGAGAATGATGCCATGAAATATACGCATATCATCCAAACCCTGAAGAGAAAGACCCGGATTTTCATGGAGCGCGCCGTGGCCGAGCCACTCGGCAATCAGGGCAAACGGAACCACCGGTTTTCCATCCAGGATGTGTGCGCCGAGGATCGGAAACCGATCCAGATCGATTTCACGCTGAAAGGTCAGGGAAAGTTTTTCGTTTTTATTAAAGATAACGGGTTGTTCTAAAGCAGAACCGGCAGGTTCGCTCTGTTCTTTGGCTTTTTCCGGGATAATATTTCCACCGATAACCACTTCTACTGGAGAACGGGTGTCTCCCATCATCTCATAAATCAAGCACATGGCACCGGCATCCTCGGGAATCAGCTGGACGCCGTCTTTTTCAAATTTTTGTTTTAAAGCCGAACAGACCATTCCCCCGTCCCAGGGCCCCCAGTTGATGGAAACAACCCTGCAATCCGGGCGCTGGATCGATTCTTGTTGTGCGATTTTATTGAGAGCTTCATTGGCCATGGCATAATCGGCCTGTCCCTTGTTGCCGATTCTGGCGGTAACCGACGAGAACAGCACCAGGTATTTGAGGGGATCTTTTTTTGTGGCCTCAAGAAGAACGCCCAGCCCCTGGACCTTGGGATCGAAAACAGTGTCGAATTGCGCGGCGGTTTTTTCGGTGATCCGGCGATCTTTGATGACGCCTGCGCCGTGGACAACCCCTTTAACAGGACCATACTCGGATCGAACATCATTTAGAACGGAATTGACGCGATCCAAATCGCGAACATCCACCGAGTAATAGCGCGCGTTGGCACCGACCTTTCTGATTTTTTCCAGGTTTTGGGTGATCTCACGATTTGACAGGTGTTTTTTGTACGCCGTTTCCAGCTGAATCGGTGTTGGATGATTGTCCCTGAATTCGTTTTCAAGGATGGCCTTTTTAACGGCAGCTTCATCGTGGATGGCCGTCAGCCATTCAGGTTCGGGTGTTGGATGCAAAGAACGGCCCAGGAGGATTAGGGTCGGTTTTGCATGTTTAGCAAGTGCACAGGCTGCTGCGGCGGTGACACCCCTGGCGCCACCGGTGATCACAACAACATCTCCCGGGTCGAGGGCGATTTCCCCATGGCGATACGGTGCGGCTTCAAGGGCCAATGTGCATCGTGATCCGGCATCGAGGCCGACTTCAACCGGGCCCGAGCCATCGGAGTTGAGGAGTTCAGCCACAACGGCCTTTGCGATTTGGGTCGTCTCCTTCCAGTCCGGGGCAATGTCGATGGCACGACAGCAGACATTTTCCCACTCCATCGCTGCGGTTTTGGCAAGACCGGCAAGACCGCCCTGCAGGGGATCGGCGATACCCCGGCCTTTAAAGCCGAAAGCGCCGTCGAGTCGGGTGATGGTGGCAAACAGGGCGCCGTCTTGTGCGCCGGATTCGAGAAGATCCGATGCCATACGATGGGTCAGTGCAAAAGCATCTTTAAGGAAACGGTGATCGTGCAGCATATTTTTCGACACGATGACCAGGCCGGCAGCATTTTTTAAACGCGTTTCGCCGTTGACGATATCGGATAGCATTTCATCGGATATCATCTTCGCTTTGATGTTCAGCGATGCGAATCCATCGGCAATCGCTTGTGAAAGGCCGGTGGTATCATCGGTAATATATACGGTGCCGGTGGCCGGCAGCGTTAACCGGTTGTTTTGAACCCGGGGGCTGTCGACGATGGATACCACCTTTCTGCCGATATTGGCGGCTAAATATTCCGGGGAAAAGCCGGCATCGTCTTTGGGTAACCTGTCCAAAGATTCTTCCACGGTATCCACGTGACCCGGCGAAGTTGTGGGAGCTGTTTTTTGATCGGCCAGGTCTTTTTTCGGCGTCCCGGAAAGGTATTCCACGATCTGAGCGAGTGTTTTAAGGCTGCCCATGAGTTCCGGGGGAACCGGCGGAAGGTCGGGGATTTTTTCCTCGAGTGTGGACAGTATCTCCACCCGTTTGATGGAATCGATCCCAAGGTCGGCTTCGATATCCATG
>DATKWE010000148.1:0-3215 GCA_035529735.1 Desulfobacterales bacterium | reverse complement strand
CGTTCAATCAATGTATTCAGAGAATTATGATTCGATAGAATTTTCAACAATTTTATTGTGGCATAAAGATTGCTTTTCTCGAATCTATAATTAACTTACCAGCATCCTTTTAGGCATTCAGGATGACCATTTATTATCTTGCTCTTTGGTTTTTTTATGGCAAAACTTTTTCTCACTGCCACTAAGTCACTAAGACACAAAGAAAAATACTTATTAAATAAATTCTTTGTGACTTAGTGTCTTTGTGGCTGAACTATTACATTTTTTCTTTCGGATTTGCCGGATTAGAAGATCAACAAACATAAAAGGAGTCTATTAATGAAATTTATTGCAATCAAACCATTCGTTCCAGAGAGAAAATCTTTCATATTCGTGACGCTCCTGGCAGCCATGATCGTGGCGTTTTCAGGTTTTTTCCCGGCTTCTGGTATCGCAGCAAAATACAGCACTACCTTTCTGCCGCCTGAAAGTTTCTCTAACCTGGCTGAAGAGGCCAGCCCGGCGGTGGTCAATATCCGGACCGTCAAGACCATCAAAGGCGGCGGCCGTGTATTTCGTCACTTTAAAAAAGGCCCTTTTGGAGAGGACGACCCCATGCGGGACTTTTTTGACCGATTTTTGGATGAAGACCAGAACCGGGACTTTAAACAGCGGAGCCTTGGTTCCGGGTTCATTATCGATAAAGACGGCTATATCGTAACCAACAATCACGTTATTGATAACGCAGACAAGATTGTGGTCATTTTAAATGACGAAAAAGAGTTCGACGCTACAATTGTAGGGCGTGATAAAAACACAGATCTGGCACTGATCAAAATCGAGGCGAAAAATGACCTTCCGGTTTTGAATTTCGGAGATTCCGATACCCTTAAAGTCGGCCAGTGGGTGGTGGCCATCGGAAATCCCTTTGGCCTGGAGCAAACCGTTACAGCAGGGATCGTCAGCGCCAAGGGTCGTGTCATCGGATCAGGGCCTTATGATGATTTTATACAGACCGATGCTTCCATCAATCCTGGAAACAGCGGCGGTCCGTTGATCGATATGGAGGGAAAGGTTGTTGGAATAAACACAGCCATTGTCGCCGGTGGACAGGGGATCGGATTTGCCATTCCGGTAAACCTTGCCAAAAATATTATTGTTCAGCTTAAAAGCAGCGGGGAGGTTACCCGGGGGTGGCTAGGCGTCGGCATTCAGGACATCAGTGAGGAAGTCGCAGAATACTACGGTATAAAAGAAAAAAAAGGCGTTTTGGTAACAGAAGTATTCCCGGGTGATCCTGCCGATTCGGCAGGAATCAAACCCAAAGACGTCATATTGTCCGTAAACGGAAAGAACATCGGCAGCGCCCGAGACCTCACCGGCCTGATCGCAGATACCGGTATCGGTGATACGGTTAAAATAAAAGTGCTGCGAGATGGAAAAAGCCGGACGTTTGAAATAAAAATTGCCAAAAGAGAAGAGACCAAAATCTCCAGGGAAAGTGCCCCCAAAGAAAAGCAGGCGGAACTCGGAATTCGGGTTGCGGATATTACACCTGAAACATCGCGTCGCTTCAATCTAGAGGACACCAACGGTGTCATCGTGGTGGGTATTGATTCGGACAGCAAGGCCGCAGAATCAGGATTAAAGGTCCACGACATTATCAAAGAGGTCAATCACCAGGGCATCACTTCGGTGAAAGATCTTGATAAAGCGATCAACAAAGTCGAGACGGGTGAAGCCGTCAACCTGTTTATACGACGAATGAATCGAGGATTTCTGGTAATAAAGATAACAAAGTAGCATCCACGGAACAATGGAATGGTGAAATTTTGGAATAATGGGTATACTTGCCCTTTTTATTCCCCACCATTCCATTATTCCAATATTCCATTTGGCTTTCAAGATGCCTATCTTTTAAAATTAACCCCTTGATGTCAAACTAATTTTTGCCTCATGAACGACTTTTTGATCTGGTGGCAGCATTTGCCCGAAAAAATGAACCCTGTTATCTTTGAAATCGGGGGGTTCAAACTCCAGTATTACGGGTTAATGTATATTGTCGGGTTTGCAATCACCTACATGCTGGTGGTCTATCGCATAAAACGCGAAAAAGAATTCAGTGTTTCCGCAGAAGAGATACAAAACCTGATGATGTACATGATCATCGGTCTTATTGTCGGAGCACGTCTCGGATACGTTCTGTTTTACAACCTGTCTTACTATCTCGGAAACCCCCTTGAAATATTTCTCCCCTTCAGCTTTTCAAACGGCATTACCATTACCGGCATTTCCGGAATGTCTTTTCACGGGGGACTTATCGGTATTCTTGTGTCAGCCTGGATTTATACCCGTAAAGCCGGTTTGATTTTTTGGGATATGGCGGATTTGTTCGCACCGGCCATCCCCCTGGGTTATTCATTCGGTCGTCTCGGAAATTTTATAAACGGTGAGTTATACGGCCGGATAACATCGGCGCCCATCGGCATGCATTTTCCCCTAGCGCCCGAATCGAATCTCAGACACCCTTCCCAGCTGTACGAAGCCTTTTTCGAAGGTATTTTCCTTTTCATTGTTTTGTGGAGTCTTCGAAAGGTTCAAAAACCCCGTGGGACAATGCTCGCCTTTTACCTCATCGGCTATGGGATCGTCAGGTTTTTCATCGAATATTTTCGCCAGCCCGACGCCCATATCGGTTTTATATTGATGTCCTTTTCCATGGGCCAACTGCTGTGCGGCGTGATGGTGGCCGGCGGGATTGTGTTGTATCTCTATTTATTTCGAATTGAAAAACACCAAACCGTTTTATCTTAGCTTGGAATTGTATGATTTCTGACTTGGAGAAGGTTGGGCCGGTTGGCCCGTGTGCCCGTTGGCCCGTAATAATAGCAATCAATCACTAAAAACCGCCAAACGGATTTAACCGGCTACGGGCTAACCGGCTCAACGGGCTAACGGGCAAAACTTTAGGCATTTTAGATCACTTTAGCCATTTCACACTTTTCTTGGCTATGTAATTATTTCCACAATATGTAGTAAATTCCACAGTTTTATGAAATAATTGTAACAATTATTTTCGTAGGGCGAAAACGCAATTTTATAACCCATTAATATTATTTGTCTTTAAATTTATAAAAATTATTGCAAATTGAGCACGATTATTGCTACATACATAGACCAAGATAAAGCCAAACCCCGGGGGACCGGGGGACGGAAAGCCACGGGTCTATGCATAG
>DATKWE010000147.1:0-7520 GCA_035529735.1 Desulfobacterales bacterium | reverse complement strand
ATTTCAAATGAACACAAGAATATCGAATAACGAATTTCGAATGATGAAGAATGACGGCTTCGTAAAAAGTCTTTTGTGAGCGACATCGAGCTATTTTGGAAAAAGATTCATGACGCGTCTGGCGTTAAAAATTGCGGTTCTTCTCCAATTTAGTTGGAGAAGAGGGTCCAAGGATTCAAGGGGTCAAGGGTTTGTTTTCTAAAGACTTTATCAGCGCCCTTAACATTCTTTCGATTTCTGCGATGTCTTTCTTCCATAGCCTTCTGCTATATTAGAAGGAATAGACACAACAGATCTTCTTGTCTGTGAAGTTAGACCGTATCTTTCTTCCCTTGGGAATTTTGCTGTTATTCTATATATCTCTAAACAGAGTTCGTATGGCTTTTGCCAGACTTTCAAATCTTTGTAATTCTTTAGCATTTTTCTCGAACCCTCGAACCCTCGAACCCTCGAATCCTTGAACCCTCTGAGATCACACCTGCTCAATAGGAGATGACTCACTTATTTTACCCTAATTAACTACAACTAATCGGGAGGTGATCCTCTTTAGTTTAATTTGCCAACCGTGGTTTTGATTTCAAGAAGATCATTTTTTTTGTGAATGGATTCTTTTTATGTTTGATTTAAATGGTGTTCTATAATAAAAATCCGTTTCTGATATATGGAATTGAGTTTTGGAAGGTTATTCCCGATAAAATCAAGATGTTTTGGAGAAACACATGAGATCTGTTCTAGTTGTTTCGGAAAAGCCTGAAGATTACAGAAAAATTCACACCGCCTTTAACTCGGGGTGTTGCGTCGATAGAACCACTGGCAAAAACGAAGTGTTAAAAATCCTTAGAAAAAAACGATACGATCTTGTTTTTATTGATCTAAAAATCCTCCTTCAGTCGACTCAAGGCAATGACTATACACAGGTGTTGCAGCCATTAAAACAGTTATGCCCGACCATTGAAATCGTCGTCATGGCCAGTTCCGACATGATCCGGGAGGTGGTCAAAGTCGTAAAGGCCGGTGCCAGCGATTACCTGACATACCCGTTGGATCCGGACGAGGTTCAACTGGTAACTGAAGCCATAAGCGAATCCATTATTCAGCAATCTGAACTCGATTATCTCAGAGAACAGTTCTGGAGATCGGATTCGCTGGAAATGGTTCATACCAAAAATGGCACTGTTGAAGAAGTTTTTAAAAAGATTCATAGGGTTGCGCCGACAAAAACAACCGTCTTGCTGAGCGGTGAAACAGGAACCGGGAAGGGTGTTTTGGCAAAATTAATACACAGACACAGCAACCGGGAAAATGCTCAGTTCATCAGCGTCCATTGCGGAGCTATTCCGGAGACTCTGTTAGAAAGCGAGCTCTTCGGCCATGAAAAAGGCGCTTTTACCGGTGCGTTCAAAAAAAAACTGGGTAAGTTTGAGATTGCCAGAAATGGAACCCTGTTTCTGGATGAGATCGGCACCATAACGCCTTCGGCGCAGATTAAACTGTTACAAGTGCTTCAGGACGGCACCTTTAATTGCGTGGGGTCTGAAAAAATCATCGCAACCAACGCAAGAATTATCACAGCGACGAACTCCAATTTAAAAAAAATGACCGAAGACGGTGATTTCAGAAAAGACTTATATTATCGTCTGAATGTCTTCCCCGTCGAAATTCCACCGTTAAGAAAAAGAAAAGAAGATATTCCGTTGCTGATCCAATTTTTTTTAAAAAAACTTAGCAAAGATCTCCAGAAGGATATTCATGACGTCCATCCCCAGGTCAGGGAAGCTCTGGAGAAATATTCATGGCCGGGAAACATAAGGGAGTTGGAAAATCTTTTGGAGCGGGCTTACATACTCGAGACTTCTGAGTTGCTGACGCCGGAGAGTTTCCCTGTAGAGCTTTTTGAACATGAAACTTCATCGGCTGTTTTGCCTTTGGGTACCGATGGTTCACTGTCAGAAGCGCGTCGAAAAGCCATTGAAAGTTTTGAAAAGAGATATCTTAAGGAATTGATATCGCGAAATAGCGGGAAAATAAACCAATCTGCCCAAGAGGCCGGTGTCAGCACCCGCCAGTTGCATAAACTCATGCTTAAATACGGGATTCGAAAGGAAGATTTCAAAAATAGAAACTAACCCGGTTTTTCTTGCGGGCCTGATTTTAAAAGCGGGCTTTCGGCCTGTAATGGGCCGAGCGGCCGACGCCCGCTTTTAAAATTTATGATTTTGTTTTTTCTAGTATTTTATAGGAATCCACTTTAATGGTCTTGACGCCGTCTTCTTCGACGACCTCGCCGGTTGCCTCCACGGTTTTGCCGACATGGTTTAACATATCGTTGCCCATATCCGTATCTTCCACTTCATACATCATGCCGTCCTCTGCAACAATCTGATACGTGTCGTTGATGGTTCCGGTAATGGTCCTTTGATCGGCAAATACCGGATTCGAACAGAGCAATGCAATCGAAAAAACACAAATTATTCCTGCAACAATCCATCGTCGCTTATTATCCATTTTTCAGCCTCCTTTAATCGTTAATTTAAGATAGTAAAAGACAAAGTCCGACGCTTTTTCAGCGTCCATAAAACTCAACATGAAAAAGCAAGATATATGCCAGCCATATAACGAATTGAACTGCAACAGCGAGCGCATTCCCCGCAAGCTTCCTGAAACGAAGTTTACCCCGTGAAACCTATCTGTATTTTCTGTTTAACAAGGGTGGAAATCCCGCCTTACGGGGGCTGCAGGGCGCTTTAAAACACGGGTATTGGATGTCATGTAAAAGGAATTTCAGAACTCAAGGTTCCTATGATGAAGAGAAATTCATGGGGTCAATGTGTGAGATGGCCGGTTGCAGGTTGGGAAGTCATAGCATGGGGCAAAACTATCCAGGGTGTCGGTATCATCACCATCATCGTCGGAACCTCGATCGATGTTCATCTTCCAAAAGATCGCTGCCATAAAGCGCAAAATAAGTGGTGCCCGCTACACCGAAAAGAAACGCAACGATAAAATTTATGGAGGGACCGATCTGCCAAAGAAAAGCCCCCCCGAAAGCTGCTATTGATACGATACTATCTCGCAAGAGATAATACAGGCCGAACATGGCTGCCTTAAGGTTTTCAGGTGCAAGGTCCATGATAAGGGCTTTCCGTGTCGGCTCTCCGAACTCCTTGAAGCCGCGCAAGATGAAGGCGAATACCAGCAGTTTAAAGGATTGACAGAAAAACAGGACCAGTGGAAAGAACGTAAAAAACATAAATGTTATGACAACGAATGGTTTTTTGGCACTTCTATCCGCCAAATACGCCACCGGAATATACACCAGCATGGCTACCGTCATTTCAATGGCTGTTAGGATGCCGAAAGATAACGCCGTTACCGGTTCGGCGATGGTTTTCATGCACCATACCACTACGAAAGCATAGGGAATCTGCTCACAAAACCGAATCAAAATATCTGAAATAAGTAATCGCTTAAGCGACGGGCGCATGTGATGTAAAAGCTTCAGTGGATTCTTTTCAGGCGCTCCGGATTGTTTTTCTGTTGAAGTTTTTGGAGAATCGTCTTCGATAAGAATTTGCTGGAGAACCGTTCCAAGAATAGATAACAGAAAGGCACAACCAAAGGCAGCCCGAACGCCGTCACGCTCACCCCAGAGTCCGATGCATAAGCCCCCCAGAATCGGCCCAAGTGCCATCGGAATTCTTCTCACCAAAGAGTGCATGGAGACACCCATGGTTCTCTTGTTCAAGGGGAGAACTCTGGCAATAAGGCTCATGGTTGCAGGCAAAGAAATTGCCGACCATGAAAGGAAAAATACCGAACCCACTAAAACCGCCTGCCAAAGGGGAATCAGTATGACGATGACAAATCCGAACATGGCGATGATGTTAAAAACAAGCAGGGCTTTCTTGGTGCCGATTCGGTCGGAAAGGTAACCTCCGGGAAAGGAATAGAGTGCAGACAACAGGTTGTCGAGACCGTTGAGAAGACCGATGGACAAAGCGCCACCCCCCAGGGCGATGAGATAAATTGGCAAAAACCTCTCGGCCATCCGTTCGCCCATACCCACAAGGATGACCATGCAAAGCAGTCCGACCGTACTTTTTCGGAGACCGAGAAAGTCTGAGATCTGGGACCGTATGGCCATAATACTGTTCCCTCGATAGATGTTAAGCCGTGAACACGTACGGGCAATCTATATCGGCGGCGCGATGGTGACCAGCACGCGCATTTTGCTGGTTGCCCGGATGCCGTGGGGTTCGCTAATATCCGAAATCAGAACGTCTCCGGGGTTGGCAGGAAGTTCACTATCGTCTTTCCCCAGAAAGGAACCGGTGCCTTCAAGCACCACGATACTGAGCTGGCCTTCGATGTCGTGAGAATGGATGGGAAGTTCTTGACCGGCGTTAAAATTGAAGTTCAAAACCTTAAAATACGGGGAGTCATGAACCAACAATCTTTTTAAGGCCGTATCGCCAAAACCACTCTCCTTAAACACTTCGATCCTTTTCATCATGGCTGATTCTCCGTTCTTTTTTATATGTTAACATTTCGTTACATAAAATACCATTGTGTTTGTGTGTTTGCATTGAAAATAACCTATTGAATAAATAATAATTAAATTGTGCAAATTGTATTAAGATGCAGAGACATGGTTTTTCAAAGCATTTGTTTGTTGACAACAATACTACAATGTAGCATTTTTAATCGGTTGTCAAATTCGGCGCCATGCGTATTGTCACGGGCGGAGCTGAAGATTTTCAGGGATCCTCAACCTTTGAAGACATGATTTTCCAGCCGTGGATGAATTGAAAATAGGCGGTTGACTTCTGGCGAAGGTTATGGTTGATTGCGTATATATTGAATGAAACTCAACTCGTCGATATGACTGGTTAATTTAGATTGTTTTTTCAATACCTATTCTCCAAAGAAGCGAACCGGCTAAAGATCTAACCGTTTATACGGGGCGTGCCATGGACAAAAATATTGAAAAGGAATATTTGCTCAAGGCGATCGGCGCTTTCAAGCGAAGGTTCATTGTGGTTTCGCCTGAATTTAAAATCCTGGCTGTAAACTGCGGGCCCGATGGGATGTCCGAAGCTGAAATTATCGGGAAATGCTGCCATGAACTGTTCTATGATCGATCCTCTCCATGTCAAAATTGTGCGGTAAAAGAGACCATCAAAGATGGCAAACCCGCTTTAATGCCTAAGCCGGAAGATACATTGGATATGGATGAAATGCCGTGTTATTATGCGTATCCAATCTATTCCGGAGAGGATATCGAAGCCTTTGTAAGCATGGATTTTGACCTTCCCACCCGAGGGGGTCTTGAAGAGAAACTACAACGTACGAATGCTTTTTTGCGGAATCTAATTTTAAGTGCTGTCGACGGCGTTATCGCTTCGGAGATGAAAGGAAAAATTCTCATTTTCAATGAAGCCGCCACCAAGGTTTTCGGCTATACCATAGATGAAGCACTCAACACCGTGAATGTTCGGGATATTTACCCCGAGAAAAACGCATTTGAGGTCATGCAGGACCTCAGAGGCGAGGATTACGGCGGCAAGGGAAAACTGAGATCTTATCAGGTAGACGTCATCAGTAAAGATGGTGTAATTATTCCAATCTCACTGAATGCAGCCATTATTTATGAAAACGGGCATGAGGCGGCAACCATCGGTTTTTTTCACGATCTGCGCGAGCAACTCCGAATGAAAGAGGAACTTGAAAAGACTCAGCTTCAGCTTCTCCAGTCGGAGAAGATGGCTTCTTTGGGCAAACTGGCGGCAGGCGTGGCGCACCAGTTAAATAACCCTTTGGGAGGAATTACGCTGTTTACCAAGCTGATCATGGAAGAATACGACCTGGAGGACGGTGCAAAAGAAGATTTAAACCGCATCCTGAAAGACGCCAACAGATGCCGCGACACGGTCAGGGAGTTGCTGGAGTTCACCCGACAGACCCGTCATTTAATGCGGCCCAATGATGTCAACCGGGCGCTTACCCGCACCCTCTTTCTGCTCGAAAGCCAGACCCTGTTTCAGAATATAGATATCGTAAAAGACCTGGATGCTTCCCTTCCGCCTGTTTATGGCGACATCCAGCAGCTGAATCATCTGTTCATGAATATAATTCTCAATGCAGCACAGGCCATGGAAGGGAAAGGGCAGCTTACGATAAAGAGCCGCCTGCTTTCCGATGCCGATCGGGTCTGCATAGAGATATCAGATACCGGTCCGGGAATACCTGAAGATATTCTTCCCCATATATTTGAACCGTTCTTTACCACCAAAGAAGAGGGGAAAGGGACCGGTCTGGGACTCAGCCTGGCCTACAGAATCGTTGAAAATCACGGCGGGCATATCAAAGCTGAAAGTAAACCGGACGAGGGGACCCAATTTTTTATTGAGCTTCCCCTTGCGGCCAAGGACCTCGAAGGAGATTAAAGTGGAGATAACACCTGACGCAACAGCATTGGTCGTGGATGACGAACAGGATATCCGGGATGCCTGCGAGCGGATTCTCACCCGGGCCGGTCTTCGGGTTCTAAAGGCATCCCGCGGGGATGAAGCGCTGAGTGTCCTGGCAAAAGAAAACGTCGACATTGTTCTACTCGATTTGAAAATGCCGGGCATGGACGGTCTGGAGGTTCTCAGTCGAATTAGCGGCATATACCAGAAAATTCAAGTCATTGTTATTACGGGATATGCTACGGTAGAAACAGCCATCGAAGCCATGAAACAGGGGGCTTACGATTTTATTGCCAAACCCTTTGATCCGGATCAGCTCCGCATCGTCGTCAGTCGTGCCTGGGAGAAAATTTGCCTTACCCGGGAGGCTGAAGAACTGGAACGTAAAAGACAAAGGACCTTGTCTGATCTGGATACGGAGAAAAGCCGCATTCGTACCATTATCGAATCTTTCCCGAGCGGTGTTGTGGTCACCGATCCCAAAGGACGGGTGGTTTTGATGAACCCGGCCTTCAGACAACTTCTCGGTCTGAATCCCGATTTGAAAGCGGGCAGGCGTATAGAGGACTATCTGCCGGACGAAAAACTCTGTAATCTTGTAATGGAAATATCCCGAGGGAAACATGTGGACTTTGATGATATCCCTGATTATGAGTTTTCTCTATCCGATGAAAAACATTTTCTGGCCAGCGGGCAGCCGGTTTTAGGCGAGAGAAAAGAGTGTCTTGGAGCGGTTTTAAATATTGTGGATATCACCGCCATGAAGCTTTTGGATCAACTTAAATCGGAATTTGTGGCAAAGGTTTCCCACGAATTGCGCTCACCGCTTTCGACCATCCATGAACAGCTGGCCCTAGTAATCAAAGACATGGTTGGGGATGACTTTGCACAAGACCAGCACATTCTGGCCCGTGCCAGGGAAAAGACCCGGGGGTTAATTTCACTGATTGGAGATCTGCTCGATCTGTCGCGCATCGAAGAAGGGATTATTTGCCAGGAACCCCAACCGGTCCGACTCGAGGAACTTCTTGAAAATATAGTAGACTTTCT
>DATKWE010000146.1:0-4962 GCA_035529735.1 Desulfobacterales bacterium | reverse complement strand
TTGTAGATGCTGAAATTGCCTTTCGCAATGGGGACGCTCCTTCTATCTCTTTGGAGAGTACCAGAGAGTGGGTTTGGGAGCGGTTCCACAATTTAGAAATGGGTCTTATGAGTAACGCTATTAAGCGGCCAACTTAAATAAGGATCATCTCCAAAAGAGTTGATGATTTTGAAAGGATTTGATGACTCAAGGGTGCAAGGGGTCAAGGGTCCAAGGATTCGAGTGACCCGCCACAAAACAGGCGGATAAAAATGCTTAAGAATTACAGATATCTGATAGTTTGGCAAAAGTCGTACATCGTACAGACTCTGTTTGGATCTTTATAGAAAAACAAAAAAAATCCCAAAAGAAGAAAGATACGGTCTGACATCTCAGATCAGAAGGATATGGCAGAAAGACAACAACAGACTACTTGAGGTCATTATATATTTCCTATGGTTCTGTTTGCGAGTTGGAGACCCAGGTCCTGCTCTCAGGTGATTTAAATTATGTAAATAAAGAAAATTTAAAGGCTCTCAAGGATGAAACGGAAGCAGTTGAAAGGATGCTCAAAGCGCTGATAAAATCGTTGGAGAATAAACACTTGGACCCTTGACCCCTTGAATCCTCGAATCCTCTTCTCCAACTACATTGGAGAAGAACCACTAATAATAAACAAGCTATAGACGAAGGGCCAAACACAGCCCGTCCTTTTCGGGAGAATGAAAGGGCAGGAACGATAACAGGCTAATGCTTTTCCATTCCAAAGATTCGAATATCAGCCGGTTGAAAGGATCTGCCTCTTTAAAACCTACGTTGTCCGCGACCAGCAGGCCACCTTTTCTTAAAAGCCGCCGGCAGTGAGGCAGCGCCGCGTCGTAATCCACCTTATCAATATCCATAAAGATCACGTCAAAAGGCGGCGCAATCTTTTCCATTTCTTCAAAAGCGTCTCCGACCCGGAGATCAATCTGTAAATCCAAACCCGCCCGACGGAAGTTTTCCCGGGCTCTTTCCGCCATTTCCGGATCATTCTCCAGGGTTATCAGGCAACCCTGTGCGGTTTCGAATGCGCCGGCAAGAAAAATCGCGGAATACCCGGTGGCCGTGCCAAGCTCCAGGATTTTCTCGGCCCCGGCAATCCGTGCCAGAATAAACAGGAATTCACCGACCACAGGCCCCACGATGGGTATGTCCTCTACCAGGGCTTCTGCTTCCATTTCCTTCAGAAGGGCGCTCCGTTTCGGGACAAACTGTCTAAAATATCTTTCCGGGTTTTCAACCAAGTCGGACATGGTGTTGCGCCTCAAATCCAAACGCCTTCGATTTTCCAACCGCATTGGGGGCACATTCCGTTGGTTATCCTATTTTTTTGGACAGAAAACCCCCAGCGATCGATAAGGATTTCACCGCACTGGGAACAGAATGTCTTTTCCCCGCGCTCACCGGGAACATTACCGGTGTAAACATATTTCAAGCCGGCCGTTATGCCGATGTTACGGGCCATCTCCAGGGTCTTCACCGGCGTCGGAGGGCGATCCGTCAACTGGTATGTGGGATGAAACCGGCTGATATGCCACGGGGTGTCGACGCCCAGAGAATCCGATAGAAACGCCGCCAGCGCTTCGAGTTCTTTTCTATCATCGTTCAACCCCGGAATCAGCAATGTGGTAACCTCTACGAAAATACCCAGGGATTTCATCCGTTTTAATGTCTCTTTGACCGGCGCCATCCGGGCTTGGCAGTATGTTTTGTAGAAATCTTCGGTGAAGGCCTTTAAATCGACATTGGCCGCATCCAGGTAGGGGCTGATCATCTCAAGTGCTTCTCCGGTCATATATCCGTTGGTGACGAACACATTCTGAATTCCCTTTTCATGGGCAAGCTTTGCCGTATCATATGCAAATTCAAAATAGACCGTGGGTTCGGTGTAGGTATAGGCGATTGTTTTGCAATTTCCCTTCAAGGCTTCATGGACAACATCAGCGGGTGCGGAGACATCGCCGACGATCATCCCCTTGCGATCCGACGGCATCTGGGCAATATCTGCGTTCTGACAAAAACGGCACTTGAAGTTGCATCCCACCGTAGCGATGGAATAAGAGAGACTCCCCGGCAGAAAATGATACAGCGGTTTTTTTTCGATGGGATCGATGTGACGGGCAATGACCCTGCCGTACACCCGGGTTTCCAAAGTGCCCCCGCTGTTCTCCCGAACACCGCATATGCCCCGGAACCCGTCTTTTATGACACAACGGTGATTGCAGAGATTGCATTTGACCTTGTTCTTCTCCAGCGGTTCATATAAATAAGCTTCCATAATTCAGGCTCCTGACCCGAAGTTAAAAGTTGAACCTTTTATCTCTTATCCCGCCACTGCTCTGGTGGTCGGTTTGGGTTTATATGGAACGGTGAGCGGTCTGGTTTTAAAGCGTGGAACAAGGGTGACCACCATACCGATAAAAGCGCCGAAGGGGTATTTTTTCAGCAGCCATGATGGTTCTATTTTGTCGGCAGACCGACCTGGAGATGCCGAACCCTGACCGACGGTTCTCCAGGTAATGGGCACATCCCCCAACAGGGAGCGAATGATTTCTTTGAGTTCCCAGATGCTGAAAAAACAGGCGTGATTGTATAGGGTCCGGGTAAACACGCCTTGGATGCGGCGGTGGACCCCTTTGAGGGCATATCGGTTAAGAACGCCCAGAAATATTTTATCTTTGGCAACTCTGCTCGCCTCTTCGATGGCCTTTCTGGAATCTTCGACGAACTCAAGGGTGTTAATCAAGCAAGCATAGTTAAAGGCATTGTCCTCAAAGGGAAGATCTTCTGCAAAACCTCGATAGAGTTCGGCACGGTTCCCAAGATTTTTGAGGGCAATATCAAGCATATAAGGTGATGGATCGAGACCTGTAACATGGAGGCCCAGGTCATGAAAGGTCAACAGACCGGTGCCGGTGCCGCAACCGATATCGAGTACATGCTCTCCTTTCAGAGGCTTCAGCAGATTGAGCATCAGGCGGTGTTCGACGTCAGCGACGAGCCGGTTACAGGGATCGTTTAACCGCTTTTCGTATTCAATCGCATCATTAAAATCAAAAACATAGCCCATACGAGATTATTTAATGAAAAAAAGTAATTTTTTCAAGGGGAAAACTTAATTTTTAAAAGAACGGATCTTATGGCGGCAGGGAAATGGCGCACGACGCCGAAATCGGAATTCTGACCCAGGCATTCCGGTCGGCGGTAAACATTTCACAGGCAACGCCTTGACATAGAAGCCGCCAACATACTATATATTTTTTTAAAAAAAAGACCCATTTTGAATTTAAAATAAAGCACCCCGCCGTAAGCGGCGCGGCATTGAAAATCATAATGAAAGAATTTTTCAAAGTTACCGATCTAAAGAGCGTCCTGGAATATTCATCTGACTTTCCCCGGATCGAAACCGAGGACATACCCCTCGATGAATCCTTCGGAAGGATTCTCGCCGTGAGTGTCGATGCGGATGTCGATCTTCCGGATTTTACGCGATCCACCATGGACGGATATGCGGTCCGTGCATCCGCTACCTTTGGGGCTTCCGAAGCGAATCCGGCATATCTCACAATCAAGGGTGACGTCCCCATGGGAGAATCCCCCGTTTTTTCCATCGGGTCCGATGAAGCCGCCAGGATTTCAACCGGCGGCATGCTGCCGGTAGGTGCCGACAGCGTGGTCATGATCGAGCATACCGAAGCCATAGATCGCACCACCCTAGAAGTCTACCGAAGTGTTGCGCCGGGGCAACATATTCTCGAAAAGGGTGAAGATATACCCAAAGGTGCGGTCCTTGTTCCAGAAGGAAAGCGTCTCAGACCCCAGGAAACAGGGCTTTTGGCCGCCTTCGGAAACGAGACGGTCACGGTGTATAAAAAACCGGTCGTCGGTATCATCTCCACGGGAGATGAGATTGTTTCGATCCATGAAACGCCGGCGCCCGGCCAAATTCGCGACATCAACATGTATACACTCTCCGGCCTGGTAAGGAAGGCCGGCGCCGTTCCGGTCTCTTTCGGAATTGTTCGGGACGATTTTGACGATCTTTTCAAGACATGCACCACGGCGCTGGCCCAATCGGATATGGTCCTGATTTCAGGAGGAAGTTCTGTGGGAACACGGGACTTCACCATCGACGTACTCTCTGCACTTCCGGAATCCGACATCCTCGTCCACGGCATTTCCATCAGCCCGGGTAAGCCCACAATCCTGGCCAAATCCCAAAATCTCGCCATATGGGGTTTGCCGGGCCAGGTGACCTCGACCATGGTCGTCTTTGAAATTGTCGTCAAGCCGTTCATCGACCATATCAGCGGTTTATCCCTAAAAAATGAAAGAATTTTCAAACTTTCCGCCCGGCTCAGCAGAAACATTGCATCGGCCCAGGGCCGGACGGAATTTATTCGGGTACGGTTGAACCACAAGGACGGCATTCTGTGGGCCGACCCCATTCTCGGCAAATCAGGCCTTATCAACACCATGGTCAACGCCGACGGCCTGATTGAGATCGGAACAGACACGGAAGGTTTGGACAAAGGGGTAACGGTGGCGGTAATCCCCCTTTAGTGAGTGTTCATCCATAAACGGCATCCTTGGGTCCAGGCTTTGTTTTATCCCCAGGGGGGATTTGCTTTGTTGAAAGTTCATTGAATGATTAAAATCACAAATATCAAATTACAAATATCAAACAATGTCCAATGACCGAAATTCGAAAATCCAAACAATGTCTCGTCCTGAAAGGTTTTGGTCATTGAATATTGTAATTTGAGACCTGCCCGCTCGTGCCTTGTGTGGCAGGCGGGTTTATTTGTAATTTGGTGCTTGGAATTTGTGATTTTAGACACAGACCTCCAAGGCAGAGCCATTATCTCTGACCTGGCCCAAAAGACCAGGTTTTCAATGAAAAAATAAAACGTCTCGAATTTATCAATGACCTGTTTTTCC
>DATKWE010000145.1:0-2927 GCA_035529735.1 Desulfobacterales bacterium | reverse complement strand
GGTCTTTATATTTATGACAACAACGTGGTCGATATTGCCGAAAATTTAAAGCCTTCCGCCAGAGGAGAACTTGAGATTACCGATGTTAATTTGGAATATTTGAGAAGGGGGATGCTCAAGGTTGAACTTCTGGGAAGAGGTTTTGCATGGCTGGACACCGGAACCCAGGAAGCCCTTCAGCAAGCCGCCAGTTACGTCCAGGCCATCCAGGAAAGACAGGGACTTAAAATTTCATGTATTGAAGAAATTGCATACAACCTCGGTTACATCGGCAAAGAAGAACTTGCGAATCTGGCAGCCGACAGCCTGCAAAACGAATACGGCCGTTACCTCATGGAGTTAATCGCCGAAGCGGAAAACAACACCGGCATAAACACCTGAAAAGTTTAAAGTGCCTAACCCGCCACCCCACAAAGGCGGACAAGCCCGCCACAGAGCATCGGAGGATAAAAGTGAGCTAAAGTGCCTAAAATGCCTAAAGTTAAGGCGGTTTGGGCATTTTAAATCACTTGATTGCCGGAGGGAACTGCGCCTATTTCAGTTGGAAACGGATGGGCACTCGAACCCACATCTTTACTTTTTTCCCCCTCCTTGTTCCCGGATCAAAGGTCCAGTGTTTTACCGCAGCCGTCGCCGTCCTGTCCAGAATAGGGTGTCCGCTGGAGGATAGAACCCGCAAATCAGCGGCATTCCCGCTTGGGTCCACCAGCACTTCAAGCACAACCACCCCCTGAAGTCCTCTTTTTCTCGCGGTTTGAGGATAGGGAGGGGGTGGGTTGATGAGATACAGGGGTCTGGCTTCACGGGTGATTTCATCGGCCGGCACCTGTGTGCCGTTTGCCGCGGTCTTTTCAGGAACGGTCGATATTTGGGTTTGTACAGGCATATCCGGAACGTTTGAATTGTCGACGGTCGGTTCAAGGATTGCTTTGGATAGATCCTTTTGCTCGGGTTGAACCACCGGTTTAACGATTTTCTTGGGTTTGGGTTCAGGGCGATGTTTGTGCGCGGGTTTCTTTTTAACTATTTTAACCGGCACATGCTTTTGGATAGGGGGCTTCGGCGTTATAACCGCAGGTTCGGATATGGGCATTTGAGGTTGGCGCATGACCAATGTCATGGTCATGACCCGGGGTTTCAGACGATGAAACGGTGTTTTCTCGAGGGGGTTGACCGTCAATCCCAGGAGAACCCCGTGTATCCCCAGCGCCAGTACCGTAGCTGTCAGTATTCGTTTCACTTTGCTCGTTCAGCTTCTGCCTGAAGGGAAATTCGATGGATGCCTGCCGTCCGGATCTGATCCAGAACCTGGAAAAGTCTCTGGTATGGAAGACCGCGGTCCGCAAAAAGGAGTACTCCGGGTTCACTTGCAGATGCAGTTTTTGTTCTCAAAACAGATGCCAGATCGTCAAAGGCAATCCGTTGTTTGTCGACATATATTGTTCGGTCTGATTTTACGGTAACGGACAGCACGAGTTCTTTATCGATTTTAGCAGAAGCGGACGTGGGCAGCACAACCGGCAGACCCCGGTGCACCGCCATGGAGAGCATTGCATATATGAAAAAGACCAAAAGGAGAAACACAATGTCGATCAAAGGAAGCATTTCAATACGGACTTTTTTGCCGGTTCTCGCGCTGATTTTCATTGGGTGCCTTCTTTATCTCTACCTTTGGGGTTGATCAGTTTTTCATAAACGATCTCAAGGCTGGTTGCATATTTTTCAACGGCAAGGGCGGCATTTTCAACCCGTGAATTAAAGTAATTGTAAGGGAACACCGAAAAAATGGCGATCCCGAGTCCGGATGCCGTTGTGATCAACGCTTGGGCGATTCCGGCGGTTACGGCCTCCGGGTGTTCAATGCCTGTGGCCCCCAACACTTCAAAAGAAAGAATGATCCCGATGACGGTACCGAAAATACCCAGAAGCGGGGCCACGGTAATCATCGTGTCGATGACGCCCATATATTTTTGCATCCGCTTGATTTCTTCGGCGGCTGCAGATTCCATGGCTTTAACCATTGAAAACTCCCGATGAAGAATTCCGGTGATCAGGATTTTGATGATATAGTCTTTTGAACCTTGGGTCTTTAGTCTTATGGATTCCCAGTCTCCAGAGCGGCACAGTTCAAGGACCTCATCGAGCAGGGCCTTGTCCCTGGTCATATCCATGCCGATCCAGAAGAAAATTCGTTCGATAATCACTGCCATCACAATAATGGAGCAGGCCAGCAAAGGATACATGACCGGTCCGCCGCTGATAAATATGTCCAGCATAATGTCTCCTATTATATTAGGTTCTCCTCCAATTTAGTTGGAGAAGAGGGTCCAAGGGTTCAAGGGGTCAAGGGTCCAAGCGTTTGTTCTACAAAGATTTTATCAGCGCTTTTAGCATTCTTTCGATTTCTGCAATGTCTTTTTTCAGCTAATGATATCTGTGTTTCCAATTCGCAAACAGAACCATAAGATATGTAAAGCCTCCGAAGGTAATCCATGGTTGTCTTTCTTCCATATCCTTCTGTTTACACTGTTAAATAAAATCTCATTTCATGAAATCAAATTTTAATGCGAAGCATTATTTAACAGGGCAGGTATTTGAAGGAATCGACACAGCGGCCCTTCTGATCTGAGATGTCAGACCGTATCTTTCTTCTTTTGGAAATAATTTTGTTAATCTATAAAGATCCAAACAGAGTTGTACGACTTTTGCCAAACTTTCAGATCTCTGTAATTCTTAAGCATTTTTATCCGCCTGTTTTGTGGCGGGTCACTCGAATCCCTGGCCCAGACCGATTAACCTTACTAAATTATCAATGTAACTACTCAGGTATTTAGGTTGAAGACTGAAGGCTGAAGTATATCAATCATCTCGCAACGCTCGAATTAAACCATTCAAGACCTTCTCTGTTTCGACAATCTTTGCTTCAA
>DATKWE010000144.1:0-13628 GCA_035529735.1 Desulfobacterales bacterium | reverse complement strand
CGCAACGATCTACCTTGAAGTATTAACCTGCTTCTAAGAGAGGCGTTCGCTGGGAGGAGACGGTCTCTTCTCTATTGTCTCACCTCCTTTCTGGTAGCGTAAGCAACAACATCATTTCAATTAAAGCCTGTTTGCGAAGTGTCAATTAAAACGAAAACATTTGTGACAGATATGCAAGGGGATAGACCTACGAGACAGACAGCTCGTATTTGTCTCAATTTATTGAGGGTTTAGATTTAAGCTCTTGGCTCGTTTATATGGTTGAACGATTATTAATTGACGGAAGAGAACCAAAACACTTTTTGACAACTATAAGATTTCTTGCAAGACTTCTGCCAAGAATGAAAAAGTCCGCTAAAAATAAAGAAAAATTGAACAATTCTAATGAATTTCAGTCGGTTATCCGATCAAATAAATGAAATAAGGAAGGTTATGTTCGATGCCAATTCCTATGAGATTTCTGGTTTTTGTACGAAATCGGACCCTAATTTTTTCAGGAATTTTATAAAACCAATATCGGCGCGGCTTTAGGGAGATGTATAGAAAACGACACTACTGTTCACATCTCAAACAGAAATGGCCCTTTTCTCCAGACCATGGCGTCGGATTTTGCTGTAAAGCGTGCTGCGGCTAACTTTGAGACGCCGGGCAGCCTTATGTTTGTTCCAGTTGGATTCTTGAAGCACCCCAAGAATTAAACGCCGTTCATTTTCAGCAAGGGAGTTGGTGGAAGGTTCGGGAACGGATTGCTTGAGAAATTGAGGCAGGTGGTTCCTCTCGATTTCCTGTCCCTGGGTAAGTATGACCGCATGACTGACAACGTTTTCCAACTGACGGACGTTGCCGGGCCAGTCGTAATCCATCAGGGTTTGCATGGCACCGGGGGAAAAAGCATCGACGTTTTTCCCTTCTTTGATCTTGCACGCTTCCAAAAAATGATTGCAAAGCGGAGGGATGTCTTCTTTGCGGTTTCTCAGCGGCGGAAGTTGGAGGGTAATGACATTCAAGCGATAGTAAAGATCGTCTCTGAATCGACCCGCTTCAACCTCCTTGAACAGATCCCGATTGGTAGCCGCCAGTACCCGTACGTCCGCCTCCAGGGTTTCCTCTCCCCCAACCCTTTCAAAACAATGATCCTGCAAAAATCTGAGGAGCAGAACCTGAGTGGCCGGCGCAATGTCGCCGATTTCATCGAGGAAAAGTATTCCGCCTTGAGCACGCTCGATGCGACCCTTTTTCATCTTTATGGCGCCCGTGAAGGCGCCTTTCTCGTGGCCAAAAAGCTCGCTCTCCAGCAGTGCCGGCGAATACGCCGAACAGTTGGCAACCACCAAAGGTCCTTTCCTTCGATGACTCTGCCGGTGGATGGCCAGGGCCACCAATTCTTTGCCGGTGCCGTTTTCACCGGTAATTAAAACCGTAACGTCCGAACCGGCGACCAAATCGATCAGTTCATATATCTTCTGCATTTCGTCGCTCTGGCCGACGATTTTGCCATGGGATATTCGCTGGGCGACTCTGAGGCGGAGGGGATTGATTTCGGTTTCATGGATCACCAAATGACGAATATGTCCGGCGATCTGATTGAACAAGGTCAGAAAAAAGTGGGTATCTTCCCGGGAATACTCTTGAGGGTCGGATGAGGCCAGCACGAAGTAACCGATGCATTGTTGGGGGGTAGAAATGGGCAGACCGAACCAGTTGGAATAACTTCTTGGAATAAACTTTAAAAAAACAGGGGCGTCATTGCTGTATTCTGAACCGATGATTCGAGTTTCTTTGATACCTTGCAGATATCGGACAAAATCCGGAATCAATCCGGCTTTCTCGAGTTCCTGCTGGGTCTGCACCAAAAGCTCCGTCACAGAAGCATTGCAGCCTTCCAAATTTAGAAAGTTCTGGCCTCCGGCATCCAAAAGAAAAAGGATGGGGTCGGAATTTGTAAAGATTTCCCCGGCGATTTCATGGACATAATCGACGATCTCCCATAAGGAGTTCTTGGCGTTTACCTGCCGTGAAATTTCAAATAATTTCTCCAGCTGATGCTGTGCCCTTTGCAGTTCCTTGGATCGGAATGCCAGGGCATCCTCCATTTTGCGTTTTTCGGTGACATCACGTTCCAAGCGGATCACCGAAACAATCTCACCCTGATCGTCGAGAATCGGATAGGTAGCAATCTGCAACACCTTGTCCTGTCCGCTGGAATCCGGATATACTCTGTTAGAAACGGACGAACGCTTCGAGCGAATCGTTTCCTGTATCGGGCACTGGATATCGTTTGCCTCACAAGGCGATGCGCTTTTGCGCATAATTTCATAACATTTTTTTTCGGTTATATCAGAAAGTGTCAACCCGACCCGGGAGCAAAACGATTCGTTGGCCTGGATGATGCGGCGAGTTTTGGGATCAAGGACAATAAGGTTGTCTGTAATGCTGTTGAGGACCTTTTCATTGAATACTTTAGATGCCAGCAGTTGTCTTTCAAGGCTTTTTCGTTCGGTAATATCTCTTATATACTCGACGGTCTGGATGGTTCTGCCGTTGTCATCTATTATTGGGTAGGAGTGGATTTCGAAAATGCCATGACCCCCGTCCGATTTGGGAATCTGTTTTTCCCTTATCTGCGGTTCACCGGTGAGGAAAGTCTCCTCCACATGGCATTCCGGACAAATTGCCGTTCGGTTGTATAAAACCCCATAGCAATACTTGCCGACAATCTGATGTCTTGAGAGTTTAAAGAGGGTTGCCAAGGCCTTATTTACCCTCAGAATTCGGAAGTCGCGATCATAAATGGTAAAGGGATCCGTAACGCTGTCAAAAACCCTCGTGAGAAACTGTTCATCATAGTTGGGCATATTTAACCCCCGATCTTTATAGATGAACTTTTTCCAATTTTACCACAACATTTATTCCCATGTCACCCCATCTTGCCCCTCAGTTTCGAATGGAGGTAATATGCCATTTAAGTTACGTTTTGGGTTCTCATTGAGGGGCAGATGGGGCGCAAATGTATTCCTTTTGTTCATCTGAAGTTTTATTGAGTAAAAAGAAAAATGTTGTTAGGGGAGTAAAGGTTCTCTATACTATACTTCAATCTCTGTTCCAAGGCAGCGCTAGAAATCATAATCATAACTCTCGTCGAGAGCAGGTTTAATGTCTTTCATCAACACTGCAAGATCGACAGGCATGTTCTGTCTATCCTTGACCATGTTCGGGATCAATGCAGCGCGATGAAATCCAGCCTTGGTAAACGCATTAATTACAGCAGTGTTGGTATCTGGAATCTCCAATATGAGTTTTTCAATTCCAAGCCTGTATGCAATCCGCGCGAGTTCATCAACCATAAGTTCCCCAAGACCAAGATTCCGGTAGTCCTTGTGAACAAAAATCCGCACGGTACCCAGGTGCCATTTCCAGCCGGACCGCCGGCGATTGATGGTGGCATCGGCAATAATGATGTCATCTTTTATCGCCAAAATGGGTAGGGTCCTGCTGTAATCAAGATTTTTTGCCCATGATTCAATAAGGAGTCTGCTTTTAACATCATCACGCAGATACCGGGCCTCTTCTTCGGAAACCGCTTTGAAAAATTCATACAACGCTTCCTGGTCTTTTAGTACCATCGGGCGGAGAAGAATTTTTGTCCCATCTTTGAGTTTTGCTTCTTTTTGATACGTATTAAGATCTATTTTTGGATATATGTTATGAGCCAACATAAAGATCACCTCCTTTCGTCCATTTATGGTCAATTAATACACCTTTCTCCCCTAACGTAAATTTTCACCGTTTCGAATTTTGAGTTTGACCCAAATTTCTAAATTAGTTTTGATTTGAAACTGCTCGGGTATGACTTGTTTTGAAGTCTATCCATGTCAAAACTTCATCATTAAATTAAAAGATTAAGCTTTTTGATATGCCGCCTCCATTTCCCGGCGATCAGCCATATCCATCAGAACCCTCTCCCGAGTTCTATCGATGCCCAAAGCTTTACGTTTTTTGTCAATATGAGCGATCATCTTCCGGGCATGTTTGATCGGATCAGGTTCAATATCCCACATACCGCCATAAATTTTTTCCAGATCCTTGCAAATATAGTCATGGAAGACAGGAGCGCCGGAGGTGGGCAGGGTAACGCCAAAAACCGTATACACACCCGATGAAACAAAATAATGGCCGATGCTGATGGCTTTTTCACTCATCCATTCGGGCGCGCTGCCGGCGGCCGGCAGATCACAGATGTCGTTCCCGAGCCCGCCGGCCTTGACAACTTCGGTTGCCGCCAGCAGAATCCGACTGTTGTCAACACAGGAACCCAGATGAAGCACCGGGGGAATACCCACGGTCTCACACACTTCGGCCAGTCCCGGTCCACAGAAAACCTGTGCAGTTTCAGGTGTCAGCAACCCTTCCATGGCACATGCGATACCGTTACACCCGGTGGTTAGGACAATGACATCATTTTTAATAAGTTCCTTTACAATAGTGATGTGACCTTCATTGTGCTTGGTCCGGACATTGTTGCAGCCCACCACACCGGCAATACCCCGGATACGGCCGTTGATGATATTGTCATTCAAGGTAAAGTAAGATCCGCGAAAGGTTCCGCCCAGATGATATTCGATGGATTCAACACCGAATCCGGCAACCTGAACCCCTTTATGTTTCGGGATCATCACTTCCGCACCCCGATTCTCAAAGTTGTCAATGGCCATCTTCACGATCCGCCGGGCATCTTCCAGAGCATGATGCTCGTCGAACTCGATGTGAATGACATTGTCTTGCTCCATCTTGGCAATGGGGTGAGTGGTAATCAGCTTGGTGTGGAAACATTTGGCCACGTTGGCAAGATTCTGGAAGATACACTGGATATCAACCACCATGGCATCACAGGCACCGGTAATTATGGCAAGCTCCTGCTGCAAAAACGTTCCTACCGGAGGTACGCCATGGCGCTGCAATATTTCATTGGCCGTACAGCAGATACCGCCCAACTGAATCCCTTTGGCCCCCTTTGACTTGGCATAGTCGACCATTTCTCGGGACTGGGCAACAGCCACGATGACCTCGGACAGAACCGGCTCATGGCCGTGAACAATAATATTTACATGATCTTCCTTCATGACACCAAGATTGGCTTCAGACTGGACAGGATAAGGGGTTCCGAAAAGTACATCCTGGAGATCGGTCGCCAACATGGAGCCGCCCCAACCGTCGGCCAGGGCTGCCCGGGTGCCCTGCTTTATTAAATTTCTGAAATCCTGATCAACACCCATATGGGTGCGGTGCATGATTTCAACAATTTCCCTGTCGATATTTCTGGGAAGAACACCGCTTTTCTTCCATTTCTCATAGAGGGCTTCAGGTGCCCGCTTCATGTAAAGAAGTTCACCCACAGGTTTGCCCCATTCATTTAACGCTGTTTCAGCCACTTCGAGAGCGATCTCATCAAGGTCCCGATCAACCTTTTTGCCGTCAACTTCAACCATCGTTTCAACACCCAAGTGGGGAGCTATCTGCAAGAGCTTGTCAACATCCTTTATCTTGTAAGAATCGGATTCCTTTCTGGCTGCAGACAAAAAAACTTCGGCCACACAGCGCCCGTGATCTGAATGGGCTGCAGCGCCGCCTGCGATCATCCTGATAAAGTTACGTGCTGCAATGGTATTTGCCGTGGCACCACAAAGACCTTTTCGGGTATCTTCACCTTCAATGCCTGACTTTGGAAGGGGGAGACGGCAAGGGCCCATGGAACAGTTTTTACAGCAAGTTCCCTGAACACCAATGTTACAAGCTTTCATGGCTACAGCCCGGTCAAAAATCGTTTCAACACCCAGTTCCTGTGCACGCGCCACCATTTCCTGGGTTGCCGCATCAATGGAAACCATCATAGGATCCGCAAGTTTTTTCGGTTTAGCCGCCTTTTCTTTTTTTTCTTCTGTCATCTGTCTCTCCTTTTTTTGGGTCCGTTCCTCTCAGCGCATTTTAAAACCCCATGGTTGTTGATTTGACCAAGATGATCAATTTTTCCTTCCCGGCATGAAAAATTTTGAATCCAACAACTTTCCTTTCAGATAAGCGTCCAATACATCTTCTGCCGGTCCGGATATTCCCGATACCACCTTAATTTCGGACGCCATGAGCATTTCTGACAATTGACGGGACACGCCGCCACAGATCAGGACGTCGATGTTCAACTCCCTGATAAAATGACACCGCCGAGACATATCCCGTTCAAGGAGAAAGGCTTCAAAACGAGAGACCTTTTTTTGAGTCTCGCTGTCAATGATCAGTAATTTATTTGCCGTATCGAGTAGCGGTGAGACCTTATCCTCCCAGATGGTAACAGCTATCCTCATAAAAAATTATCTTCCACCACTTCTTCCCGGGCCACGGCCCATTCCCATGCCGCCGCCCGATCCACCACCCCGGCCCATTCTGTTCCCGCCCCCCATGCCTATGCCCCGGCCCATGCCGCTTTCCCTCGCCGATCTGATGGGTTCAGGCACATCTGCTTTGGCTGCCGGCGTTAACTCGCCATTTTTCAACTTCTGCACGGCTTCTTGTACGGTTCCGCTGTTTCCCAAATAGACGTCAGTACCCGCTGCAGAAAAGGCTTTAACCGCATTGGGGCCACAATTTCCCGTAATAACGGCCCTTGCGCCTTTGGAGACAACAAACTGGGCAGATTGGATGCCGGCACCGCCTCCCAAGGCGGCGCTTTGATTATCAAAGACTTTAAAACTCATATCGTCCGTCTCGACCACCAGAAAATATGCACATCTGCCAAACCGCGGATCGATGGGGGAATTTAGATCCTGACCGCTGGAACTAACAGCAACTTTCATTTTTGAGTTTCCTTTCGTTTGACATGATTTGTAAAATTTAGGAGTGCCGGAAAATTTCTGGTAACCACCACCACACCATTATCCTAAGACAGCATTTTGCATGCCAGATTGTGAAAAAATGTGCTGATAGTGATAAAAGCTTGATTTATAAGAAAATATTGAGGAAGGAATAATTCCTGAAAGGATGTTGGCATTAGATGTTGTTGCATTTATGCAATACAAAACAATGCACGAATGCAAATGTGCAACACTGCTACATCATTTTTTTTCTAGATCGGCCGTTCTGTTTTGGAATTTCAAGATTTAGACGCTTTATTCTACGCCAAAGTGTACTCGGATGGATCCCCATTTGCGCTGCAGCTGCTTTTCGGTTCCAGTTGTTTTTCCTTAACGTTTCGCGAATAAAATCTTTTTCCACGGCTTCAAACGAAAAGGCTTTTTCGCTGGTTTTTGGGGTTGCGGTTTTATTCTTGCTGTCTAACCCCTCAAGAAGATTCTCGGGAAGGTTTTCGATTCTGACGAGGCTATTTTGGGACACCACTGTGGCATATTCGATGATATTTTCCAGTTCACGCACATTCCCCGGAAAATCATAGGCCATAAGAACGCTCATGGCTTCAGGGGATAGGCCATGGATTTCTTTTCCGCATAATTTATTAAATTTATTGAGAAATCTATCGATCAGCAAAGGAATGTCTTCTTTGCGCTTTCTCAAAGGGGGAAGAACAAGTTTGACGACATTAATCCGGTAATACAAATCATCCCGGAACAGACCTTTTTTAACCAGATTCTCCAGGTTTTTATTGGTGGCCGAAACGATGCGGACGTTGGCTTTTTCTGATTTTGTGGAACCCAGGGGTTCATAGACTTTGTCCTGGAGTACGCGCAAGAGCCGTACCTGGAGCAATTGCGATATGTCTCCGATTTCGTCCAAAAAGAGGGTTCCATTTTCAGCCAAAGCCACGCGTCCGGGCTTATCCTTTTTCGCATCTGTAAAGGCGCCCGCCTTATATCCGAAGAGTTCGGATTCAAGAAGCGTGTCGGGTAAAGCACCGCAGTTAACGGTGATCATCGGCCCTTTTTTACGATGACTGAGGGAGTGGATGGCCTTGGCAAAGAGTTCCTTGCCGGTACCGCTTTCCCCTTCCAGGAGAATGGTGGCATCACTTTCTGATATGAGTTCCAGCATCCCGAATAGACGCTGCATCTCTTTGTTTTTACTGATGATATCCAGAAAGGAATACTGGCTGGTGAGTTCCTTGCGTAGCTCTTCTATTACACTTAAATCACGGAAAGTTTCTACGCCGCCAACCAACGTTCCGTTTGCATCTTTCAATATCGCGGTGGAAATGCTTATGGGGATCCGTTCGCCTTCCGAATTGATTATAAAAATGGGTTGATTGACGATGGGCCGGCCAGATTCGATGGTCTGGCGCAAAGAGCATCGCTGCTCACAGATACTCGCCTTGAATACTTCCCAGCAATATCGACCGATTGCGTCATCTTTTCCGATACCGGTGATCTTTTCTGCAGCGCGGTTGTAAGAGGTGATCTTCCAGTCCTTATCGACGGTAAAAACACCGTCGGCAATACTGTCTATAATGATTTGGGTGTAGTTCTCAATAGGTTGTTTCATAACATTTCCATTGAATACGGCAAAAAGTTCGACGCCATCGGTCAATTTGCAGGAAAGACACGGCCGATTGGCTCAAAATAATACCGATCTCAAATACGATTAAATATAATTAATTGAAAAAAATAAGAAAATCAAGATTGGATTGATTTTTTAAGACGTTTTGCTACAATGCCGTCTTCGGGAGTATTGCACGGTTTGGCATCATCGCCGGGTTCGATAACGTTAACCGGCGACACCTTCAACAGGCGGTTGCCCGTCCATAAACGACGATTAAGGATGGAAATGATGGTCGATAATTACGCTAAAATTGTTCAGGATAATCTTGAAAGACTTTATGGAAATCTCCCGAAAGATCTGTCCTTGGCTTTACCGGCCCAGCAGGATGGAAAAAACTTTTTGTTCGAAGCTTTTGGGGAAAATTGTGAGATACGACCTGAAGGAATCTTTCTGGGCCAAGTCCGGCAGACCGGCGTCATCGGAATTCTGATCTCCCTGTATGCGCTCAATGCCAAACCCGAAACCTGTTTGACAGCGCCCCTAAAATCCTTCAAGGATTTACCCAACAGCATGCCCTATGCCGGGGCTTTTGTGACCCACACCCAACAGATTCTGGTGAACCATGTTGAAGACATCGAAAAATCGCGTGGACGGATTATGGAAAAATTAAACGGGCACAAAGCGCCGGCTGGGGTGGAAGGAGATTTTTCTTTTATGGTTTATCCGCTGCCGAAAATAGCCCTATGCTATATCTTCTATGAAGCCGATGAAGATTTCCCGGCTTCTGTCACCTGTCTCTATTCAAACAACGCCATTTCATTTTTACCCATAGATGCCCTGGCTGACGTTGGCGAATATACCTCAAAAAAGATCCTCCATCTCGTCCAAGAGAAATAATGGATA
Organism: Desulfobacterales bacterium; assembly: GCA_035529735.1. Classification (GTDB taxonomy): domain Bacteria; phylum Desulfobacterota; class Desulfobacteria; order Desulfobacterales; family UBA11574; genus JAAXQD01. The sequence continues at coordinate 4,247 of DATKWE010000144.1, read as the reverse complement.
TGAATCGGACATTCCGGGGACCTGCGTCGAATGGCGTTATCTTTTGCAGAAAGCTTGGAGTGATGGAATGGTGGCGTAATGGGGAAATAACAATTTCCAATACCCCAATATTCCAATACTCCAATACTCCAGGAAATTCATATTATTATATCTTAAGGTCAATACCCGTTGGGTTGGACAATGATGAGACTGCCAATTGATCTTCCGGAAGGGAGGTATCCGGGACAATTTTGAGCGATTTAATGTGAAATCGTTTTTGAAGGGCGTCGACGTTCTTGTTTTTTAAACCCCTCATTTTAGATATGCTCCGTGGATGAACGTTTATGGTAACCGTATCCTCAAAGGCGCTTTGATTTTCCATAACTTCTGCGGCCATATCCATAAAGATTTCAGAGTGGACCATATGCCCGAAGGCCGGGTGATAGGGCCCTGACAATATGGTTGCCCCTTTCTCGAGATCCTCAGATGCCTGAAGGCCCATACGAATGACCGGAATCGCCTTTTTTTTGTAATAAAGGTAAAGATCTTTTACATGCGCCACACATCGTGTGAGGGTCCAGGGATTATATTTTCCTTGGGTATACCACCTACCAAGACGGCTGTTTTCAAGAACAATCGTCGGATAAATCCTGACAAAATCAGGAACGAGTTCTGCAATCCTTTGGGCGGTATAAAAAGATCCGGTTTCATCATCGCCCGGCAGTCCCACCATCGTCTGCAGACCGATGGTATAGCCTCGCTCTTTTAACCGCATCACCGCCGTTACCGTATCTGCGGCAGTATGCCCCCTTTTTGCCATGGCCAGCACCCGATCATCCATAGACTGGACACCGATTTCAACGGTGGAAACCGGATAATCTGAAATAATTTCAAGATGTTCTCGGTCAATGGTATCCGGTCGGGTGGAAAAACGAATGCTGTCAACGCGTCCGTTTATTACAAATTTCATCGTGTGTCCAAGAAGGCGCCGGATGGCATCCTTCTTTAGGCCAAGGAAATTCCCGCCGTAGAATGCCACTTGAGCCGGCAGGCGATACGGCCGTTGATATTCGAGAAATTCATCGATCAAAAAATCCACTTTTTCAGAAGAAACAATATCCTGTTTTACGCCGGTAATGGCGGTTTGATTGCAGAAGACGCATTGATGCGGACACCCGGCATGGGGCAAGAAAATAGGAATGATAAAAGGGCGACGATTGGAGATTCGATCAGGCATCAGACTGCAAATTTTCAAGGCCTTTTCTGGCCGCATCCTGCTCAGCCTCCTTCTTGCTTTTTCCAACGCCTTTTGTCTGGATCTCTCCGACGTTCAGTTGCACATGGAAGGTTTTGTCATGATCCGGACCGCTTTCATGGGCAACGGTGTAATCAGGTATTTTTTGGTACTTCAATTGGACAAGTTCTTGAATCTGGCTTTTATAATCGTGATTGGCACTCGGCCGGGCGACGGAATCCATCAAAGATGAGAAGGCGCCGTCTATGATTCTAAATACAGCATCAAATCCACCATCCAAATAGACTGCAGCAATGACAGCTTCATAGGTGTTTGCCAGTATCGATTTTTTTTCCCAGCCTTGTGACTGGATTTCACCCTTGCCCAGTTGTATATGAGAACCAAGGTCCATTTTGCGGGCAATCGATGCAAGCTGGGATTCATTGACCAGATTGGCGCGCATCCGAGACAAATCCCCTTCTTTTAGGTCCGGATAACGCTGCATGAGGATGTGCCCGACAACGAGATTTAAAACTGCATCTCCCAGAAACTCAAGACGTTCATTATCCTGAATATCCATTTCCGGGTGTTCATTGACAAATGAGCTGTGCCTTAGAGACTCCACAAGGAGATCGACATTCTTAAATTCATACATAAGTTTACGTCGGAATTCAAAAAGATTTGTCTGTGTCATCTCAATTTTATTTGCGCGCGTTTAGGGCTGAAATTAGTTTCTCATATAATTCATACGGTACCGAAAAATTTCCTTTACCGGATCCCATTTTTATCTCGGGTTTTATATCCCCATGAAAATCCGTCCCCCCCGTAATCAACAAATTATAGCGATTTGCAATCCGGGTATAATAGTCAATGAGATCCGCCGTGTGTTCCGGAAAATAAACTTCTATGCCTTTCAGCCCCATTTCCGTTAAAACTGCCATCAGACCGTCAAAAATCTTTTCATCGTTCATGTTCAGAAGAAAGGGGTGGGCCAGAACAGGAATCCCTCCGGCATTCAGTATAGTCTGGATTGTTCGCTCACAATCAAAACGGAATCTATCGACATATGCCGGCTTACCTTTTCCCAGATATTTATCAAATGCTTCATCAATCGATCGGACAAAGCCTTTTTTTACCATAAGTTGTGCAATATGAGGTCTTCCAAGCTGACAGTCTCCGGTTAAATTTTGGACCTCGTTTAAGGAAAGTTTGATCCCCATTTTGGAAAGCAGTTCAAAAATCCGGGGGTTTCTTTTCTTCCTGGACGCTTTCAGTAGGGAAAGGGAACGGTTAAGGACAGGGTCGTCGATATCAAAAGCATAGCCTAAAATATGGAAGCTTCCCGGGCAGAAAAACGACGGCGGCGGGGTGGCACTTATTTCAATACCGGTTAAAAATTTTATCGATGGGGGAATTCCATACGCGAGGGCTTCTTTTGAACCGTCTATGGTATCGTGATCTGTAATCGCTATCGCCCCGAGATTGAGGTTTTGAGCCAGATCGAGCAGTTCCGGGGGTGACAGGGTCCCATCGGAAGCGGTTGAATGAATATGAAGATCGATTCTCACATGCTTATTATAATCCAAGGGCTTTTTCTGAAGCCTCTTCTTTGGTTTTGCAATCGATACACTGCGTCGTAACCGGCCTGGCTTTAAGACGTTTAATGGAAATATTTTCACCGCACTCTTCGCAAACGCCAAACGTACCTCTTTCGATACGATTTAAGGCATTTCTGATCTTTTTAATCAGTTTGTTCTCTCTGTCTCTTATGCGAAGCATAAAATTCCGTTCCGACTCGAGGGAAGCACGGTCTGTGGGGTCCGGAAAATTTTCTTTGGGCTGTGTCATGCCTGAAACCGTATCGTCGGCATGACTTAAGAGCTCTTCTAACCGATTGTTCAGAAATTCTTTAAAATATTCAATATCTTTCTTTTTCATGGTAGAACCTTTGAAATCTAATTGATAACCTGCTTTTATAAAACTATATTGATACACCAATGAAATTTCGATGTAAAGAAGAAAATTGATGTTTTTTTAACAACTCACGTCGTTTCATTCAAGAATCGGTCCAGACTCTTCATGTTGTTTATATTATAGATTTTACGCGGATAATCCTTGGGCAAGATCTTTTTTAATAAACCGGCAAGAACCCTCCCCGGACCGACCTCGACAAAAATTTCAATGTTTTCCGCCATGAGTCTGCACATGGCGTCGTACCACTTGACCGGGCTGCAAAACTGACGGGCCATGATCGATTTAATTTCTTCAGTATCACTTTCAACGTCGGCGGTGACATTAAACACCATGGGTTTTTCGGGTATATTAAAACGCATCGACTCGATAACGTCCCTGAATTCGTCTTGGGCGCCCTGTATCAACTCACTGTGCCATGCACCGCTCACCTTCAACGGTATGGCCTTGGCGCCCTGTGCGGCGGCCAGATCGGAAACCCTCTTCACCGGTTCGGGCGCGCCGGTGATCACAATCTGAAGTTCAGCGTTGTGATTCGCAACGGCAACAACGCCGTCCTTCCGAACCTCTGCAACGAGTTCCGCTACGGTATTTATGGGAAGCCCGATAATTGCATGCATGGCGCCTTTGTTTCTGGTGGCTTCCCGATGCATCAGTTCACCTCTTTTAAAAACCAGTCTAAAGGTGTCTTCCCGGGAAACAATGCCCGATGCGCACAGGGCGCTGTATTCACCGAGACTGTGACCTGCAGAGATGGCGGGCTCAAGCCCTGCTTTCTCCATGGCCGTAAAACAGGCCAGGTTAACCGCTGTAATTGCGGGCTGGAGATTTACGGTTTCGGTAAGATCCTCAATGGGGCCTTTAAAGCAGAGTTTTGATATGTTTATTCTGGAAATCTCCTCCACCGAATCAAAAAGTTCTCTAACAACATCAAATTCCTGATAAAAATCGAGGCCCATTCCAACAGCCTGTGAACCCTGGCCTGGAAAAAGGTATGCTGTTTTTTTCAAAGCGCCCTCCTTTCACTCATCAAGTTTAAAAAGTTTTCGGGTGACGTCGAGAT
>DATKWE010000143.1:0-15755 GCA_035529735.1 Desulfobacterales bacterium | reverse complement strand
GTCCAAAAAGCGTGTAATCCAGGGATGCCTCATGATATCCCAAACAAGAAAACGGTGATACAGGTTTACGAGCCGGCAATCTTCACGTTCCGGACCGACAAGACACTTCAGCCACCAATACGGGGTATGGAGACTGTGGGCAGAATGGTGCCCGCGTGGTTTCAGGCCCTCCCTTTCCAAAAGGTCGAACAGCGCTTTCTTTTTATAGATACGGATATGTCCATTTTCGGTGTTGTGGTATTTTTCGGAAAGTGCCCAGCAGATTCCCTCGGGCAAATACTTGGGAACACTGACAACAAAGTCCTTACCCGGTTTCAAGACTCTGACGGCTTCAGAGACTGCGCGCTTCTCGTCATGCAGATGTTCCAGAATCTCCGAACAGATGACAAGGTCAAAATAATTGTCCCTGAACGGCAGGTGATATATGTCGGCAACAGAAACCTTGCACACTCCGCCGCCATCTTCTCCGAGTCTTTCCTGGTTTTTAAGCCTGCTTCCCGCCTCAAAAACATCGTCAAAGTTGATGTCCACCCCTATGGCAACGACCTTTCTGAACTTACAAGCACCGCAGGTGTGACGCCCCGTTCCGCATCCGATATCCAGGATACGGCAGCCGGGTTTTATGTTAAGCCGGTTAAAGTCGATGGTAATCACAGATGGTCTCCCTGTACGCCGCAACGGTCATTTCTGCCGCCCTTTTCCAGGAAAAGCGATGGTGAACCCGATTAAACCCGGCACGACCCATTTTTTCCGCCTGTTCAGGATTTTCGAGAAGTTCTGTGATGGCATTCACAAGTCCCCGGGAATTCGCAGGCGGGACCAGAATACCGCCATCCCCCACCACCTCGGGTAAGGCACCGCCGGTGGTGCTAACAACCGGAAGCCCGCATGCCATAGCCTCGCCGGCCGGAAAACCGAAACCCTCGTATACGGACGGGACGATTGCCAAAGAAGCCCTGGCATATTGCTGAACAAACGCTTCATTGTCGATCCGGCCTGTAAACGTAATTCGCTCTTTTATGCCCAAGTTTTTTATGAGTTTTTCAATATCACCATTCTTTTTTACGGTGCCGACAATAACGAGCCTGACGTCGAGGGTTTTGGAGATTTCTGCCACTGCTTCAAGGAGGTAGCGGAGCCCTTTTATCGGTGTATCCGAACTGCTGGTAACGATAATCCTCCCTTTTTCCCTTCTGATTTCAGGAACCGGATAAAAAAGGTCTGTATTGATGCCATTCGGAATGACTTTGAATCGTTCCAGCGGAATCCCAAAATTTTTACAGATATCGTTCTTTGCAGATTGTGAAACAGTGATAATGTGGGAAAGGGTTCTGGCAACCCTTTTTTGCATACCGATAAAAGAATACCATCGCATCTGTTTCATCTTTTGCCAAAAAGACGAAGCCGTTCTTACGGCCAGATCCCGGTCAACGGTAATGGGATGGTGGATTGTGGCGATGGTGGGGATATATTCTTTAATGGACTTTATGCCGTATGAAAGGCTCTGATTGTCATGAACGATATCGTATGTGTGTCGCCGTTTCCTTAAAAATCGATACGCCCTGAGACCAAAAGTGAACGGTTCCGGGAATCCCATGGTGGAAACCCCCAGCCACTCGATAAGATTGATGGGATCTGAAAGCTCTTTTAAAGAGGGCATCCTGAACAGATCATCCGGGTTATAAAGGTCGAGACCGGGAAGCTGAAACAGCTTTATATCTTTATCGAGCTGGGGGATAGGCGGCCCTGAAACCACCTCGACATGATGCCCCAAGTCTTTGAGCGCTCTGCTCAAGTTATATATATAGACCCCCTGTCCGCCGCAGTGGGGATGGCTCCGATAGCTCAACAAGCAGATTCTCAATCGATCCGCCTTATCCCTTGACATTATAGCACCTCGTTTCTGCCAAATTTTCCAACACCGCATCATATTGATCAATCAGTTCTTCCCAGGCAAAACGGCACATCGCTTCAGATAGATTTTGTCGTTTTACTTCAAATTGGGAAAAATTCAAGATAAGAAAGCACAGTTTCTCGATCAGTTCCGTCTGATCTTTATAGAGGAAATCATCATGGAAGGCCTTTGGAATGATTTCCGGGTATGACAGCCGGTCAGGCAACAGCGGGATACAGCCGTAACGAATCGCTTCCACCACCGAAATGCCGAAATTTTCCTGATTTGCCGTGCTGATTACGATATTTCCTTTCATCAGCCATTCATGGTATTTTTCTTTGGATGCTTCATAGCCGTAACAAACGATCCGGTTCTTAAGACGTTCTCTGGCGGCGATAAACGCTTTGGGGACCATCTGGAAGTTTTCTCCCAAAAGTGCAAGACGAAAATCCAGACCCCGTTCGAGTATGGCATCCAGCGCTTCGAAAAAAGCCGAAGGGTTTTTGTCAAATTCCCAGCGATGATTCCAGATGATCAACAGCGGTTCGTCGGTTTCGGGAACAGAACGCGGCAGCGGAAGGTCTGCAGCCGGAAAATGACATCCTGGATAGAGGACCCCGGTCTTGTTGCGTATTGCTTCGATCACCCACGTCGGCCGGTATTCGGGCATCATTTTTAAAAATTCTGGAAGGCTCGAGAAAAATGCATCAAAGTGGGTCCGGGAATTAAAAAGAATCTTGTCTGCTGCAAGGGATGTGGTGATGTCTGTGAAACCATACTGAAAATCCCTGCTTTCACCCGGCGCCAATGGATAGGTAAATTGATTCTCATGAAAATAAACCAGGGAAGGCGGACAGAACTGGCCCCATAGGGCCTTAAAATCCGACAGACTCATAAGGTCGGTGGTAATCAATCCTTTGTAGTCTTTAAGAGAGGGAATTTTTTTCACAAAGTATAGGGCCGCCCCTCGCATCCGCCATTTCCAGAAACGAGCGGGCAGCTTGACAAGGTCGATTCTGTGCCGGGAGTGTGAAATGAGGCCTTGGGCAAAATCCCGATGTGATCCGCCAAAAAAAGATTCCAGGAATAAAAATTTCAAATGATTCTCTGCAGGTTAAATCGGTTCATTCCCAATCCAGACTAAAAACCAAACTGAAAAGAAAGACAAACACCTTTGTTCCTGACATCGGCCGAAAGGTTAATTTTCACATTGTCTTTTAATCTTTCTAAAAAAAGACCGGTTTTTTTTCGGTTGTATTTGTGAGCACTTGTTACGGCACCGTATATGTTTCCGGCATAAAAACCCACTTCCACAAAAGCAAGGAGTCCCCCAAGTGCAGGGTTCTCCGCATCGAAAGACTCATAGGCGGCGTATATGAGAGCACCATTGAACAAAAAAGCAATCAGCGCATCCTGGTATCTTTCACAATAAAGATATCCTGCCCCGGGAATAACAGATAAAAACCCCGCCAGCTTCGGGTTCTTTTTTGGAATTAATTTTTCCGTGTCAAGTTCAGCAGCCAGTTTTTCAAGTCTGTATTTATCTTTATTTTTAACACTTATTTTTGAAAAGTATTGTCTGCCCTTTTCCCAGGATGCCATTTCAAGATAAATCCACCCGAGCCGGTAGTAGGCTTCATCCCTTACATCCTCATTGTGCGCGACCACAATAAGATTGTTGAGATTGATGATAGCAGAATCGAAGGAATTTAGTTTCATGTAGGCTTCACTGATCTTAAAATACGATTTTATGGCATAATCGGTATCCACATATTCATCGGCTAATTTTTGAAATGAATCGACGGCCGCCTTGAAATCCCCTTCGAGGTAATACGACATGCCGGTTTGGTACATTGCCCGTTCCACCCGCTTATCCTCCGGAAAGAAATAGATAAACCGCTTGTATTCCATAACGGCCGTCGAATAATCGTTGTTGGAAAAAAGGTTCTCTGCATAATTGAACTGTTTGTCCGGCGTTATCATTACAGAAGGTTTGCTGTCCGAAGGAGTTTCGGAGCCGGCAACAGATTTTGAAAAGGGGATAAAAAGAAAAAACAGCGTAACGAGAACGATGAACTGAGAGTCAAAGCAAATGTTTCGGATCCGCATAATAATTATTGCCGCCAGAAATCGTTATTACTCACAGGGTCGTAGTTGCGCTTTTCACCGTTTATCCAGACCGGGGCTGATACTTTTGTCTCGTCTCTGCCGCAACGCATTAGACGGTCACTGCACATGATCCAGCCCGTAAGGGAACCATGTTTTTTGACGGCATCGGTACAGTACTGGGAACATGTCGGATACATGGGGCAACGATCACCGTCGGCACTTGAAATATAATCTCTATAAAACTTTAAGGGATAAAGGAGAGGGCTCCCCTGTTTTTCTGCAGCCGCATGTAAACGTTTTGGATTATCAGCGAGATTCATCTCCTGCCGGGCGAAAGCGCTGCTCCAAAATACGTTTAAAATTACACAACAAATGATGAAACCAAATCTTTTTTTCATTGCTTATTTTTTATGAAACCTTCATTTTTGGGTGACCCGGAAAACCTCTTCTATGGTAGTAATCCCTCTTAACACCTTTTGTACACCGTCTTGGCGCAAAGTGACCATATTCAGATTCAACGCCTCGGTTTTTATACTGTTGGAATCATGGGTCTTTAATATAAGGCTTTTTAAACTGGCATCCAACAGCATAATTTCAAAAATGCCTTTCCGACCTTTGTAGCCGGTGAAAAAACAGTTTTCACATCCTATGGATTTGTAAATAACAGCTTCCCGACATTGATCGGCGTTTATCCCGATGCTTTTCAATGCAGCGTCATCGGGTGTGTAAGGCTCTTTGCAACTTTTACAAAGAACCCGGACCAGTCTCTGGGCAACAACCGCCAGGACCGATGATGAAATTAGAAAGGGTTCAACACCGATGTCTACAAGGCGGGTAATCGCGCTTGCAGAATCGTTGGTGTGGAGTGTGGAAAAAACAAGATGGCCTGTGAGTGCCGACTGGACCGCGATGTCCGCCGTCTCCCTATCCCGTATTTCACCGACCAGAATGACGTCGGGATCCTGCCGGACAATCGACCTGAGTCCGCTGGCAAAAGTAAGGGTTATTTTCGGATTTACCTGTATTTGACTGATCCCTTCGATCTTATATTCAATGGGATCTTCAATGGTGATTATGTTGATATCCGGCCTATTGATGGACGAGAGGATTGCATAAAGCGTCGTTGTTTTTCCGCTGCCGGTGGGGCCGGTAACAAGGATAATACCATTCGGAGACTTGACAAGGTTTTCGATGGTATCGAGTTTGTCCGATACAATTCCGAGATCCGAAAGTGAAATCAAGGAAGCTGATTTGTCAAGAAGCCTGAGCACCAGACGCTCTCCAAACGACGTCGGAATGGTGGATACCCGCACATCGATCTGCTGATTGCCGATTTTGACGTCCAGACGACCGTCCTGGGGAAGACGTTTTTCCGCAATGTTCATCTTCGCCATGACCTTGATTCTGGAGATAAGCGCAGGCTGGATCCATTTTGGAGGGGACAGCAGGTCATATAGAATACCGTCAACGCGATAGCGCACTTTGAAACTGTCCTGGTAGGGTTCGATGTGAATATCGCTGGCACGGGCTTTAACGGATTGTGAAATAATATGGTTCACAAGTTTTATGATCGGTGCATCACTGATGTCATCCAGCAGGTCCGCCTTTTCCTCGATCTCACTGATAATGGCACTGCCGTTTTCTTCCATATCCTGGACAAGCTGCTCGGCCGAGCCCCTGCTGAGATCATACGATATATTTATGGCAAATAGAATTGCGTCCTTTGTTGAAAGAACGAGCTTAACGTCATGGATGCCGAGAATCTTGATAAGGTCATCGATGGGTTGTATACAGGCCGGGTCGTTTACGGCGATGGCCGAATCCGAGTTGAAAAAATCTTCTTTTTTATGGTGTCGATCCTCGTCGTGCAATCTTTTGTCGGTATCGAAATCCGGACGTCCTTTTATCAAAGGAACCATGTTGTATTTTTTTAAAAATTGAATCGGAACATGGTCGGTAAAATCGGTTTTAAAATTTTCAAGGGGCAGTTCCGGCCAGAAAGGAATGTCGTATTGGATGCTTAAAGCTTCGAGAAGCTGTCTTTCGGTAATGATTTTTTTTGCTACGAGTGTTTCTCCGAAATCGCCGCCTTTTTCGGTTTTTATCCTTTGCGCCTCTTTTAAATCTTCTTCTGAAACCTCGAAGGTGTCTTTGAGTATCTGGGTAAAATGTTTTTGCATGGTGTTTGAAGGGTTGAAGGAAGTTTCTATAGTGTTAAGTTATATTGAACGACGGCAGTCCTTATTGTTTGGATTCGGGTCCGGTGCTGTCAGGTTGTTTTTCGTACATTTTGATTTTCCCTGCTTTGATCTGATCGACTTCCTTCTTTTTGCTTTCCAAAAGCGTCTGTGCCTCGGCAGGGCTGCTGACAACCGTGGGTTGGATAAACACATAAAGATTGGTCTTTTCACTTCCCCTTGACGTCGATTTGAACAGATACCCGAAAAAAGGGACGTCTCCCAGGCAGGGGACCTTATATTCTATTTCTGAAATGCTTTCGTCGATCAGGCCGCCGATGATAACGGTACTCCCGTCTTTTACAATGACCGTGGTGTCGATGCTCCGCTTTAATGTGGTCGGACGATCCGTTGAAGTCAAGGCGGTTGTGGCTTCATCGAGTCTAGTCACTTCCTGAGAAATATTCAAGTTAACCAGCCGATCTTTGCTGATTTGCGGCGTAATCTTTAAGGTTATTCCAACATCTTTGTACTCATAGGAACTGTATGTCTCGATCCCGGCGTCGGCGGACGATCGGGTCTGATAGGGAACGTTTTTGCCCACAATAATGACGGCCTCCTGATTGTCCAGGGTCAGAAGCTGAGGGGTCGAGAGTATATGAACATCTTTATCCTTTTTATACGCATTTACAACTGCGGCAAGGTTGGGGAATGTGATATTGCCGATGGTAATGGCTTCGGTAATTACGGCCAGGGACAAACCGTCCGCAGACGGTAAGGTCGCAAGCGGCGTTTTTCCCAGAACGCTGAGCGGTGAAGAAAATACACCCCCAATGGCGGCCTCTTTTCCGCCGATGGTCGTCTTGCCGCCCGTCTTCCATTCGACACCGAGCTTAAAATCCTTGTTCACGTCGACTTCCATGATCAGGCTTTCGATATACACCATGGCCCTTGGAACATCCAATTTCTTAATGATCTCATCCAGGACCTGGTAATCCTCCTTGCCTGCCATGATAATCAGACTGTTGGTCGCTTTATCGGCCGCCAGCTTGACGTTTTCCGAAATAAACGGAACTTTTCTCTCTTCGGGTGTCCCAGCCTTTTTCGTCGGCAGTTCCCGAAGGACCTTTGCCAGATCCTCGGCATTGGCATTTTCAAGGTAATAGACATGGATCCTTTCTTTTCCCCTGGGCGTTTCCCGGTCGAGCATATCGATCAGTTTTTTTATCCTTGAGGTCTCGACCTCGCTGGCCATCACAATAATTGTATTGGTCCGCTCATCCGCCACGAATTTGATTGTTTCCAAATCCGGTGCTTTGGTTTTTCTCTTTTCCTGAAAAACAGAATCGAGAATCTTCACAAATTTTGCAGCATCGGCATATTCCAACGGAATTATGGAAAGCTCCTGCCCCATGCCGGAAATATCGATGGCATTCAGGATTCGAATCAGCCGTTTTATATTGGAATATACATCGGTAACAATCAACATGTTCGTCGGAGGATAGGCCAGAATCACGCTGTTTTTAGAAACCAATGGCGCGAACAGTTTTTTTATTTCAGAAGAACTTGCGAATTTTAAAGATATCAGTTGCGTAACAACGCGATCTTCAGGTGAGGCGGCTTCTTCTTTAAGCCGGGTTTCAATACTTTTTGATCGTGCATCCGGAGACGGTATAATTTTAATGACTTCTCCGGATTTTACGGTGGTAAAGCCATGGACTTCCAGAACCGATTCAAAAACCCTGTAAGCTTCTTTTATGGAAATTCTGCTGGGTGAAATTATCGTCACTTTTCCCTTTACACGTTGATCGACGATAAAGTTCTTTGATGTCAACTCGCTGATAAATTTTATAAAAACATTGATGTCGACATCATTGAAATCTATGGAAATGAATCTTTCCGAATCCTGATTCTCCTGGGTAGTTTTTTTATTTTTGGGCGATTTGAGAACCTTTTCGGAAGTGTCTGCCTGAACCTCAACGGATAGATGCACCGTCAAGATCATAACCGTTAAAATAAACAAGCATCTGATAACTTTTGAACCGGAGGCGTGTGATCTCATTTGTCGTCGATTATACCGTAGGGTTGTGTTTTAACCCGATCTTCACATTTTAAAGATAAAAATCTAAAAACAAAATGAATTCGATGTGATACGAATTCATCATAATTTATTTGAATGCCGATTGTGGTTGACGGACTTTTGATGATCTCGTAAAAAGTCATGAATTCAACTATAGATGGCTAAGTAAAAAGGTTCATATACAAGGCGTAGTATTTTTTCAGGAACGAGGCCATACATGTAGTATGCCGAGTGTCTGAAAAAATACACCAACGCAGTAGATGGGACTTTTTACAACGCCATCACTTTTAACATTTTATATATTATCATACATTTATCACTTATTCAATATTATAATCGATGGTTTTCGGCCGGCCCCTTCGTTTTAACTGAAGCTGCACCTTGGAAGCCGATTGGAGGCTTTGATAAAATTTTAAGGCGTCATCCACGGATTCGATATTTTTTCCATCAACACCGACAATGATATCTCCGCTCTTTAATCCCATTTTATAAAAAATGGAGTTTGGCCTGACACCGGTCAAGCGGAGGCCGTCGGGCTTGCCATCTTGGAAATGCGGCTGTATCCTGACCTGCTTCATGAGGGTGTTGACATCTTGGAGGGCCGTATCTATCTGTGATCGTTTTATGGCTATATTTCGGGAACTCGATGCACTTTTTCTCTCGGAAGATCTATCTGTTTTCCGCTCTTCTCGGACTTTCTCTATTCCGAGAATTTCATCCTTGCCGTTGACATGGAGTACAACCTTTTCTCTTAAAATCATCTTAAGGGTTGCATTTTGGATGGTATCCCCGATTTTGTATAGATTCTGGCGTTTTACATCCGTGTCTTCAATGACTGCATAGGCTTCTTTTTCGTCACCCGTAACGGTTCCCAGCAGTTTCAGCTTAAGATCCGTCGGTGTAAGGCTTTCGATGTCGAGTTTTTCGGGGCGGCCTCCGGTCCCTGTTTTTGTTTTGAATAGATTACGCTCAATGATGTCTCTGTAATCAGACAATGGATGCCGCGTCGACGCTTCATTTGGAACTACATGCCTGGCTGCAGCTTTGGAAGGCGTCGCATGATCAATCTTGGCGCCGGCAACTTTATAAAAGGCCTTAACCATAAAAAAAACAGCTGCTGTAATTAACAGAACATTCAATAGGGTAAAATATCGTTTCATAAATTTTAATACTGCTCACGGTTCGCGTGAAACATCGGTTTATAGAACCTCTAAATTCCCCGCTAGTTCAGAGAGAAACGGGGTTCGTCCAGCGTACCGTATATTCTGATTCGAATGGCGGCTTTATTCAATACCTTTTCAGGCAATAGATTCGCCGGAAGATCTTTTCCCAGATTTTCGAAAAATAACCGATTCGGTTTAATCACGCCTGAAAGTTTTAAATAACTGTCTCCTGGAGGCTCTTTTAACGTGACAGCACCGGAGATGCTGCCATCCATCGGCGCGCTCTCCATGTCGCATCGTTTGACTTTAAGCCTCCGATCGATCATTGTCAGATCGGCATCAATTTTACGAAACGGTATGCGCTTCATATTGAAAACAGGCGTTAACAGTTCAACTTCACCGTCTGAAATGACAAGCTTGGCCCCAAGACTCCCTCCGGACTCTCCACCACTTCTGCAGATAAAGTCACCGTTGACCATTCCTGTTAACGAACGGCCGAAATAATGTTTAACAGCGGATATTTCTTCCATCTGAACACCGGAAAGTTTTCCTTGAACCATAAAATTTTGATACGGTCTGTTTTTCGAAAACTCTCCCCTTCCCTCTAAAATGCCTTTAAAAGCGCTCCCTTTGAAAAAAAAAATGATCCTTGAACGAAAAAGGGACAAAAGGTTCGGGGCGATCTTAATCCGCTCTGCCTTAAACAACGCATCATTCAGGTAATACAAATTTACATGATGCAACTTCAAACCAGGGGGAAAAGAAGGGGTTATATGATCGATGGTAATATTCATCCCTGGATTGGCTGTATTAAAATTAGATGTTATAATGTTTTTTACGGTATCTGACGGGAACAGATAGTAAATGAAAAATAGTGCAGCCCCCATGCTGTATATGACATGCGGCAACCATTTTCGGGTATTGCTCATCATTATTTTTCAACCGTTTCAACTTGTATAACCGCGTCGATAAACCCCTCTTGTTTACCGGTCTTCAATATGGAAAGCCTTTTTATGTAGACCATGTTTTTTGATGTTTCGATCATGTGCAGGTAAGTGGTCAACTGCTCCAATGTTAGGCTCTGGAGTTTCATTTCCACCTGAGATATTTTGTATGGACTGTCTTTCTGAACACTTGTCGAAGGCTTCATGTGCGTTACACGTTCTTTGATCCCTGCCACACCGCTAAGTCTGTCGAGGAAAGAAAACAGGGTAAAATCTTTTTCCCTGTTTTCTAAACGCATCCTTGACAAATTTGCTGTCTGGTTAATCGCACTGTATTCGGACTTTAGGGCGATCATCTCCTCAAGGCTTTCCGCTTTAACCTGGAGTGCTCTTTTAAGACGTTCCCTTTTTTCAATGGATGGGAATACGAAAAATCGAATAACAATAAACAGGCAGACAACCCCTGATAACGCATAAATTGCGATTCTCTCTCTCTTTGTCAGCTTTCTCAACATATGTGCCGTCTGTTTTCGGTTTGTGGACGTTAATTTAAAGTGACGCTCCCTGCAGCTCCGCAAGGAGGAATTTCCGCCGTTGGAATCGCGTTTCTTTCACTTCGCCAAGATTTATGGATAAAGAACGTTTCAATGAGCGCCCAAAGAGATTATTGTTTGGACAACAGCCTGTCAAAATGTGATCTTCAGATTAAAATGCACGCGGTTGTCCGATTTGTTGATATTGGCGGAACTGATAATGATTTTTTTAAAAGCGTCTACCTGCTCCAGCCGGCTCTTTATATTGTCCACGGAATTGAAGGTATCTGTATCCCCTGAAATAACAACGTTCTCCGATCCTATAACCATCCGTGTAAGGGTAACGTCCGTTTCTCTCGGAATACGGTTACTGATATTGTTTAGAATATCAATGGTCCGTATCGATTTTTCGGTTTCTCCCGGAAACAACATCTTTTTTCTAGCCGCCTGTATTTTTATCCGCATCTGTTGAACCGGGTCGACAATTTTTTTGACCTCCGGAAATGTCGAAGAAAAAATATCTGTGATTTGATTGTCAAGACGGGTCAGCCTTTTCCCCATAAAATATGAGTCGATAAAGACGTTGAAAAACGCCAATGCCACCACCAGAGCAAAGAAAACTCCGGTTTGGATCAGACCTTTTTTATTTTCCTCCCAGAACTTTTTTGAAGCAAACGGGCCTTTTCGGAAATTTAATACATTAGCACCTTCAACTTCCATAAGCGCCAATGAAAGGGCATTGTCCATCAGGAATGGAACCCAGGATTTTGGCGGATCTTGATGTTTTAAAAGATCTGTATCCCGTAACAGGTTTATCCGTTCGATGGGCAATCCCAATGCCTCTGCCATGTCCTGTTCAAAACCCAAATCATCTAGCCCGCATCCGGTAATAAACAAACCGTCCGGATCAAATTCCAATCCAATCATCTTTTCCAATGCAGCGTGTGTCTGCCGTATGGTGCTGCAAAGGGATTTTATCTTGTATGAACGGGCATCTGAACGTATTAGAAAAGAACGTATCAGGCAAACCCTACCGGACAAAATAAAAAATATGGCGCCTTTGTTGCTGTCTATGTCGACGACGAGCCAATTCTTACGGTTGTCTAAAAGATGGGTCAGGCACACTGCGGTGGGGTAGCCGCCAACGGTAACCGTCTCGGGCGCAATATTAACCGTGGCGAGTGTATCTAAAAAAGATTGGAGCTTCGATTTTTCTACTGCAGCGGTAATAAGGTTGTTATCATTTATATTATCCGGTAGTTTTACCGCAACAAAATCGATGATCAGGTCATCTGTGGAAAACGGAAAGGTTGGCTCTAGTTCATACGGCAGAATTTTTTTAATTTTTTTTTGACCCTTAAACGGAACTTGAATATTTCTATAGGATATCTCGTCAGCGGGAAAGGACGCCACGCAGACGGAACCGGATATGTCCATCTTTTTCACGATGGTTTCAAGTGACGCAACCCAGCCGGTTTCATCCTTTTTTCGGTCTGATAGGGAAACATGAACATGGGCATCTATGGCAGTTCCTTTGATACCGCTCTTTATTAGAACCGCTGATACCGCATCATGTCGTATGTCTAGTCCCAGTATCTTTCTTTTCATGGCTTTCTTTAAATTAAAATAGACGTAATTATAGTGAGTTATGATTGTTTTGTCAAGTCAAACCTCTTTCTTCGACGCTGAGCTCGAATTTCTCATGAAGGACGTCCCTGTTGTCTATCACTTAAAAAGTCGTATCATTTTAGGCGGATGAAACAGGTCCACAGACGTTCAGATGTCCGGTATTTTGGCGAATCGCTGTTTGAGAGTTCTACTCTGTTTCCCACCGCAAGACTTTGCAGGTCCATTTTCCCGTTTTTTGGTTTTTTTCTCTGTTCACCACTGTGTCTATTTTTACTTTCATCTCGTTTAACGTTGCAACAGATTCGATTCGAAAAAAATCACTGGAAGTTGTGATAAGGTTTGAATCGATATTAATGTCGCCCATACCGGGGACCCTTTTATACCAGGTTGGACTTGAAAGGTCGTGGATATATTCGGATTCGGACGTCTCTTGGCGGTAGTCGTATATTGCCTGTGCAAGGGGTTCACTCCCAAAAGGCAGAATTGCCGCAAGTGTCGGAAGATCTGCAGTGTTGATATTTATTTTTCCTTCATAGGTAAAGGTGTTGTCCCCGGCTTGGCTCATTCCAAAGACGGTAATATAGTCTGAGAGTCCCGACACCCCGCCTGCGCCTTTTAACAACTCCGGTGTAATTCCTCTGATGAGTGCAAGTTCGCCAATATGGGTAATCGGACCGTTTTTGCAGGTGTACGGCGGGTCGAGATCCTGATAATAGTCTGACTCTGCGCCATTCAGCCCCGTGATGGCATCATCGTCCCCGGAATCTATCCAGTCTTTGACCGAGTTTATGATGGTCAGCGGTTCTAAACCCTCAAACGATTCATTTTGAGACATTAAACCGCTTAAAAATTGCTCCCACATAATCCTTTGGGGTTCGTTAAAACTGTGTCCATCCGGAAATTTAACAAGGCTGTTGATCTGAATTTTACCGAGTTCATCACCGATGCTTAAGGTGATCGTCCCTTTTTCAAAGGGAATCTCCTTTAGAACTTCAGAGATTTTTTCTGATTCCGACCAGTCTTCCTGAAGCGAATCGGTGTCTGAATCATTTTTATCTTTTACCAGCAACGCTTTCCCTATTTCTATGCCGGATGAAGCCATGTTCAACAGCGTCATGCGATCTCTGGTTGCGGCCGCGGAAAAGACCGCTGAGCGAATCTTCCGGTTCATTTCCAGTGTCACCGCAACCAATATCGTAATAATTGACAAGGTAACGAGAAGGGCGATTCCACGGTTGTTTCCAAGAAAACTCATTTTTTCTTCTCCCTGAAAACCGGAAGTGTTACCATGGTTTCAAACAACAGGGGCTGTGACTCCGAAGCCAATTCGAGTTTTATCCGGATTGCTCTGGGTGTGGAATATTCGAACTCCTCGGCATCGGAGTCCCACAGATCGTATTCAGTACCATTTTCGTCATAATATTTTACTGTCAGAGATTTAACGTCTTTGCACAATACAGGATCACCGGCCTTTTCTTCAAACAAAGGATAAGGATGCAGGTTGTCTGCACGTTTCAACAGGTAACGGCCATCGTTTTCGGTCTGAACGTAATAGACGATTTCTGCAATTCCGTTTTGTGTTTTTCCGCCAAAGGCGATGTGGGACAGGGAAGTAAATCTGAGTTTTGGAAATTCACGCCCCTGAATATCAACAATATCCCCGGCAATCCGGTAAAGGTCATGTGAATCGGTAACATTCTGTGGCGAGTATTCCGGAGGTAATGATACATGGATCGATTCCAGATCGATCATCATTCGGTTAAGACAGTTTTTGGCCATTTCATAAGATGCAGTGCCCTGTTCGATGGTTTCGTTGCTTGAAAACAAGGCGTTATAGGAAGCGAATATCGTTGAAACAACGATGGCAAAAATAAAAATCGCAATCATAATTTCCAGGAGCGTAAAGCCGCAGGCCGGATGACGGGGATCGATATTGGACTTCAGGCGCCGTGTTTGCCGGTTTTGAATCATTCCGTAATCCTCAATCCTGTAAGAATTTGTAAGTTCTTACACTGTACGTGAATTCATCGTTGTTCAGAGTTACGAGGATATCGATTTTTTTCAGATTTTCAGCGACACCGCCAAGTGCTTTTGATTCAACATCATCCACGGCAACTCGCCAGCGATAACCTGGAAATTCATCCCCGAAATCGCCTGAATCGTCTGTCATATCCTGCTGACCTATTGATTCAATTTCAACCATCTTTTTTTGGGCCAACAGGGGGGATGTTGCATAAAACCTTGCAGAATAGGTCATGGAGAGGGTCTGGGCATGCATTCTAAATACCGTAACGAGAACAATCGCCATAATGGAAATAGCGACCATGATTTCAAGCAACGTAAAACCCGCTTTAGATTGCGGGTTTCGAGTTTCGGGCTGCGACCTTCTTAAGGTTCGTGTCTGGTTCCCGGTAAGTATCTTTATCACGCTGTCTGCCGACCTCAACGGATGTTTTTTGACGCTGCCCGAACGTTGCATAAACAACCGGGCGGGTAGTTATTAAAAAAAGTTCTTCTCCAATTTAGTTGGAGGAGAGGGTCCAAGGATTCCAGGGGTCAAGGGTTCAAGGGTTTGTTTTCTAAAGACTTTATCAGCGCCTTTAACATTCTTTCTATTTCTGCAATGTCTTTTTTTAGTGGTCCCAATTCACTTTTTTCAATTAAATCTAAATCCCCTGCTAATAATATCTGTGTTTCCAATTCACAAACAGAACCCTAAGATATGTAAAGCATCCGAATGTAATCCATGGTTGTCTTTCTTCCATATCCTTCTCCTATATTAGAAGGAATAGACACAACAGATTTTCTTATCTGTGAAGTAAGACCGTATATTTCTTCCTTTGGGGATTTTGCTGTTATTGTATATATCTCTAAACAGAGTTCGTATGACTTTTGCCAGACTTTCAAATCTTTGTAATTCTTTAGCATTTGCACTCGACCCCTTGGATCCTTGAATCCTTGAACCCTTTGGGATCACACCTGCTCAATTGGAGATGACACACTTATTTTGCCCTAATTAGTGCCCATCCACGAATCCAAAATGAACACGATGGGTGTCCAATTCAGAAATGAGCAATTTTTGTCCTGATCAAGGCCGCACAAGGGTTTGCGGTGAGGCGTACGCCTGTACGCCGCAGCCGGAAACCCGCGGAGAACGCCGAGCAGGGCAAAAAGGGCCATTTATGGATGGACACTAATTAACTACAACTAATCAGGGGATGATCCT
>DATKWE010000142.1:0-2514 GCA_035529735.1 Desulfobacterales bacterium | reverse complement strand
TCCTTGATCTCCATTCCGGTTCGAATAGAAGGCGATCTGAACAATCCACGGGTGACCCCGATTTCGCCCACAGCGGTGGGATCGGGACTGTTGGGAATTATGAAAAGAACGCTCCGTCTTCCGGTCAAAATGATCGAGCCTGTATTTCTTAATCAAGCGCCCGTACCTCCGGATAAGGAGAAGAGTCAATAACCCCCTTAAAACGGTGGGGTGATTGGAAGATAGATCTTTGTGCCGCAACCGACAAGGATGGTGCCCGGTAAAAAAGGTTTCGCCCCGATGAAATAGGCGTTGCCCCAGAGGAATAGGCTTCGCATTCCACGGGGTAAACATTTCATTGGGCAAGCATTTCACCCCAGTACGATCTGATAGACCTGCGGGGCAGGCAGGACAGGCAGATTTGGGGCCCTCAGAGAAAAAGGGAATTTTATTGAAAGTGCAGATTAGATCCCGGCGATCCCTGTCACTGCATGCCGGATGGGAAAGGCGCTCATGTCGATCAATTTCGAAAACAAAGGGAAAGTTGTCGTAGGGGTTATTGCGGACACCCATGGTCTTCTTCCGACGACGGCCGTCAAAGCCCTTAAAGGCGTCGACCTCATCATTCATGCCGGAGACATCGGCAGCAGCGACGTTCTGAACGAACTGCAAACCATCGCTCCGGTGGTGGCGGTCCGGGGCAACATGGATAGGGTCAAATCCCTAAGGAAACTCCCCGAAACAGAGGCCGTCGAAGTCGCTGATGTTCTGCTGTATGTCATTCACGATATTCACAGACTCGATATTGCCCCTTCGGAGTCGGGCTTTGACGCCGTCATCCATGGTCATTTACACTGTCCTTCTGTTGTTGAAAATAGCGGCGTGATCTTTTTGAATCCCGGCAGTGCCGCACAGCCGCGCCGTAATTTTCCGGCGTCTCTCGCCTTGCTCCACATCCGTGGAAATTCCATAAAGACGCAGATCGTCGACATCTAATATTTCACCATCCCGTCATGACCCGAAGAAGCCCACACAAAGACAACACCCTTTAAAAACCAGCGGAAATTAGACCCTTATAGAAGCGTGTTGCAGTTCAAAAACCCATTTTTCAGCAAAAACCACGCAAGGTTTTGAATTTGATCTTTTTTGTCAATTCACAATATGTTGTGTTTTCTCTTGACCTTTATCGCAATACGTTGTATTCAGCACCCATCATGAAAGGAACGTATCAAGAAGAAAAAACCCAGCAGTACCATCGAAGATCTTTCTTGGTAAATGGACTGACATACCTCGCCGGCACCCTGTTGGGACTGAACCTTTTTTCCATCGCCGAAGCCAATGAAAGACGCTTCTGGCCCATGCCCAAACCCCGTCGACAAGGGACGTCTTTTTCAACCCCGACGTCCAGGATCGCCTTGATCATTGACGACATCGGGCATAGCCTCTCCCGGGCACGGGCGTTTTTGTCCTTGAACATGCCGATGACTTTCTCCATACTTCCCCAATTGCGGCATTCCAACCGTCTCGCAGAGGAAATAACCGGAAATGGCCATGAAGTCATGCTCCACCAGCCCATGGAACCATACGGTAAGGAATTCCACCCGGGGCCGGGAGCCGTTTACATCTCATACGGAAATCGCAAAATCGAAGAAACCATCGAACAGAACCTGTCCCAAATTCCCCAAGCAACGGGGATGAACAACCACATGGGCTCAAGGTTTACATCCTGCTCCAGCAAGGTATTTCAGGCGCTGAAAATAATCAAAAAGAAGGATCTTTTTTTTGTGGACAGCTTGACGAGCAGGCATTCACAGGCCTACCAAATGGCCCGGCGGCTGAACATGAGAACCGCACCGAGAAATGTCTTCCTGGACCATACCCCGGATATACAGGCGGTCCGCCGGCAGCTCATGCACTTAAAGCAATACGCCCTGAAACATGGGGCTGCCATCGGCATCGGGCATCCGCACCTTTCCACGCTGACGGCGCTCCGGAATTTCAAACAGGAACTGGATGAAAAGGAACCTTGGGTGAAACTGGTTTCAATATCCAATTTGCTTTAATCTATCATTTTAGAAAATTCCATATTGCCCGCTTTTTCCATGGCTCTTGCCAATTTATCATTGTGTCGTATCTTATGGAGCGACGGCCAGTGACCCGTAACCGGCCGTACAGTATTATCGCTTATCGAGGGGTGGCGGTTGTCATGGGTGGCATAAATGGAAAAAATCAAGACAAGAAACCCGACCTGAAGTGTCCGGAATGTCGCGCTACATTGAAGCAGAGAAGAACACGAAAACCCGATGCGTGTGAAATGATCTGCGGCGGATGTGGTCAGATCTTCGATGTGTGCGACCTTGAAACGGTCCAAACATTAAAAGAG
Organism: Desulfobacterales bacterium; assembly: GCA_035529735.1. GTDB lineage: Bacteria > Desulfobacterota > Desulfobacteria > Desulfobacterales > UBA11574 > JAAXQD01. The sequence goes on along the minus strand of DATKWE010000142.1, from coordinate 152 downwards.
TAAAGAATCCTGGCCCAGAGGACCAGGCTTTGGTTTCACCCCACAGGGGTGTAGTATAAACTTCAACTCAAACAGTTGGAGTGTTGGAATAATGGGGTGTTGGATTATTGGGTCTAAAAACGTAATTTTTCTGAATAAGAATCACAGAAATA
>DATKWE010000141.1:0-33360 GCA_035529735.1 Desulfobacterales bacterium | reverse complement strand
TCATCCACAAGAACTTGTTTTATCGCATACGGGTTTAAAACCAGCCCTATGGAAATGACGATTTTAAGAAATTTATTAGAGCGTCGGGGAATACAATGTGAAGAGGCTGGGGGGCAATTAGCGCCTGGGCAGAGCGCTTTTTGTCAAAAAATATGCTCAAAAATTATAACCTCCCAATTTTGTATCGTGCTTCTTAACCATGACGAAAAAGAGGGGCAGTTAATACCTAATGCAAATGTGAATATGGAGTACGGCCTTATATTGGGATTTAACAAATACCTAATCCCTTTTCAGCGTGAAAAGCATTCTCTTCCTTTCAATGTTGCAGGATTAGATACAGTAAAATATAGTGATCAAGATTTTGAAAGAAAAGCTTCTTCCGCAATAGATATAGCAATCGAGAAAACAACTCAAGATTTTGCATCGTCGCCGACACCAGACCAAATAATAGAAATTTTCCTTTTATCCAAAAAGTATGTTTTTGCCAATATTGATAATCCTGGTGAAAAAGCCATATTCCTACTGGGATCAACTTTTGGGTTCCGTCTTCTGAATGATTTCTCTGGGATGACTTATCACTTTTTTGGTAATTTTACGAATCTTCGCCCTGAAATTATAATTTGGCGTCTTAAAATGTTTAACGAATTGCTAAACGCAAGAAAAAATTCTATCAAAAATCGAATCGAATTAGAACTAATGACCTCTGAACAAAGCAAATTCGCAGAATCCCTTTTTACCAATTTGAAAATATTAATTTTGTTAACAAGTGATGATTCTAAAGCGTCTGTCTTATCAAACATGAAAGTTGATCCATTTTCCTATCCTTTAGAAATATATTCTATAGAAGACATAAAAAAAGAGCTTGATAGGCTCGAAAAAGATCTTTCATAAAATCGCTACACCAGACAGCGATATCTGCAATAAATGCCAGGTTTTTGAGGGCTTAAAATTGTTGTGATATCATTAAAAAAATTAAGTTCTATTGCCAATAAACTTGGCTTTTGGTAACTCAATTAAAACTCGATTGTATTACCACCGTAGAACCTTATCATCAAAGGGTTGAAGAGGGGGATTTCCGCGTTCGGGACGCTGGGGTCGGAGGTTCAAATCCTCTCGTCCCGACCAAAAAAAACAATACAAAAAGCCGCTGTTTTAAAGCGGCTTTTTTTATGTATACAAATATCGTCGGCTTCAGGACCTAAAAACAGCGGGTTATTTTTCCACCGCCCTCCTGAAAACATACGGATACGGTTCAACCCCGGCAAGATCCGGTGTTTCAAACGGGATCGTTTCGTGGGATCCTATGATCAAGATCCCGCCGGGGGCAAGCCGCGACAACACCTTTTCGAAAGCCCTTTTCTTCAGTTTTTCTTCATAATAAGTCAAAACGCTGTTCCGCAAAAAGACGATGTCAAAATCCCGCCCCGGAGGGTCGGACAGAAGGTGGTGAATTCTCCAGGAAATGTCTTTTTTGAGGAAATCTTTCACCTCGAAAAGTTTTTTACCCGGCTTTTGCCTGAAATATTCAGATCGGATTTCCGGGGTGAGTTCTTTGAGACTTCCGGCAGAATAAATTCCGGCCCGTGCCCGCTGGAGATATGCAGGATTCAGGTCGGTGGCCGTCATCTCTAGACCCGGAAGATGCGAACAGGTCTTGCTTAAGCGATCCCAGACGATCCTGAAGCTGTACACTTCATCTCCGCATGCACATCCCGCCGACCAGACCGATTTTTTTTCGCTGCACCTTTGGATAATGTCCGGCAGCAAGGTTTTTTCGAGAATCTCCCAGAGTCTTCGGTCCCGGAAAAATCGACTGATGGACACGGTCAGCAGGAGTTCGCACCCATGTCTCGTTTCATCGTTTTGTTCCAATTCCGCCAGAAAGGCCGCCATCGTGCGACACCCGGATGCTTTCATATACCGGCCAATCCGTTTTTTAACCCCTTTTCTGACTTTACGATACCCTGACCAGGAAAATTCGAATCGATTAAGGAGTTGACGAAATTGCGCATCATTCATACAATTATCTTTATCTTTGCCGGCGACTTGTGCAAGGATTATTTTCGAATCTTCCTGTCAGAAAAATGTGGATCTGTGCAGGGAAAAATACGGGTGGACAGAAAGGAAGAATCGTTTATGAACACGGAATGGTTTGAATATTTAAAAAAAGGGCGACCCTTATGGATCGCCCTGTGGGAAGGTGGGGAAGATAGGTTGCCTCGCCAACAAAACCCTACCGATTTTCGTGGTCTCCCGCAATGCCGTTATTAACACTGGTATATCTTTGCGTTTTTTTTTGTTTTGAAGATGCCCAGTAGAAAAGATGCACGCACACCCGAGAAGTCTTTTTTTGTTTCTATTTACAGACTTGCTAAAACCATGCCAGGTGTAACGCCGTGCCAACAATTTTTTTTTATTTTTAATTTCAACAGGTTATCCTGACCGTCCTTTTTTCCCCAACTCGAAAATTGACAATATTCGGCAGTCCATGGGTCATTTTTTGACAAATTTGACGCATTTTTAACCGGTGACCGGGTAAAAAACATCCGGATAGCGTGGCATCGACTGTGAAAATCTTCTCATAAATTTTGGATAGTTTACTTCATATTTCAAACATTTTGCGAAAAATGAGACGGGCGGGCTTTAGCTCTTTAGTTCACTTCAAACTTTAGTCACTTTCAAGCTTACTGCTTTTGCAGGCATGGCATAGCCCAATATCTATGACTCCCGCAATACGGGACAGGCCTGGCCCTTCGAAGATCCCGCATCGCGGGGGAAGACCAGGTTTTTAACAACCAAATAAAAAATAGAGTTTATATACGACTGCAATCGTGATAGTGGGAAGGAATGACGCTCCCCGCTACAAGGGGACGGGGCATCAAAGAAGCCTTATGGTCTGTTAACATTAATTACGCCCAAATTCCGTTTCCGGTTATGAACAAACAAACGAAAGCTCAGGCATTGATCGTGTTCGACATGGACGGGGTTATTGTCGATGTCTCAGGGTCCTATCGAGAGACGGTCAGACAAACCGCCAGATTGTTTTTCACCGGTTCGGGTTCTTGGGAACGTCTGCCCGATCCATTGTTTCCCTTGGCCGATCTTGCCAGAGTCAAACAGAGCGGCGGCCTCAACAATGACTGGGACCTGACATTTTTGGTCATCAATCTTTTGTTCACGTTGGTGGAGGGCGCTGCCGATCCGGAAGATTCAGACCCCTGGTCCAGATACCGAAAAGCCATCGGCCGGTGTGACGTGGCAGCCCTGGTCAAATTCTTGAAGTCTGAAAGAATGCCCATCACCACGCTGATGAATAAAACCGGAAGACCGGAGAATGAATTCGTTGCCGCCCTTTATACCGGAGATGTGGGGAGCGGAAATATTATCAAACAGATTTTTCAAGAGATCTATCTCGGCAAGGACCTGTTCGAGTCCACCCATGGCGTTCCGGCAAAAGTGTATCATGAGAAAGGATACATAAACAGAGAAAAACTGTTGATCGACAAACACACCCTTGAATCCCTTTCCAAAAACAATATCCTGGCCATTGCTACCGGGCGGCCCAGGGCCGAGGCGGACTATCCTCTGGATGTCTTCGACCTCCGGAAGTTTTTCTCGGATACCCGCACCCTCGACGACTGCCTCGAGGAAGAACGGAGAATATTCCAACGAGAGAAAAGAAAGGTGTCTCTCAGCAAGCCGAATCCCTACATGCTGGATGCCATCGAAGCGGCCCAAAAAAATAAAGTTTCAAAATTCTTTTTCATTGGAGATATGCCCGATGATATGGTGGCAGCCTCAAAATCCAGGGCAGGATTTATCGGCATCGGAATTCTGAAGTCATCGTCCGACAAAGCGCGTCTGAAAAGAGATCTGATAGCGGCAGGCGCAGATCATGTTATCGAAGATTTTGAGGCATTGAAAAAGATCGTCGAGTAAATCATGAAATCAAAAGAATCTGTCAAAAACTATCGATGGGGCTACCTTTATGTGGTGACGGCCGCGTTCATGTGGGGGTTGTCCGGATCGTCGGCCAAGTTTCTGTTTAACAGCGGCGTCACGCCCTATCAACTGGTACAACTTCGTCTGACAATCTCTACGGGACTCTTGTTTCTGTGGCTGTTGATACGCCATCGTTCCCTGCTGAAAATAGACCGGAAAGATATACTCTATTTCGTGCTGTTCGGCACCGTGGGCATGGCCGGCGTCCAGTTTACCTATCTGTTTACCATCAGCAAAATAAAAGTGGCGGCCGCCATCTTGCTTCAGTATCTGGCCCCCAGCTTTATCGCCATACATTCGGTAGTGTTCATGCGGGATAAACTTTCACCCGTAACCGTTATGGCCCTTGTGGGTGCGACATTCGGCTGCTATCTGGTCGTCGGCGCCTACAATCTGGAAATTCTGTCCATGAACATCGTCGGCATCATCAGCGGCATCCTGTCAGCCATTACCTTTGCCTGGTATTCGGTTCACGGCGAATACGGCATGCGCCGCTACAACCCGTGGACAGTGCTCTTTTTTGCGTTGTTTTTCGGAGCGCTGGTGTGGAATGTGCTGCATCCGCCCCTCGAATCCTTTATGCACGCCTACTCCCCGGTGCAGTGGGCATGGATTCTGTATATCGGCGTTTTGGGGACCCTGGTGCCTTTCGGCCTCTATCTGGAGGGCATCAACCTGATCCGCTCCACCCGTGCCAGCATCACCGCAACCCTTGAACCCATTACCGCCGGCATAATTTCTTATATCTTCCTCAACGAAATCATGGAAGTCGCCCAGATCACGGGCGGCGCAATCATCATCGCATCCATCATATGTCTCCAGCTGAACCAGGAACAAGACGATAAGGCACCCGGCATTATTCGTGCCCAAAGCCACACCGACGAATATAAACGTTCAGAGTGACGGCCCGAAAAACCGTTTCAAAAACATACGGCAACCGATTTATGAGGCTTTTGCCGAAAAGCGCTTTGCGAAGCGGCGGATAAAATTTGGTGCGGTTCGAGGGGAATTTGGAGTTGCATAAATGAAACGCCCTGCCGCATGCGGACGGGTTCTGTAAAAGGATAAAGTAAACCTATCCCTCATCCTGCCCCTCTCCCCAAAGAGAGGAGGCAGAACAATTGCCCGCCGCAAGCGGTTGGGGTACACGACAGTTCAGTAAAAAATGATAGGCTTATTTTTTATTTAAGATTTTTTCCCGGCTTAAAGGTCACCGTATTTCTGCCCTTGATTTTAATCTTTTCACCGGTCTGCGGATTACGTCCCATTCGGGTTTTTCGATAGACCTTCCGGAATGTTCCAAATCCCACTAGGGTCACTTTGCTGTTTCTTTTGTTCAGACCCACTGTAACACCGTCAACAAACGATTCCAATGCCGCTTTAGCCGCAACTTTAGAAATACCCGCATCATTAGCCATCTTTTCAATCAAGTCTGCCTTAGTCATCGTACCCCCTTTTCTGATGTTAAAAATTAGCGCAAACAACTTCCAGTGAATATGATTCAGTTACAATATATAATTTAGAAAATCAAGAAAAACCTTATATTTTTTAGTCTTATACAGGTGAACCTCTGTTATCTCTTGAATGACACGGCTTTTTGAGGGTTGATATAATAATTTTTGAAGATTTTTTATGTTGGATTCAAGTGTTATTCACCCAAGTTATAATGCATCATCTCCGTGGCCCGGAATCGCTCGTGGAAAATTTATCGGCCGCTCGAATGCCGGCTGAACCGGACGGTACACCCTTTAGAGCGGCAGCCAGGTGCCGAGTTCTTTTTCCACAGCTTTGCGAAAAATTATGGGCGCCACGGCCATGTCATCTATGGCCAGTCCGAGATTGGCTGTCAGGGTCCGTTCTGCGGGGGTCTCTCTTCCTGGTTTTTGTCCGGTAACAAGTTCTCCCAAATCAGCATGAATTTCCGGAATATTCTGAAAATAGCCCATTTGCTGATATTGTCGCAGCTGCGGTGTGTCGTCGGTACAGAACTTGGCCGCCGCCTGCAAGGCATCGGGATGCCAGTAGGAGTCAAAATCGACCAGGGAGGCAAAAGCGCCCTCGTCCAGCCAACCGGCCTGGATCGTGGCATGGGGTGCTTTTAGGATCGGCCCTGCGGTAACGACAATGTCACAGCCGGTCACCGCTTCCCGCGGCGTCCCCGCCGGAATCACCTCCAGGTTAAAACGGGAACCGATTTCGTCGATATATCGACGAACGGCTTCAGCGTTCACATCGTAAGCCATGACGCGCTTCACGGGAAACAGCGTGTTCAGTGCCTCCACGTTGGTGCGCCCCTGAACACCGCATCCCAGTACACCGACCACCGACGATTCCGGACGGGCCAGATAGCGCGCGGACAGTGCCGTGGCCGCACCGGTCCGAACAGCCGTAATCCATACACAGTCCATCACCGAAACAGGAATTCCGGTTTCAGGGTCATTGAGAATTAGCAGACCGGTGATGTAGGGCAGTCCTTTCTTGTGGTTCCCCGGGAAACCACTCACCCACTTAACGCCCACTGCGTTCAAAGCCGGAATGTATGCCGGCATGGCGTGAATAAAATTGTCTTCACCACCGGGATGAATCCCCGGTTTGGGGGGCATTTCCGTATTTCCGCGACCTTTTTCCCGGAAAGCGACTTCCAGGGCTTCGATAATCTCGGCCATTGTCAGTCCCGTGGAGATGACATCATCCTGGGAAAGATAGAGTAATCGATTCGGTTTCATATCTACTCCTTGTTCGTCATTTACCCTATAAAAGGCGATTCGGATAGACCTAATCGGCGGTTTCGTTTTTATCGATCTCCGGGTCCACATGAACGGTGATATGATCGAAGTTCCCCACATCCTGGATCAGGCAGTGTTCCACGGCCTTTGCCAAATGATGTCCCTCTATTACGGTCAGTCGACCATCGACGACAATGTGTATTTCCATTTGATAACGGCCACCGGAAGTACGTACTTTGAGATCATGGGCGGCGTTCACCCCGTTTACGGTCAGGGCACAGGTCATGATCCGGTCGATGACTTCGCCCTTAGGGGCGGCATCGGTGAATTCATGCAACGCCTCTTTTAAAATCTCCAGGCCGACTTTTACGATGAAAAAGGAGACCAAAAGTGCGGCAAAGGCGTCGAGGAAATACCATTCCGGCTGTATTTGAGTTCCTGCGACGCCGATCAAAACAGCTACCGAAGACAGGGCGTCTGAACGGTGATGCCACGCGTTGGCCACGATCAACTGGCTGTTGATGCGTCGTCCGGTGCGAATGGTGTACTGATAAAGGATTTCTTTCAATACCACCGACACTCCGGCCCCCATCAACGCCAGCAACGTGGGATGGGATTCGGTATGGCTGTAGATATTGAAGGCAGCGTCGATCCCCAGGTACAATGCCGTTCCGATGAGGACGATCCCCACAAAAGAAGTTGCCAGGGTTTCAACCCGGGCATGACCGAAATGATGTTTCTCATCCGGCGGTTTATAACGAATCTGAAGACCGATGAGAACCGCAACATCCGTAAAAAGGTCGGAAATCGAATGGACGGCATCTGCGATGAGGGCCTGACTGGTGCCGTATATCCCGGCCATCAGCTTCAGCAGAATTAAAAATATATTGACGAAAACACCGACAAGTGTCACTGTTCTACCGTCCCGGGTCGATTCTTTCATGGATTCATGCATAACTTAAAACTCGTGAGGTCAAAGCCAAGTTCCCATCCACAATTGTAAAATGGAAACGGTACGTTTCCAATTCATAAATGAGGTCGTTTCTGTCTGGTGGATCCATAGCATTGATAACAAAAATGTGCCAGTTTTTTAACGATCCATGGCAGGGACCCCATCAGCTTGCGTTTTTTAGAAAATCCATGGAAATCCCATGAAAAGACACGGCTTGCTTGAACTACATATCGCTGTCATCCTTTTTGGGCTCTCCGGTCTGTTCGGAAAGTTTTTAACCCTGCCGTCGTTGGTCATTGTCTTTGGAAGAACCTTTTTTGCCGCCCTTACCCTGGGCATTTACCTCGTTGTCTTCAAAATACCGTTTCGTGTAAAATCGAGACGGGATTTTTTCGTTCTTATTTTGCTCGGGGTGATATTGGCCGTACATTGGATCACGTTCTTTCACGCGATTCAAATTTCCACAGTGGCCGTGGGTCTGCTCACATTCTCTACCTTCCCCATATTCGTCACGTTTATGGAACCGGTTTTCTTCAAAGAAAAAATTCGCCGTTTCGATATGTTGACGGCAGGTTCCGTTGTCGTCGGCTTGCTCTGGGTTATTCCGTCATTCGATTTCCAAAACAACATCACCCTCGGCGCATTTTGGGGAACCCTGTCGGGGTTCACCTTTGCCGTTCTGTCCATACTCAATCGAAAATACGTGGGCACCTATCCTCCGACGTTGATGGTTTGCTGCCAGAACGGGATGGCCACCCTGATACTGCTTCCCTTTCTGTTTATCGACAATTGGGTACTCCGGCCGCCGGATTATGTCTTGCTGCCGATTCTCGGTATCTTTTGTACCGCCGTGGCCCATGTGTTGTTCATCAAGAGTCTCGTTCATATCAAGACCCAGCTGGCAAGCATTACCGCCTGCCTGGAGCCGGTTTACGGAATCATTTTCGCCGTGTTTTTACTTGGAGAAATTCCGGATGCACGAACGATTTTAGGGGGCGGTATCATTCTCGGCACCATCGCCCTGGCGACCATCCGGCGCCCCTCCAGCTAAATACCTCTGAAGATCGCGTCTTTGTTAATTCCCAAGCCCCTTGATCAATCCCTTGATCTGTTTACCGATGTCCTGGGGCTCAACCTTTTGACCATCCCCCGGCAGCAATTGCTTTTGCAGATCCGGAAGGCTTTTTTCTAATTTCTGTTTGAGGATCCTTTCAAGATCCGGGCGAAATTTCGGGGAAGAAAACGTGCCGGTGACCAGCACCGGAACCAACAGTCCGGAACGCTCCTGTGTGTCCTCCTGCCCCTTGAGGGTGCCGACGAACTTGGGGTCTACCGTAAAATCAAGGTTCTCGCTGACAAGATCCGCCGTTCCGGAAGCCGTCAAGCGAATCAGCGGCGATATGAGGTTCGTATTGGCTGTATTGACTAGTCCCTGTTTGACGGTAAACGGTACTTCCAGTTTGCTAAAGTCGGTTCGCAGCGTCTCTCCGGCCTTCTCGGCCAGGCCAAAGGCGGCTTTGACGTTGTTTACCATCCCCGCTAAATCGATGCCTTTTATGGCGCCGTCTTTAAACAGGAGCTCGCCCTCGCCGTTCAAGGTCCGTTTGATTTGTTGCGCATCATCCCCCGTCATGGTGAAATCGATGTTTGCCTTCAAGTTCCCCTCGAGAAAATCCTTTTTTAAAACATCCGTAAAAAGCGGGCCCGCCTGCACACTGTTTAATGTCAGTTGGACATTTGTCCGCGGCACGTCTTCTTGCACACTGAAACGCCCTTGCCCCGACAGATCCCCCTGGTACAGCGCCATGGTCATGGGGCTCAGATTGAAAATCCCGTTTTTCCCCATGACCTTGAGATGAACATTTTCAATTTTAGCATTCTTGATCTTGAGATTTCCGATTTTCGCCGTGCCGTCCACGGAAAGCTTTCGCAGCGATGAATAGTCGGTCTTGTTTTTCACCGGGGCAACAGCCGTCTCGGGATGTTTCTCCACTTTTTTTTCCGGACTTGGGGGCGGGAGGTATCGATCCAAATCGATTTGGTCCAGGTCACACTTAAAGGTCACCGAAGGTTTTGAAAAGTTGCCGGCCTCCATGGAAATATTCAGTTTCGACCCGTCCAGATCCATAACGCCGTTTGAAACCGAAACCCTACCGGCGTCTCCCTTGATCCCGGCTTTGAGAGCCATGAGATTCAGGGCCATGGGATCGGATGTCGCCACAGGAAAGGCTTTTCCCAAGGCATCCAGAAGTTTTCGAGGCGAAAACGGAGATACCTGAACGACAACGTCAAATTTTGGGCGAACCGCCGGGTCCACTACATTGCCCTTGAGTCCCACATCCATCTGTCCCAGAATGTTGGCCGTAAGATCCAGCGGAATCGTTCCTTTGCCCAGCGCTTTCCCGGTGGGTCCCACGCTCCCCTGAATGGAAAAAGGCTGGTTGTCGAGACGGGCGGAGAACGTCAGCCGAACCGGTCGATCCATGGAGACATCTTGAAGCCGAAGGCTTACATCAGAGATTTCCTTGCGTGTTTTTTTACCGTGATCCAACCAGACAACGGATCCATCTGTAACGGCGAATTCCCCCACGGTAAGCCCTTTGAGAACAAGACCGGTTCCGGTTATCTCCCCGGTCGATTTTTTAACTGTCAGGGGCGTTTTTTGAGAAACACCGGGCTCGGATTTTGCTCTGAATTCCCAGTTGACCCGGCCGTCTTTACGGGTTTCCAAAACCACACGTGCGCCGTTTAAAATAAAACGCTTGACCTGAATGTCCTTAAACAACAAGGGAAACAGCTTGACCCTTACATCAAAAGACTTCACGACGACAAACTCTTTCTCTTCAAACCCGGGCAGACTCCCCAGATGAAGGTCGGAAAACGATACGCCGACCCAGGGGAATAGAGAAAGACGAAGGTCATCACCCAGGGTGAAGGTGCGTCCCGTGGCTTTGGATACCTCCGCTTCAATCTGAGGTTTGTACCGTTTGACATCGATGAACCTCGGAATAAGGACCAAGGCTGCGACCACGACAACCATCAAGACGCCGCCGATGATTAACACCCATTTTATGGTTCGATTCATAATCCACCCCCTAATTTCAGAACCTGTTTTTTTGTTGGTACGACCAAATCAGAAAGCCGTTTTACCGGTTTTCTTTATCTCTTCTTCGGTGTGCGCGCTTTTCCGCTGTTCTCTGGATAACAATTCTTCCAGATTGGGAACGTAATAGATCATGGTATGATATTCAGGGTTGCCATACCGGTCGTCATGGATCGATATAATTAAAATGGATCGGGCATTCTCCCAGTATAATGACGTGCCCTTTTCACCCACCCATTGAACGGTTTTTGCCGTTCCGTATTTTTTGGTAACCACATCGATGATATTCGATCCTTCTTGTTTGGATTTTATATAAAAATACAACGGTTTTTGGGTGTAGTTTGAAAAAACCAACTCAACGTAATCGAACGGAACATTCCTTTTTCGAGCATAACGATACCTCAATTTTAGGGTATTATGTTCGACGCGTTCCCCCAGCGGAGAATTCAACTTCTCGTTTATTTCATGTAATTCCGGGAAAAAATTCCGTAAAAACCCATTGTAGTTTATGGATAAATCCAACGTATTCCACCGTTCAATGGCATCGGCGCCGAGTCTGTCTTTTAGCTTTTCTCTAACGTCATTGGAAAATTCGGAGTTTTCCCCCAGATCGAAAAACGTAATCCCTTCCGGTTCTTTGGTTTCAGAACGCGGTTCATACATTTCTCTTTGGGTGCAATACTTCACCAGAACAACGATCAAAATTAAAACGATTACGGATATGACGGCCGCGGAGGCTTGAAATTTCTTGTTTTTTAAAAAAGACATAACATCTTCTCCTTCGAGCAGCAAAAAAATATGCGTCCATCGGTTACAGGATCGATGTTCTGTTTATCTCATGAATTTTAAAATTTTTCAATGCAATGGGAAATAATCCCAAAATTTTGCCTCCATTCATGGCAAACCAAATGAAACCCGAAGGTTTTTGCTTGATAAAAGATATAATTTAGATATGATTTGATGAACCTGCGAAAAGTTTTTAACACCCAACCCGGAGGTCAGGTCAAATGGTCAGAAGACACAGATTCTATCTATTCCTTTTCGTTCTGCTTTGTGCAGACCTTTTCTTCGTCCACCGGACGTTTCCACAAACCCATCAAATTTCTGTGGCCGACACCGTTCAAAATAAGCTGACCTTGGATCACGCCGCAATGTGTGAAGACGTAAAAGATAATATCCCCATAAACCAGGCCGTTGTTTTTTCCATCAAGATTGGAAAGGTCTCCTGTTTTTCAATGTTTGATCCGGTTCCTGAAAAAACGTTCATTTATCACAAATGGTTTCACAAAGATACACCCAGCACAAATAGAAGACTGACCCTTCAGCCACCTCGCTGGGCGACCTACAGCAGCATTCAGCTTCGAGAAACCGACAAAGGGCCATGGCGAGTTGAAATTTCCGACCGGCACGGCAATCTTCTTTATATCTTGAGATTCAGTATCACCGACTGATCGATGTGGAACATGCTTATGTCTTTTTTTGGGAGCATTCGCTGGCAGGATATCATCGATATTCTGTTGAACAGCTACATTCTGTTTCGGCTGTATGTGCTTTTTAGGGAAACTTACGTCTTTAGGGTCCTTACAGGGCTTGCACTCCTCTGGATCTTTCAGCGAATCGCTGTATTTTTAGGACTCATCTTAACCAGCTGGGTCTTGCAGGGGATTACTGCGGTTGCCGCCCTTATTATCATTATTGTGTTCCGAAATGAAATACGGAGTGTTCTTCAGGCAAAAAATTTAAAGGCCATCCTCTGGGGATTTCCCCAAAAAAGTGTCCCGACGACCATACAAATCATTGTCGACAGCGTAAATGCACTGTCCAGACGGCACATCGGCGCCTTGATCGTTCTGCCGGCAAAGGAGGATTTGAAGGATATGGTTCACAGTGGAATTCCCCTGCGAGGCCTGGTCTCCAAGGAGATGATCACCAGTATCTTCTGGGGGGACAATCCTGTCCATGACGGAGCCGCCATCATCGAGGGAGACCGAATTGCCGAGGTCGGGGTAATCCTTCCCTTGTCGCACAGGAGCGATCTGCCGTCACAGTACGGAACCCGACACCGAGCGGCTCTCGGTTTGGCAGAAACGACCGATGCCCTGATCGTTGTCGTGTCCGAAGAAACCGGGAAAGTGCTCGTGGCCAAAGATTCCAATATCGAAGAGATTCACGGCAATACGGCCTTTATAAAAATATTACAGGAACACATGGGCGTGTACGAAGAAGAGAACGGTTATCAGCAAAAAGAAAAACTTAAAATAAGCATTGCGGCCATCGTATCCGTTTTTTTTATCACCGGCATGTGGTTCAGTTTTTCAAAAGGTTTGGACACCCTGATCACCCTTGAAATTCCGGCGGAATACACCAAGCGCGACCCCAGGTTCGAAATTGTAGATGCATCTGTCCATACCGTCCGCATTGATCTGGCCGGGTCCGGCGCCTTGATCAAATCTATTCAACCTGAACAGGTTCAGGTAAAACTGGACCTTGGAAATGCGGTGATCGGCCAAAATATTTTTTCCATTACACAGGAAAACATTACCCTGCCGCCTGGAATTTTTTTAAGAAAGGTCGTCCCGTCTGTCATAGAGGTCACCCTTGATGAGACCATCAAAAAGGAAATTCCGGTTCAGATCGACTGGGTTGGGGAGTTGCCGAAAGGCCTGATCCTTTCAGAAGTATTTTTTGACCCGGAAAAAATTGAGGTCATCGGCGGAAAACGAATCCTGGAAAACCTCTCGACCATATACACGGAGAAGGTTCACCTGGAGAGTATGAAGACATCAGGTACAATGTTTGCGAATCTTGCCCTCACCCCCGCCGCCTTGAAAATCGCACCCGGATCAAAAGACAAGATAAGAATAGCGTATGTTATAAAACCCGGAATCGAGTAAATGGTTCAGGCCATTGGTTCGGGCCGGATTATTCTCTTTTGAAAAGAAATTCCATAAAACCCGGCCGGCATATAAACGACTTGGCCGGGATAAAAGGCACCATCATGGACAACACGTCCCGGTTTTGACGACTGCGTAAAGGCAGGTGAAGATGCGGTTGAAGCCGAAGGTTAACCCGAAAATTTTGCCCGACAACAAAGGCGTTCGCCGCAGATGATCCCGACTGATCGCCCAAAACCACGACCATGGCCATCCCCCCGGGCCTTAAAAGGGTATGGCACAGCGTCACCAGACGCTTGACATCCGGATCGTCCAGACGGTCGGCCAGTTCCCACAGCAAAATTCCATCGAAACTTTGGGGGGGGTAGTCGAGTTTCTCCCAGATTTGGTCCACCGGGCTACCCTTGCGAATGCACCGTCCAAGCCGGATGAACATATCGCAAACATACAGTTTCTTTACCCGGCTTGCGAAAAACCTGATATTCTCCTGGCACACCGGCCCCACATCCAGCAATTTCCTCTCTGGCCGATGCTCGATATGTTCCATAAAAAGCTTCAGGGCATTGCTGGTGTAGCCCACCGCCCCAGGGTCATGATTCAGATCCATGTTCTTCCGATCTGCAGTGAAAGCGGTCAACGATCAATTTACCTTACTGCCTTTACCGGCCAGGATCAGCGGTTCTTTGATCGGTTCGAAGGACGTTTTTTCTTCCGGCTTTCCCGAAGGGGAAACGCTCTTCAACGGTTCACGATCCATCTCGATGACAGCCTTCAGGTAGGCCCCGTCCTCCACCGAGATCGACCTCGCCTTGATCTGACCGTTAAAATCAGCCTCTTTGGTTATCTCTACTCTGCCTGTAGCGTTAATGTTACCCGCCAGCCTCCCGCTTACGGTAACGTTGGCAGCAAGAATTTCGGCTTCCACCTGACCCTTGACACCCACCGTCAGATGATGGGCTTTCACCTCAATGCTCCCCTTCACCGAACCTTCGATGAGTAAATTCTCCTTGCCGCGGATGGCGCCTTCGATGGAAATCTGATCTCCGATAACCGTTTTCTGGTCAACATCCACCGACATGGAGGGTGCCGGGGGCTCGACCGTTGCATTCCTGTTTCTTTTAAGCATAGGATCTCCCCTTTAATTATAATGGAAAAATTTAGCACAATCATATGTTATATGCCGGTGGCATGTCAATGTTTGATTCCCGTGTCAACCCCAACTACAAGGGCTTTTGTTTATTTATCCGTTCCCGCTGCTGCATTAAACGATCCAGCCATTCCTTGTCATCCTTGAAATAGATTTCCGCAAGACGATTAAATTCAGCCGCCTGGGCAATGTTCCCTTTCATGAGCCAAGCCTCGGACAGATAATAGTAGTTCCTGCCGCTGGCTGGGTTTAGATTGAGCGCCTGCTCGAGTATCCCGATGGCATCATCCGGCTGACCGCCTTCCAAATACATCCGCCCCTGATCGGTCAGCTGCAACGCTGCGAGCGCACGGGGGCTGGGTTTTTCCTGTGTCGTCTCCGTTTTTTCGGCTTCCCGGGGCTCACCCGGATGTTCTGCCGGCAACGGCGTTAAAACAGCCGGCGCACACCCTGCAAAGACCCATCCCAACCCCAGGATACAAAACATCAAAAACGATTTAGAACGTATTGATAAAACCTTTGAGTTCATCGATTATCCTTCCGATTTGACTTTCACTTGCGTGGATTTGACACGTGTCTGAAGGAACATGGCCGGCCAGAAAATATTCTTCCACCGGATGGGGACATCTATTTTTCAAAGCCAGTTGTCCGCTCTCGGAACAGACAATACCTTGAACCACCCCGGGAGGCATCTTGAACCAATCCCCGGATATATATTGAGGCAAGGCATTCATGAGATTGACCCAGATGGGCAAAGCGGCGCCGGCGCCTGAAGCGAATATGGAATCGTTGTTATCAAACCCCACCCATATCAAAGCCAATATGTCCGGTGTGTATCCGACAAACCAAGCGTCTCTATAATCGTTTGTGGTACCGGTCTTTCCGCCAACCGGAAAAGATATTCCCATGGCCCTCATTGAAACGGCGGTTCCCGTCTCCACGACACTCCGCAATAAAGAGCTCATAATAAAGGCTTTTGCAGGCGTTGCAACCTGTCTGATACGCATATGCCTTTGTTCCAGAATTTTCCCGTTCTCATCCAAAACCTCTTTCAAGGACAACGGATACGGCAACACCCCGTCTGCAGCAAAAACACAATACGCACGGGACAGATCCAGCGGAATCACCTCGGAGGACCCCAGGGCAATGGATGGATACGGTTTTAGAGGTGTCGAAAATTCGAACTGTTTCGCCGTGCTGACAATCTTATCAAGACCCACCTTCATGGCCAGATCGACGGTTGCCAGATTTATGGATTCTGCCAATGCCTGTCTTACACTCACACGCTTGGCCGTCATCTCCGCATAATTCTGGGGACGCCATTCCTTTCCATCGACTTCGTAGGTTGCCGGTTCATTGGAAAGAATGGAGGCCGGAGTTAATGTGTCCAATCCACTCAAATACACAAACGGTTTGAATGCACTTCCGGGCTGCCGCCGTGCCTTCGTAATTCGATTGAACTGTGTCAAACTGTAATCGCGCCCACCCACCATGGCCAGGATGTAGCCTGTTTTGGGTTGCATGACGACGATAGCCCCCTGCAGTCTTTTTTTGGGGTCTTTGCGACCCAGTGCAGGGTTCGATTTTTCCAGTCGCTCCAGACCCCGCTTCAATGCTTTTTCCGCGGCCATTTGAACCTGTGTATCCAATGTCGTATAAATGGAAAGTCCGAGACTCGACAGGTCTTGGGGAGAATAGAGCACGTTGAGCTGATCGGACAGATAATCCATAAAATACGGCGCTATTTTACCGTAGGACTCATACCCGGCCGTTTTTATCGGCAACGGCAACACGGTCTTCAGTTCTTTATCTGAAATCCATCCCTTTTCGTACATGGCGTTCAGCACCATGTTTCTCCTTTTTAGACATCGTTCTGTATGGATATACGGAGAATAATAGTTGGGTCCCCTGATAAGTCCGGCGATGGTTGCAGCTTCATTCAGAGAAAGGTCCATCACGGATTTCCCGAAATAGAAAAAGGATGCTTCACCGATACCGGATACGGCGACCGACGCTTTCTGCCCCAAATAGATTTCATTCAAATAAATTTCGAGTATTTCGTTTTTCTCATACATCGTTTCTATGGTAAGAGACATAAAAAGTTCTTTTAACTTGCGGATAACGGTTCTTTTCGGGGTCAGAAAATAGTTTTTAGCCAATTGCTGGGTAATGGTCGATCCACCTTGACGTATGGAAGCATGACGCAAGTTGGTATACATCGCCCTTAAAATCCCCCTTGGATCCAGGCCCTTATGCTGGTAAAATCGGCTGTCCTCTATGGCCAGCACAGCGTCGATGACATGCTGGGGGACCTGATCGATGGAGACGAGGCGCCGCTGTTCACGATCCGGGCCAAAGAACATCATCACCTCCTCCGGCTCGAGCTCCAAAATCGGTATCAGCTCACCCGTGTTTAAATGGACGATCGATTCAATCCGGTTTCCCGTAAAGCGGATGCGAACCGGGACGCCTTCTCTGTGTCTGGAGGGCATGGTTAAATCATGGAGAAAAAGCTTCACCACGGATGCCGACGTATACAGCTCACCTTTGTTCCGCGGATTACTGACAAATTGCCGGTACCCCAGACGACGCAGTTTTTCGTTGAAAAGTGTACGATTTATTTGTTGCCCGGGATACAGGAGGGTGGTATCGGAAAATACTTTCGACGGGATACGCCATCGCCGACCTGAAAATCGTTGGTCGATCTGGGATGAAAGGTGCCAGCAATATAAAAGTATAACTCCGCCCATGAGAGCGGCAAGTGGCAGCAGCCACTTAAACAATCGTTTTAAGACAACACCTATGGATCGTTTCTTCTTTGTCATCTTCGCGGATAACGCCGAACAGCGTATCGACTCGATTCGGGTATTGGACCATCGGCCACATCAAGCCTTCAAATAAATGCCTTTATCTAAGGACTTTATTTGTCCTTTCTTTTTACCCTTATATATGATATTTGCGATTTTTTTTACATCGTATCCGGTGATCTCTTGCATCCGGGCGACGCTAACCCCTTTTCGGTAACGGTAAATAACCCCCATCACGGTATCAAAAGCTGTTTTTGTACCGGTTTTCTTCGCTGCTGAAACCTTTTTTTCTTTTGGTTTCTGTTCGGTCTTCTGTGTTCCGATCTTGTCAACCGCCTTCATCAGCGCTTCTGTCTTTTTTATGAGTGCCGTGAGTTCTTTGTTAACAGCCTGCAGATCTTTTTTCAGATTCTTCATTCCCGCTACCCCCTCTTTATTATTATTTCTTAATTGTCCACTCTGTCTTTTAGCTCTTTTCCGCACTTGAAAAACGGAAGGCGCTTGGCCTGAATTTTAACCGGTTCTCCCGTTTTGGGATTCCTGCCGGTATATGCCTTGTACTGTTTAACGTAAAACGAGCATAAACCACGGATTTCTACCCGGTCACCCTTGGCCAAAACCTTCGACATTTCGTTAAAGAATACGTCGACAACCGCCACAGCTTCGTTTTTTGTTAACCCTGATGTTTCTTTAAGAATCTCGACAAGCCCCATTTTATTCATCCATGACCTCCATTTGATCGGGTTGAAGATTCCCTGAAAACAGGTTGAAACGGAATTTCCGCGTGGTACCGACACACGGCAGGAGATCTTCGGTTGTAGGAATTTTATCCATTTTCAATATTCGCCTGCCCCGTTAAATCCCGCTTTGCGGCCCTCCTTTGGAGGATTTAACCGGGCGAGCTAATCCCGCAGCCCCGTTGAAACGGAATTTACGCCCCAGTTAAACAGAAAAGACAGATAGGTTTCACCCCGATGGAATATAAACTGAAAATGCATTCCACTGGGCAGGCGGGGTAAACTTCGGTTCAACAAGCTTTCGGGGAATGCGCTTGCCCTGTTGAATCCCCGAAATTCAACTGGGCGCACAGATTCAGTTCAAACCCTCAGTTTCAAAGCAGTGATGAACGCCGTCGTTGCCGTTTTGCACTGAAACCGATGATGAAACCCAATATCAGTACACCCGCTCCGCTTAAAAACCATTTAATATTTTTATTCCAGAGAAGTTTTGTCAAATCCTCTTCATATTTATCTGCTTTTTGGGTCTGTTCCGCCAGTTTTGCACTCATTTTTTTATATTTTGATTGAAGATCAAGAAATTCAGTAGACGCTGTCTTCAGGGTCTCATAGGATGTATCCAGGGCTTGAAGTCTTTTTTTTGTGCCAGCGAGATCATTGCTAAAGGCGTTGTTTTCGTCTTTTAACGCCTTGTTTTCTCCCAGAAGCAATGCGTCTCGAGCCAAAAGTGCCTGGTGTTTGTTCGTTAATATTTCCAACTCGATGCTGCTGGGTATATTATTCGTAAGGAAACGGCTGACAACCCATCCTTCCTTGCCATTGTCCAACCGGACCTGCGTCCATTCTTCGCCGGGTTTTAGGACCTCAACTTTTTGGCCGATACTCAGCAGGGCGATTATTTTTCGATCATTTGCCGGTCCTGTCCGTAATGTTATTTTCATTTTGTCATTAATATACCTTGTTTCAGCCAATACTGCCGTGGAAAATAAAACCAGACATATTCCGATAATTCCGAATTTTTTAACAATCGGTTTCATGGGTGTCACGCTCCAGAAAAGTATAAAAAGAAAGTGTAAACCACTTTGAACAACAATACAAACATGAATAAAAATGAATCATAACCAGGGAGGAAAGTCAATAATCATTTCGTTTTCGGGAAGTTACGGAGCCGTCTTTTTCATTTCCATCCTAAATGAGATCTGCCTTCAGGTGCTACCTTGGGTCGATTTCCGCGGACTGTTCAAAACCTCTCTTATCTTTTTTGAAAGATCTTCCATGCTAAAGGGTTTTTGAATAAAGCCTTCACAGCCCCGATTTAAGATTTCCGTCGCTTGCCCATCAATACTGTAGCCACTCGAAAGAAGAACCTTGACTTTGGGATCGATCCTTTTAATCTGGTCATAGACTTCACCACCGCCCATATCGGGCATAACCATGTCCAGAATAAGCATGTCTATTGTACGTTTTCGCTCCATGAATATCCTGATCGCGTCTCTGCCGCTTTGTGCTTCGAATACCGTGTATCCAAGTTTTTCAAGAACTTGAACACCGACATCGATGACCAGTGCTTCGTCATCCACCAGCAGGATGGTTTCGTTTCCTTCCATGATTCGCTCGGAAATTTCCGAAGTTTTCTGGATCGATTTTTCGGAGGCCGGAAGATAAATATTGAAAATGGCGCCCTCCCCTTTCTTAGACTCAACATCGATATATCCGCCATGCCCCTTTATAATTCCATATACGGATGCCAGCCCAAGTCCGGAGCCCCGGCCCAATTCCTTGGTGGTGAAAAACGGTTCAAAAATACGATTCATGATTTTCTGATCCATGCCCGTGCCGGTATCTTTGACTTTCAACAAAATATAGTCGCCGGATTTAGGTTTATAGGGTTTATCTCCCATGTCTTCGTGGGTGACATTCATGGTTTTCAGAAAAAGATCTCCCCCGCCGAGAATGGCATCGGCAGCATTGATAAAAAGATTCATGAGAACTTGCTGAATCTGTGCCTCGTCTGCCATTACGGAGGATAGATCTTCGGCGAGCTCCCAATGAATCACGATCTCCTTTCGGGTTCTGCCAAAAGTCTCAGAACTCTCTTTGACGAGTTGGTTTAGATTTATGGGACGAACTTCGTATTTACCTTTTCTTGCGTATCCGAGAAGCTGACTGGTCAGTTTAGAACCGCTTTGAATCAGTTTTTCAACATTTTTTAATTTTTCGTAATGTGGACTCTCTGATCCGATATCATACAAAATCAAAGAAATATTTCCCAGCATGCCCATCATCAGATTGTTAAAATCATGGGCAATACCTCCGGCCAGCGTTCCAATGGCTTCCATCCGTTCGATGTACTGCAGTTGAGCCTCAAGCCTTTTCTTCTCCGAGATATCCCGAAGAATAACCAGTGTACCGATGGGGTTTCCCTCATGATCATTATAACGCGAAGCACTGATACTTACATCCAACAAACGTCCGTCTTTTGTGTTGCGTTTCGTCTCAAAACCCTGGCATGGGGTTCCGTTCTCCACAAGATCTCTAATAATGGACATGGTGGATTCGCTTTCGGATTGTGGAACAAACGGCATGCACTTCCCTTCCATCTCCTCCTGGGTCCACCCGAATATTTTCGTAAATGCGGGACTGATATATACGGTTTTGCCTTTCAGATCATACGTGGCGATGGCATCTGCTGACGAGTGAAGAAGCGAACGATAAATCTGTTCCGCACGCTTGGCTTTCGAATAAATCTCTTTGTTCTTGTCCTCACTCTCTCTCAGTGCTTTTTCCATTCGATTTCGATGGGCGATCTCTTTTTGCAAGGCTGTGTTCATGGAGGAAAGGACATTTACTTCCATCTTTTCTGCAAAATAAATGGCACAAAGGGCTAAAAAACCTGCCAGAAAAAATATAAGATGAAGATATTTGGGATATCCCAGCGGTTCGAATCTCATTAGGGAGAGGGTATGCCACTCCGCGTATGCGCCGAAAACGAAGAATATTATCGCCAGGGTAAAGAGGTATATGCTTGCAAATCTTATCTGTCTCATCAAAACCACCGCATGGTAACGCTGTTACACCTTACCTTATGAATTTCGGGACTGCCGTTGTATATCAGCGTATAATTTTTATTTTTTTACGATCAACCGTCATTTTATTTATGCGAATTTGGAATAAAAGAAACCATCCAAAGTTGACAAACTCGTAAAAAGTCTTTTGTGAGCAATATCTGATCATTTGAAAACATTTATAGCAGATTCCAAAACGAAATCAATATATTTTAAAAGTTCTTTTTTTAAAAGATACCCCTTGACATCAATTATTTATGATAGGTAAAAATAAAACTATGCCAGAACCGGCTTTCGCGCCATTGAAAATTTAATCTTCAGAAAGGATGAAACCAAAGCCCGAATATGTTCCCCATTCAAACAGGTCTTGAAAATTTTTTGGAGTCTCCACCCCGGTGGATACTCGGGAATCGAATTGGGCTGCTGTGCAATCCTGCTTCTGTGGACAGAAATTTTTCCCATGCCGGTGAACTGATCCGTCGGAAATTTCCGGATCGACTTAAAGCGTTATACTCGCCTCAGCACGGATTTTTTGCAGAAAAACAGGACAACATGATCGAATCCAATGATATGGTCCACCCATCATCTAAAATTCCTGTTTTCAGTCTTTACGGTCGGACACGAATCCCGGAAAAAACCATGTTGGATCCCATCGACATCCTGATCATCGACCTGCAGGATGTGGGCACACGGGTTTACACCTTTATCTACACCGTGTCTTACTGCCTTGAAGCCGCAAAAAAGTACGGGAAAAAAGTCGTGATTCTGGACCGGCCGAATCCGGTAACCGGCTGCATGACGGAAGGAAACCTTTTGACCCTCGAATGCGCTTCGTTCGTGGGAAGATACCCGATTCCCATGCGCCATGGATTGACCATCGGCGAACTTTCACTTTTAATCAACCATGACTACCATATCGGCGCCGACCTTGAAGTGATCCCCATGCAAGGCTGGAAACGGAAAATGTTTTTCCAGGATACCGGCCTGCCGTGGATCTCTCCGTCACCCAACCTTCCATCGCCGGTATCTGCCATGGTTTACCCCGGGCAGGTATTGTGGGAAGGAACCAATGTTTCCGAAGGCAGGGGAACGACCCTCCCGTTTGAAATTTTCGGCGCCCCGTTTATGAATCCGGAGCTGTTGCTGTCAACATTGGATAAAAATAAATTGCCGGGAATCATACTCAGGCCGGTTGTATTTGAACCCACGTCCAACAAATGGAAGGGCTCAGCGTGCAAAGGATTTCAGATCCACGTAACAAATCCATATGAATTCATGCCGTATATCACGACCCTCAGACTGCTTCAGGCCGTCATTTCCCATCACGGCGACCGATTTCAATGGAAGCGTCCACCGTATGAGTATGAGGTTGAAAGACAGCCCATCGACCTTATCATCGGCGATCAAGCGATACGGCGGCGTATCGAGAATTTAGACGATATCGATCCAATCGAAAAATCCTGGTTGGAGGATCTGAAAACGTTTACAGAAGCCAGCCAAAGATTTCATCTTTACACCTAACCGTGAGGGATCGGGTGCCGGGTGTCAGGGGTCGGGAACCCGGGCCGGCCACCCGCACCTCAGATCCCTGATGGCAAATGACCAGTAACCCGTGACCCATGACCCATGACAAAGTAGACTGGAAACGCATGTGTTTCAAAAAAAACAAAGTCTGGATGGCCATAGACCAGAAACAAAGGCCTGTGGTTAAAAACGGAAAGGTCCTTATAAAATACCAGCTTGACCAGGATTATGAGTACTGGATTCTCCAAGAAAATATCAAGCCGGTGGATGCGTTACATTCAGAGGTAACCGCCAGTCACAAGCGGAAATTGAATAAAAAATCTTTGAAACATCCAGAAACAAAACTCGATTCCGAAACCGGATCCTCGGTCAGGCAGGACCCCAAGGATACCATCAGCATCTATACCGACGGCGCATCTTCCGGAAATCCCGGCCCGTCCGGGATCGGCGTATTTTTGCGTTTTGAGGAACACGAAAAAGAGATATCAAAATACATCGGAACGGCCACCAATAACGTGGCAGAGCTCGAAGCCATCCGGACAGGTCTGAGTGCCGTAAAAAATACGGATCTTCCGGTCCGGGTCTTCACAGACAGCAGCTATGCATATGGCGTCCTTGTTCAAGGATGGAAAGCCCGAAAAAATCAAGAGATCATAAAATCGATTAAACAGATGCTTTCAAAATTCAGAGACTTGAAATTCATCAAGGTAAAAGGGCATGCCGGTATCGAGGGGAATGAAAGGGCCGACTTGCTGGCAACTTCAGCAATAGAAAAAGGGAAACATCCATAGAAACAATAAGCGCCTCGCTTCTGTCTGCAAGACGCTTATATAAAATTAAAAGCCACCGGCATCATCCGCTGTTGCCGGCAATCAAAATCGGTAATCGGCTTGAAGTTCTGTATCTTATGCCTTTTCGGCCTTTAAAGTTTCAATTTCCTGTTTCAGATCTTCTATTTCCTCTTTGTACTTTTCAGTTTCGTCGACTGCGGTCGAAGTGTCGACGGGTGTGTCTTCTTTCTTCCAGGTATCTTTAAGTTCGTCAAAGCCCAGATAAAGCGCCAACCCCCCACCAAGCAAAAGCATCACCGGGATAGCACCGGCCAAAAGTTGCAAAAAGGGTTTCCACCATATGGACATTCCAATGAGACCTAATACAGCCGCAACCGCCCCACCTATTAATGTTTTCATAAAAAATCATCCTCCTTTAATTTTAATTAAAATTTAAATTGGTTTTTTTTATTTGAATACGATTTAACTAAAAACCGTTTTATACCATCAAATAAAACAAAAAAACTTGAAAGATCATGTGTAAATACATCTAGTTGGGGTTATTTTAAGTAAGATTCTGCAAATTATCATAACTTATTTTGTAACGCAAGCTTAATTTTTATTTGTTAGTTTTAAAAATTTAATATACAGTTTAATGAGACTTGGTTCGCTGGGCTTCAACGGGTATGATGGAACTGTGGAATCTTGGAATATTTGGTTCTGTAGCAATGGATCATCAAAATATTCGAAAAACCTTTTAAAAAAGAATTTACCATGTGAACAGCATCTATCAAAATCGACATTCCAATCTCCATCACCCCATTATTCCAGGCTATAGGTACAAATTCAAACTGCATAAAAGCACTTTGTCTAACATGTTCTTGAAGTTACGAGAACGATGTAGACACTTTTACACCTACGACTTAGCTTAATCAGGATGCGATCATGCTAAAATGGATAAAATCAAAACTGACAAAATTCAGAGAAAAAATTAGAACCGGAATCGATACAAGCCTCCAGGACAATCACGATTATTATCCCTGCAAACTCCCGGACAATATCGGTTTTTTGTCAAATACCATACTTAAACTTTTCTTTTCCGGCATAAAGGTTGCGAAAGGACAGACCCTTAATCTCAACAACCTCAAAAAAGAAGGTATCGTTGTTTATGTCAACAAGTACAAAAGTTATTTTCGGTATCTCTTTTATTATACCCGCTATAAACAGGACGGCCTCCCTTTTCCTCAAATAGGCTTTGACTATAACGTGTTCATGTGGCAGCCGGTGCCACGGATCTTGAAGATTTTTTCATATCATCTCGACCATCTCATTCACAACTGGACGCTCCCGGACCCCTACCAAAAAGGACACATTCGGCGGGAGCTCTTAAACGGACAATCGGCCATGCTGTCTCTGGTTGAACAAAAAGGTTTCCATCGAAGGTTTATCAAAGCAAAGACCGATCCCATCCAATATCTCATCAACATGCAGAAATCCATCGACCGCCCTATTTTTCTTGTCCCCCAGCTGATGTTCTTTAATAAAAAACCCCATCGATCGATGCCGAAACTCATCGACCTGCTGTTTGGCACCAAAGAGAACCCGGGGAGAATAAGACGTCTGATCATCCTGTTCAGAAATCCGGGCCGGGTTTTTGTTGAAATGTCTGAACCCGTCAACCTAAAAAGTTTCCTGGAACTCGAGGAAAACCAGGAGAGAAGCATTGAATACCAGGCCCTTGCATTGAGGCGCAGTCTTTTGTCGCAAATGAATCGCCATTACCAAAGCATCACCGGACCGGTTTTGAAATCCAGAGAAGAAATGAAAGAAAATATTCTGACCAAAGAACGACTCCAAAATTTTATGGAACATCATTCAAAAGCCCGGAACATTCCGATTCAGAAAGTACAAAAAGAGGCGAGTGATTTTCTTGACGAGATCGCCGCCAACTACAATATGCTCATCATAAAAATGGCATCGTCTCTGATAACATGGGTCCTGAACACCATTTTTGAAGGGATTACGGTCAACGAAGACGGTCTCAATAGAGTCAAAAGCATGTCCCAGAAGGGACCGATAATTTTCATTCCCTGCCACAAAAGTCATATCGATTACCTGATACTGTCCTATTTGCTGTATCACAACAACATGCCGTGTCCACACGTCGTTGCAGGGAAAAATCTCTCTTTCTGGCCCATGGGCCCCTTATTCAGGGGCGGGGGGGCCTTTTTCATACGGCGAACATTCAAAGGAGCGGTTCTCTATTCAAAGGTTTTTGCAGAATATACTTACTATTTGCTCGCTGAAGGATTCAACATAGAATTTTTTATCGAGGGCGGTCGAAGCCGAACCGGCAAATTGATTCTGCCCAAGCTGGGGCTTCTTTCGATCCTTCTCAATGCATATAAAGACGGGGCCTGTGAGGATTTGATATTTACACCGATCTTCATCGGGTATGACCGGGTCCTGGAAGAAAGTTCATACCTTCATGAAGTCGAAGGAAAAGAAAAGCAGCCCGAGAGCTTGATGCAGATAATCAAAGCAAGAAAATTTTTAAAAAAAAGATGCGGAAAGATATATATTCAATTCCATGAACCCCTTTCTTTTAAAACGCTTCTCAATCAATACGGCACGCCCATTGAAGACATGTCGTCTAAAGACTTTAACATTCTCTGCCGCAATATGGGACACAGGATAATCAACGGCATCAACCGGGTTTCTGTTGTCACCCCCCATGCACTCGTTGCCGCTGCGGTAATGAACTGCGCCAAAAAAAGTTTCACCTTCGACCATCTAATGACCCATGTGGACACCTACATGAGCCACCTCTTATCCCAAAAGGCCAAGCAGACGGATACCCTTCTGGTCGACCACATAAATACGGTAGAGCAGGTCTTGAATACGTATGTACAAAGAAAGTTTATTGAACCCATTACAAAAGACACGGACACGCTGCTCACCCAGGCATTGTTCAAGGTCAATGAAAACAAACGTCAGAACCTCGAATATTACAAGAACAACTGTATATCCTTTTTCATCCCCGGCGCGATTACCGCTCTTGCGATTCTTGTAAAAGATGCATTCCAGTTTTCAGCTTCCGACCTGCACGATGATTACAAGTTTCTTCAGTACTTTTTTAAATACGAATTTGCCTACGATGTGGATAAAACACCCGAACACTACGTACGTAAAAACATCAAAGCATTTATTGACGATGCCATTTTAATGCCCCATCCAACATTGCCCGACACCTACAACCTGACATCTTTAGGTTTCAGAAAACTTCAACTCTTATCAAGATTTCTAAAAACCTATTTCGAATCATACTGGATCGTATTGAACTATTTTATGCAACATCCCCAAAATTCCATTAAATCCAAAGATCGTCTGAAAAAAATCGAAGCCATCGGAAACCGCATGTACAAAAAAAAGGAGATCGAACGAAAAGAAGCACTTTCCGCGATCAACTATAAAAACGGCGTCGAATTTTTCACGACCAACGGTGTAAAAGGCTCGGATGACAACGAGAAGATAGTGTTCTATGCCGACACCATCCATAAATATCTAAATTGTATTTGATGGACCCTGTGGGTTCTTTTGAAATGACCGTCCCATTGAATGCGGATGATTTTGGCTTCCATTCACTATTTACCCGTCACGGTTTATGATACAAATGAAGGCATTGATACTCGCCGCAGGCTTTGGCACACGGCTCCGCCCCTTTACGGAAAACACACCCAAACCGCTGTTTACTGTTGCCGGAATATCTTTACTGGATACCCTTATTTACAATCTACAGCGGGCGGGCTGCAAAGCAATTATGATCAACACCCATCATCTGCATGGAAAAATCGATGCCCACCTTGCCGGAAAACAGTATGAGATTCCGGTGACAACTCGGCATGAACCCGAAATACTCGGCACCGGAGGTGCCATAAAAAATGTCGCTGATTTCTGGGACGATCGTCCTTTTATGGTGATAAACAGCGACATCATTACGGATATAGAATTTAAAAAGGTCTATGATTTTCACTTAAATCACCCGCATCCGGCGACATTGGTTCTGCATGACGACCCGGAGTTCAACACCGTGGTCGTAGACGGAAACGGGTTTATTGAAACATTCGATGAACGGCCTCCCCGTAACACCCGGTCCGCCTCTCTGAGGGAAAAATCAAAAAGATCCGGGTTCGAAGACACCGGAAAACTCACATTTACGGGGATACAGGTTCTAAATCCGGAAGTCCTCGGCTTAATACCGGATAACGTATATTACAACATTATCGATGTTTACAGGACGCTGACAGCAAAAAACAGAAAAATATGTGCGTTTTTTTCAAAAAAATATTTCTGGAAAGATATGGGAACGCCGGAAAGGTACCGACACGTCGTTTTCGAGAAGATGGCCCCCGAAGCTTTCAAGCAGGCCTTTTTGGGTTCCTCGAGCAAAAAGATCACCCGAACGAAACTTAAAGGAGATGGGTCAGACAGGGACTGGTACCGCCTGAACGATGGAAATCGATCACTGGTGATGGCGGATCACGGCATCAAAAGAGATGATAAAACCTCCGAGGCGGAGGCCTTTGTCGCCATTGGCCGTCATCTTTTCAGCAGCGGGT
Source organism: Desulfobacterales bacterium (assembly GCA_035529735.1). GTDB lineage: Bacteria > Desulfobacterota > Desulfobacteria > Desulfobacterales > UBA11574 > JAAXQD01. Next base: position 5,014 of record DATKWE010000141.1, on the reverse strand, counting down.
TGCCGGTGCCCGAGATTTACCTTTATGATACCTTTTCAGGTCTGGTATTCATGGAAGACTTGGGGGACGTGCATCTTCAAACCGTTATATTAAACACCAAAAATCCGGATGAGATCATCACATATTACCAATCGGTGATACGCCTTCTCGGGAGACTCTCCCTATCCGGAAGCAGAGGGTTCGATCCTGCATGGACCTGTCAGACGCCCCGATACCATAAGGATCTCATTCTCGAAAAAGAGTGCCGATACTTTGTCGATGCTTTTTTAAGGAAATATCTCGGAATGGATATATGCTTTCAGGATCTTGAAGATGAGTTTAGACAACTTGCAGATAAATCCCTTGAATTTTCGGTCAATGGTTTTATGCACCGGGACATGCAGTCACGGAACATCATTTTAAAAAACGATCATTTTTATTTTATCGATTTTCAGGGGGGGCGGTCAGGGCCGATTCAATATGATCTTGCATCGTTGCTGATCGATCCCTACGTGGAATTACCCCGTTCTGTGCAGAATATCTTGCTCGACTTCAGCGTTGAAATCCTTGCACCGGCCATAAGGGTCCATCCACACAATTTTCTTTCCTGTTATAAATACTGCGCCATAACGAGAAACCTTCAGATTCTGGGGGCTTTTGGTTATCTGAGCCGTATAAAGAAAAAAACATACTTTGAAAAATATATCCCGAATGCTATAAAAACCCTCGAAGCTAATCTTTCAGATTTCAAGGACACAGAATTTCCAGGCTTAAAATCGATTGTCAAAGACGCTTGTTCCATGGCAGCATTTTAGCTTTTTGAAATAGTATCGCTTCGATCATACTTAATTCTAAAGTTTTGTTTTCAGATTCCAAAAGAGGGAGGTACAAGATGAACCGCATAAAAATTATGGTAAACGGCTTACCCGGCAATATGGCTGCGAATGTTGTCAAACACGCGCTTGAAGACGACCGGTTTGAACTGATTCCCCAATCCCTGACCGGTCCTGAAATCACCGACACCGAAACCGTCATCGATTCTGTTTCCATCGGCCTGATTCAGCCGGAAGACAGAGAGGAGGCCATTTTAGCCATCAAGGATACGGAGGCTCCTTTCCTGAGTGTGGACTACACCCACCCATCGGCGGTTAACAGTAATGCCGATTTTTATTGCCGTCACGGACTTCATTTTGTGATGGGCACAACCGGCGGCGAGCGCGGGAGTCTCGAGGAAACGGTTCGCACATCTTCGGCGGCTGCGGTGATTGCACCGAATATGGCCAAGCAGATTGTCGGGTTTCAGGCCATGATGGAATATGCCGCCCAAACATTTCCGGATCTCTTCAAAGGATACTCGCTCCAAATCAAAGAAAGCCATCAGCATGGAAAAGCGGACACCAGTGGAACCGCCAAGGCAATGGTCGGTTATTTTAATCGCCTGGGGCTGTCTTTTTCCGAGGCGGACATCACCAAAGAACGTGATCCAAATGTCCAGAAAAACGTTTGGGGAATACCTGAAGCATACCTGGGAGGACACGGATGGCACACCTACCGCCTCGACTCAGGTGACAGAACGGTCCGATTTGAATTTACGCATAACGTCAACGGCCGGGATGTCTATGCCCTGGGGACCCTTGATGCGCTGATTTTCCTGGCTAAAAAGGTGGAAGACGGCGCACGGGGCAACGCCTTTAGCATGATTGACGTGCTCAAAGGTGTCTAGTGGGAGTAAAGAATCCGGCCCATCTTAGATCCCGCCACGCGGGGGAAGACCAGGCTTTGTTGAGAGTTCATTGAATGGTTAAAATCACAGATATCAAATCACAAATATCAAACAATTTCCAATGACCGAAATTCAAAAATCCAAACAATGTTTCGTCATGGAAGGCTTTGGTCATTGAATATTGGAATTTGTGGTTTATTTGAAATTTGGTGCTTGGAATTTGTGATTTTAGACACAAGGCTCCGAGGCAGAGCCATTATCTCTGACCCCCGATACTCGGAATCTTCGACTGGATCAGAGACCCGGGTTTTTAAGAGCCAAATAATTGGAAACGGGTTTAAAGATCCCTTCGTGAGATTCTAAAATGGAAACTAATTACTGCTCTCCACCACCTCATACGCTTTTTCAAGGGCTGCCTCGAGTTTTTCCGGCTTACTTCCACCGGCCTGGGCCATATCGGGCCTTCCGCCGCCGCCGCCGCCCACAATGGATCCAATCCCATTTACAATCTTTCCGGCATGGTATCGGTCGGTCAAATCTTTGGTGACCACAACAATCAGCAGCGCTTTAGATCCATCTGAACTGCCGAGGATGACTATCCCGGATTTTATTTTTTCTTTGAATCGGTCGGCCAGATCTCTCATTGCCGCCGGGTTGTCCACCGAGACCTTTTTAACCAGCACCTTTACGCCATGGATGGTTTTAACTTCTTTTTCGGTCCAGTCTGCGGACTGCATGGCAATCCCGGCCTTCAATTTTTCCACTTCTTTTTCTAAAGACTTCTGAGCGGACAAAAGTTTTTCTATCCTCTGGGGAACGGCTTCAGGGTGTTCTCTGAGCAATATTGCTGCGTCGTGCATGAGTTTGGAGTGCCTTTGTACATGCGCTACCGCAGCAGCGCCGGTCAAAGCCTCGATTCGCCGTATGCCGGATGCCACGCTGGATTCTCCGATAATTTTGAAAAGACCGATGTTGCCGGTAAGATCTGTGTGGGTTCCGCCGCAAAGTTCCTTGCTGAAATCGTTCAGCGCCACCACTCGAACCCGGTCCCCATATTTTTCCTCAAAAAGCGCTGTGGCCCCGGTTTTAAAGGCTTCATCAGCATCCATCTCCGCAATCCGGACGGGGATATTCTCTCGAATTCTCTGGTTCACGAGGGTTTCAATCTTGTCGAGGGTCTCGGGATCCGGCTGGGAAAAATGTGTAAAATCGAAACGGAGTTTATCCGGTGCCACCAGTGATCCGGCCTGTTTTACATGATCTCCGAGAACCTTTCTCAGGGCAAAATGGAGTATATGCGTCGCCGTGTGATTGCAAGCCGTTGCATAGCGCTGGGACCGATCAACAGTTAGGGTTACCGTATCTCCTTTTTTGATGTTTCCTGAAATTATTTTCCCTTTGTGGATAATAATACCCGTCGGGTCCTTAATCGTGTCGGAAATTTCCATATTGAGAGTGTCACCGACAATCTGCCCGGTATCCCCGATCTGTCCCCCGGATTCACCGTAAAACGGCGTAACTTCAGTAACGACCTCCACGGCTTGGCCCTCCGTCGCCGCCTGCATTTCTTCGCCGTCTTTTACCAGAACAAGAACCTTTGAATCGCACGAAATTTTATCATACCCTACAAATTCGGGCATTATTCCATGGGCCGAAAGGTTTTTATACGCATCACCGATGGTGGAAAAGGCCGCAATGGATTTTGATCTTTCACGCTGGGCTTCCATGGCCCGGTCAAAACCCTCTATGTCGAGTTCCATCTCTTCATCTCTGATGACATCCCTGACAATGTCCACCGGAAATCCGTACGTATCATAAAGCTTGAAAATTAATGGGCCCGGCACCTGTGTCAGGCCTTTTGCCTTTAATTCCGAAAGGCTGTTGTTGAGAAGTTTAAGGCCGTTATCGAGTGTTTCTGAAAACCGGATTTCCTCGTTTTCAATAACATTGGTGATAAACGATGCGGCGTCCGAAAGTTCGGGATAGGCCGGTTTCATGATATCGAACACCTTCGCTGCGGTTTTATGTAAAAATGGCCGGTCAAGGCCGATATTGCGCCCGTATCGGATGGCTCTGCGCATAATTCGACGCAGTACATATCCCCGTCCTTCGTTGGCGGGCAGAACGCCGTCTCCGATCAAAAATGCTGCGGCCCTGCTGTGATCGGCAATCACTTTCATGGCCACATCAGACTCCCGGGATTCTCCAATCCGCTTTTCCGAAAGTTCCTCGACCTTATTCATAATCGGTCGAATCAGATCGATATCATAGTTTGTGGGCACGTTCTGAACAATGGCGACCATCCGCTCAAGCCCCAGCCCGGTGTCGATACTCGGTTTTGGAAGCAGCGTCAATTTTCCCGAAATATCACGGTTAAACTGCATAAAAACCAGATTCCATATCTCCAGAAAACGGTCACAATCACATCCCACCGTGCAATCCGGTTTTCCGCAGCCGAATTTTTCACCGCGGTCGAAATGCAGCTCACTGCAGGGACCGCAAGGACCGGTATCCCCCATGGACCAGAAGTTGTCCGCTTCACCGAAACGTAAAATCCGGTCTTCCGGAACCCCGATGTTTTTATGCCAGAGTTCATGGGCCTCATCGTCGTCGAGATAAATGGAAACCCACAGTTTGTCTTCGGGCAGTCCATATCCGTTGGTCAACAGATCCCACCCAAAATCTATGGCCTTTTCTTTGAAATAATCTCCAAAGGAAAAATTGCCCAGCATCTCGAAAAATGTATGGTGCCTCGCCGTGTATCCGACATTCTCCAGATCGTTATGCTTCCCCCCCGCACGCACGCATTTTTGAGAGGTTACGGCTCTGACATAGCGCCTCTTTTCTTCACCGAGAAAGGTACGCTTAAACTGAACCATGCCTGCATTGACAAATAAAAGCGTAGGATCATCCGAAGGAACAAGGGATGAGCTCCTTACGATTTGGTGGCTGTGTTTTTCAAAATAGCCAAGAAATTTCCTGCGGACTTCGTTACCTGTCATAACTCGCTCCATTTGAAAATAGATTTATGAATCATCCTGGGCGTCTTCTCGTTTCTTTTGAGAAAGGCCCAACGCTTCTTTGACTTTGATCGATGCTGAATTGAAAATATCCGGATTGTCCTTGAAAAACTTCTTTGCATTTTGCCGCCCCTGCCCGATTCTTTCTCCGTCAAACGAATACCATGATCCGCTTTTCTCGATGACACCGGCCAGAACACCGGTGTCGAGAACATCTCCGGTCTCTGAAATCCCTTCACCATAGAGAATGTCGAATTCTGCCTCCTTGAAAGGGGGAGCCATTTTGTTTTTG
>DATKWE010000140.1:0-24220 GCA_035529735.1 Desulfobacterales bacterium | reverse complement strand
AATTTTTCTAAGAGTTTATCGATTTTGATCGGATTTAATACAGTGGAACAGCTTAAAGGGATTGTCGTTGTTGTTGGAAACTACGGAAGCGGGAAAACCGAAGTTTCCATAAATCTTGCCGTGAATCGCAAGCGTGCAGGTATCGATGTTCGGATCGCAGATCTTGATCTTGTTAATCCTTATTTTCGAACCCGGGAAGCAAGGAAAACGCTTGCCGAGTTGGGCATTGAGGTGGTTGCGCCTGCGGAAAAATACCTGAAAGCGGATCTGCCCATTCTGAGTCCTGTAATCGCGGGGTTAATCCGCCGTCCCAGCCAACTGACATTGATCGATGCAGGCGGCAATGATGTGGGCGCAACCGTTCTTGCAGCATTGGCCGATTCATTGCGCAAAAAAAGTGTTCATATGCTACAGGTGGTAAATCCTTATCGGCCGTTTACTGAAACCATTGAAGGCTGTTTAAAAATGCGTGATGAGATCGAAAAGACCTCAAAAATGACCATCAACGGCATCATCGGCAATGCAAACATGATCGATGAAACCGCTATCGAGGATATATACAAAGGGTATAATTTTGTTAAAGCCTTGTCTGACGAGAGTCGGTTGCCGCTCAAGTTTATCACTGCTCCGGCAACATTATTGGCTCAGATAGATACGGGGCGTTTTTCCTGTTCGGTCTTGCCCATCGAAAGACAGCTCGTTCCACCGTGGATAAAGGCAGCCGGGCTGAAAAAATAAGCTGTTAAAAGGAGTTAGAAAATATGGCATATAGACATATCATCGAAAATGACCGATGCAAAGGGTGCGGACTGTGTGTAACGGTATGCCCAAAGAATGTTCTGGAAATGTCTGAAGAAGTCAATTCCATGGGCTATTTCCCAGCATATCAGGCGCGTCCTGATGACTGCATTTTTTGTACAACATGCTGCATCATGTGTCCGGATGTGGCGATAACCATAATCAAAGTCGTTGAAGAAACGGAAGCGTCGGAACAGTAGTCGGAGGAAAAACATGGGCAAAATATTAATGAAGGGGAATGAAGCGATTGGAGAGGCTGCAATCAGGGCTGGATGCCTCAATTATTTTGCGTATCCAATTACCCCTCAATCTGAAGTTGCTGAATACCTTTCTCGCCGAATGCCGGAAGTGGGAGGTGTATTTTTGCAAGGTGAAAGTGAGGTTGCGGTCGGCTACATGCTTTTCGGTGCAGCAGGATGTGGCGCTCGGGTTTTTACAACATCGTCGAGCCCCGGAATAAGCCTGATGAGCGAAGCCCTCAGTTATATCTCAGCTGCCGAGCTTCCGGCGGTTTTTGTTAATATTGTCCGCGGCGGTCCTGGATTGGGAGGGATACTGCCGTCCCAGGCGGATTATTTTCAAGCCACAAAGGGAGGAGGACATGGCGATTACAGATTGCTTGTTCTGGCGCCGGCCGGTGTTCAGGAAGCCGTGGATATGGTTATGATGGCATTCCCCTTGGCGGAAAAATATCGAAACCCGGTGATGATTCTGGGTGATGGCTTGATCGGTCAGATGATGGAACCCGTTGAATTTTCCGATCGTTTTAAATCTGAACCGAGCAATAAGGATGACTGGGCAACCAACGGCATGGACACCCGAAATAGAAAAGAACGAAACCTGGTCAAATCGCTATTTTTAGATGCGGAACAGCTGGAGGCCCATAATTTGGTCTTAAAGGCCAAGTACGATCGTATGAAGCAAGAAGAGGTCCGATATGAACCTTATAACATTGAAACGGACTATCGGGCGCTTATTGTCAGCTATGGCACCATGAGCCGGGTTTGCAAGACGGCCATTGACAACATGAAGGCCGAAGGTATTGAAGTGGCCATGATAAGACCCCAGACCCTTTTTCCCTTTCCCATAAAGCCGATACGGGCGGCGGCTGCAAAAGACGGTTGCCAGTTTGCCATAAGTATCGAGTTAAGCATGGGGCAGATGGTTGAAGACGTAGAGCGAAGCGTTCAGGGGAAATGTCCGGTTCACTGGCATGGAAAAGCCGGCGGTGAAATACCGACACCCGAAGAAGTTGTTGATGTGGTTAAATCTTTTATTAAATAAACACGCGCAAACAAAATGACGATGAACAGCAATAAATAAAAATTACCGTGTGATATACAACTGGAATCACGACAGGGATAGAGATAGAAAACATCTCATATCACATAAGGAGCAGATATAATGGCAAAAACATATAAGAAACCCGAGGCCCTTTCCGACCAGGTTACCCATTACTGTCCGGGGTGTACCCATGGTGTTATTCACCGGCTCCTGGCTGAAGTTATCGACGAGCTGGGTATCAGCGGTCGAACGGTCGGCATTGCCCCGGTTGGGTGTGCTGTTTTGGCCTATAATTATTTTACATTTGACTTTCAGGAGGCGGCTCACGGCCGAGCACCGGCAATGGCCACCGGTATAAAAAGGGTTCGGCCCGACCTGATTGTTTTTACCTATCAAGGTGACGGCGATCTGGCAAGTATCGGAATGGGAGAAATTATACATGCCGCCAACAGGGGAGAGAAATTTACCACCATATTTGTGAACAACACCGTCTATGGGATGACCGGGGGGCAGATGGCGCCGACGACGTTAAAAGGTCAGCGGACCACAACCTCTCCTGCAGGACGTGATGTCGAGGATGTCGGTATGCCCATCAAGATTGCCGAACTGATCTCCGCCTTGGAAACACCTGCATATATAACCAGACAAACGGTGATAAAACCAAAGTATATTGTCCGGGCCAAAAAAGCGATTAAAAAGGCCTTCCAGTATCAAATAGACGGCCGATGTTTCAGTCTGGTGGAACTGGTCAGCACATGTCCGACCAACTGGGGGCTTACACCCGCAGAGTCCATAAAGTGGACCGAAGAGAATATGCTTCCCTATTACCAACTGGGCGAATATAAAACACCCGATGACGTTGAGGAGGACTGAATGCAAAGCGAAGTAATGTTTGCCGGTTTTGGGGGTCAGGGGATTCTGTTGATCGGAAATATCCTTGCACATGCTGCAATGGAACAAGGTTCCGAGGTGGCGTGGGTTCCTTCTTATGGTCCGGAGATGCGGGGCGGAACTGCCTATTGTCTCGTGGCGATCAGTGACAGGCCCATCGGTTCTCCGATTATCAGAAACCCGATGCACCTGGTGGCCATGAATCGTCCTTCTTTGGAAAAATTTGCACCCATGGTGAAGCCAAAGGGTGTTGTGGTCATCAACAGTTCATTGATCTCCATCGGTGCAGGACGAGATGATGTTGATGAACTCCGGGTGCCGGCCAATGATATTGCAAAGGATCTTGGGAGTACGAAAGTCGCCAATATTGTCGCACTGGGCGCTTTTGTCGCTCGCAGCAACATCGTCGATTTTGAGGTCCTGCGCAAATGCGTCCAGGAACAGTTTGCTTCCAGAGAAAAACTTATCCCCATCAATATGGCGGCGCTGGATGCGGGAAAAAAGGCGGCCCGGTTGAAGTAAAACACAAAATCCCAAACGAATGGAAAGAATCAGAAACCGATGGATATTGAATATCGAGGTTCGACGATTTAGGGACGTCGATTCGGGTCGGTGTTTTGAGATTTTAGAAGAAATTAAAAAAAGTTTTTAAATCTTCAGAAAAACATTTCATTGTCTGCCATCAAACAAAAAAAAATATTGCTCAAAAACATGAAATTGTCAGTTCCGAAATACATTGCATCCATAAAGCCTTATGTGCCTGGAAAACCCATCGAGGCCCTTGAAAGGGAATATGGTATCGTTGATTCCATAAAGCTTGCCTCCAATGAAAATCCCTTGGGGCCTTCTCCCAAGGCTGTTGAAGCCATCCAACGTACCCTTGGGAATTTGCACCGGTATCCTGATGGAAGCGGTCATAATCTGATACAAAAAATTTCGGAACATTTTGGATTTTCGCCGGAAAATATCGTTTTGGGGAACGGTTCCGACGAAATTATCGGTATGCTTGCCAGCGCATTTCTTCAGCCGGGCGAAGAGGTCATCCTGCCGCGGCCATCATTTCTCATGTATGAAATAACGGCCTTCGCCGTGGGTGCAACACCGGTGTTTGTTCCTTTAAAATCGCTTTCAATCGATCTGGAAAGAATAACAGAAGAAATCACATCGAAAACCCGAATGGTTTTCCTGTGCAACCCCAATAACCCCACGGGAACCATTGTTTCTAAAAATGATTTTGAAAAATTTCTGAAAAAAATTCCGCCTGAAGTCATCGTCGTGGTGGATGAGGCCTATGTTGAATTTGTGCGGGATCAGAACTGTGCCAGAAGTATTGACTATATAGACGACTCCCGGCCTTTAATTACCCTTCGCACCTTTTCCAAAGCTTACGGTTTGGCAGGACTTCGTGTGGGCTTTGGCATTATGCCGAAAGAAATCGCAAACCTGCTAAATAGAATCCGGCATCCGTTTAACACCAATTCACTGGCCCAGGCCGGCGCCTGCGCGGCACTTGACGACACGATTTTCTTTGAAAAGACACTCGCATTGGTACATGCAGAACTCGATTTCTTACACGATGCCCTTGACCGGTCGGGCATAAAATATTTTCCCACACAAACCAACTTTTTTCTGGTGGACGTGTGTAAAGATGCGGATGAAATTTACGAAAATATGCTCCGTCAAGGTGTCATTGTCCGCTCCATGAAATCCTATGGTTATTCCAATTATATCAGAATCAATGTCGGACTTCATGAAGAGAACGTCCGTTTTATAAAGGCGCTTGAAAAAAGCTTGGTGTGAAAAAAAATCGTATTTAAACCATACCCTAAAACAATTCAAATTTTCTGTTGAAACCACTGCTGATTACCATAGACGGTCCTTCGGGAGCCGGAAAAACAACCACAAGCCGGTTGCTGGCTGCTCGTTTGGATTACAGATATATCGACACCGGCGCCCTTTACCGGGGTGTTGCCTTGGCAGCCATATCAACCGGCTTGAGTCCCGATGACGATACAGCTTTAGAGAAGCTTTGCAGCACCCTGGAAATAAAATTTATACCCGGGGAAAAAGGATTGCGGCTTATATCAAACGGCTCAGATATTACCGATCAAATCAGGACGCCTGAAATATCGATGTTTGCTTCGGCGGTTTCTGCAAGGCCGGTTGTGAGACATTTTCTTTTAGATTTGCAACGGCATCTGGGACGGGAGAAAAATGCTGTGTTTGAAGGACGAGACATGGGCACCGTGGTATTTCCAGATGCTGATGTGAAGTTTTTTCTGGATGCATCCCAAGAAATCAGAGCGCTAAGGCGATACAAAGAATTAAAATTGGTAAGCCATCAGCCATTAGAAACGGTTGAAAGGGATATGAGACGCAGGGATAAAAATGACAGCACCCGAAATTTAGCGCCCTTAAAGCCAGCCGAAGACGCGATTCGAATAGATTCAACCGACCTTTCCATCCAAGCTGTTGTTGACCGGATGTTGACCGTTATCGAGAATATCATTTGACCGTTATTAACAAGTCAATTTTTCTCACCCCGTCAGCGTTTTTGAAATCTTTTCTGCGAAATTTTTTCCCTCAATTTTCTCACCGATTACAGCATCGTCGTCAGATGATTCAAAACTTTAGCAATTTATTTAAAATAATCATTGTTTTTTGGAAATGAGTCTGATACCAAAAGCGGTTATGCTATACCTAACAGGTGATAGTAAAAAAAATAGTCTAGGGGGTATTTTATTTAATGGAAAATATTGAAACAAACGATTCAACCAAAGATTTAGACCGTAAGGATTTATCTGATGATGAGACTCGAGAAGAATCAGACGTAGAAACTGCGCAGGAAAAAGCGTCGTTATCGGCCGACACGGCGGATGAAGGTGCCGTATCTGATGATTCTCATGACACGACGGACAATTCGTCAGATGTTCAGGAAGCAAGCTTAAGTTCTGAAGAAGCGTCGGAAACCGGGGGTGGTTCGGAGGAAGTTCAACGTCCAAGTGAAAAATCGAAAGAGGTTCAAAGTTCGGATGAAAACATGGACACTCTGATGAGTATGTACGAGGAGAGCTTCAAACGTTTTGCCGAAGGGGAAGTCGTCACCGGAAGGATCATTTCCGTAGACAAGGATTATGTTCTTGTGGACATCGGATACAAATCAGAGGGACAAATCCGAATTCAAGAATTCAAAGATGAAAACGGCAATTTAAACGCCAATATGGGAGATAAAGTTGATGTGATGGTGGAATGGTGGGATGACGACGAGGAACGCGTCATTCTTTCCAAAGAAAAGGCGACCAAGGTCAAAGTCTGGGAAGAGATTAAAGCTTCTTACGATGAAGATGGAACCGTGGAAGGCGTAATTGTCAATCGTGTTAAGGGCGGCTTCTCTGTGGATATCGGTGTCTTGGCCTTCTTGCCCGGTTCACAGGCGGATTTGCGTCCTATACGCAACCTCGATGAGATGGTTGGGAAGACATTTACTTTTAAAATCCTGAAATTTAATCAAAAACGGAGCAATATCGTTCTATCGAGAAGACTGATTCTTGAAGAGCAACGCGATTCCAAACGGACGACAACACTAACTGCCATCCACGAAGGCAAAATCGTCGACGGCATCGTAAAAAATATAACAGAATACGGAGTCTTCGTTGATCTTGGCGGTGTGGATGGTCTTCTTCACATTACAGATATATCATGGGGACGGGTCAAACACCCCTCAGAACTTTTTTCAGTTGGCGATAATATTACCGTAAAGATTCTAAACCTTGATATTGAACGGGAGAGGGTTTCGCTTGGAATGAAACAACTTACCGAGGATCCCTGGCTGACTGCTGCAGAAAAATACCCCATCACCTTCCGCGTTAACGGAAAGGTTGTCAGCTTGACGGATTACGGTGCATTTGTGGAATTGGAAGAGGGTATCGAAGGACTGATCCATGTTTCTGAAATGTCATGGACCCGAAAGATTCGTCATCCTTCCAAGGTTGTTTCCGTCGGAGAGGTGGTTGAAGCTGTCGTACTGGATATCAAACCTGAAAGCAGACGAATTTCTCTGGGAATGAAGCAGGTTGTACCCAACCCCTGGGATGTCATCAGTGAAAAGTACCCGGTGGGCACAACCATTGAGGGCAAGATCAAGAATATTACCGACTTCGGCCTTTTCATCGGAATTGGTGAAGGGATTGACGGTCTTGTTCATATTTCCGATATTTCCTGGATAAAACGAATAAAACATCCATCCGAGATCTATAAAAAAGGCGACGTGGTTCAGGCCATCGTATTGGATGTCGAGAAGGAGAACGAAAGGTTTTCACTGGGAATCAAGCAACTTCAGGAAGACCCTTGGAAAACGGTCGCCGAACGGTATGAAGTTGGAAAAGAGATTGCAGGTACCGTGACCAACCTTACGGATTTCGGAGTTTTTATAGAACTCGAAGAAGGCATAGAGGGTCTTGTTCATGTATCTGAAATTAGTAAAGAAAAAATAAAAACCCCCATCGGAAAATTCAGTGTCGGCGGTGTCATCACCGCCAAAGTTATGAATATTAACAGTGAGGAAAGACGAATCGGCCTTTCAATTAAACGGCTTGAAATGGACAGTGAACAAAGCTTGCTGAGCGAATATGTCAATAATATTAAACCCGCAACTTCAACTTTCGGAGAAATCTTGCGCGAAAACCTTCAGGAAAAGTTGAATGGGGAATAAATTTTTGCGTGTTCTTTCTAAGTTGTAAGGTGTTCAACTTCAAAACTTATGTAAAAGCATCATGTTTTCTCGTCGGCATCCATATCTTTTTTTTATACTGATTTTTTCAACTGTTGTTGTTTCGGCAATGGTGGTAATGACCCTTTTGTTCACCCTGGGCACAAGGGACTCTGAGTTTGAATTTGGAGAAAAAGTCGGTATCATAGAGATAAACGGCATTATTGCGGATTCCAAAAACGTGCTGGATCACCTAAAACGTTTCCGTGAGGATGACGCCATTAAAGCCATCGTAATCCGGATCAATTCTCCGGGAGGTGCCGTAGGTCCTTCCCAGGAAATTTTCAGGGAGATCAAAAAGACATCGAGCACCAAAAAAGTGGTGGCTTCCATGGGTACAATTGCTGCTTCCGGAGGCTATTACATTGCTGCCGGCGCAGATGGGATTGTCGCCAACCCCGGGACCATAACCGGGAGTATCGGCGTGATTATGGGGTTTACAAATTATGAAGAGCTGCTCCAAAAAATCGGATTGGTTCCCGTTGTCATCAAAAGCGGTGAGTACAAGGATATCGGATCGCCGGTCAGAAAGATGAAACCCGAAGAGAAGAAAATCTTACAGGGTTTTGCGCGGAAGATACACAAACAATTTATCAGAGATATTGTTCAGGGCAGAAAGATGGATCCGGAAAAGGTGAGATCGCTTGCTGACGGACGTATCTTTACCGGGGAAGAGTCTAAAGAATTGGGACTGGTGGACCGTATCGGAAATTTGGAAGATGCTATTGAATGGGCCGGCCGACTGGGCGGGATCAAAGGTAAGATTTCAACGGTTTATGCAAAGGAGAAAAAATTTTCTTTTTTAAAATATATTACAGATTCATCTACGGACACTTTATTTAACCATATACTGGATCCATTCTTGTCTGCAGATTATATATATCGACCCGAAAAAGGCCATTGAAAACGCTTTAAAGTTGTTTCAGAATCAATCGAACCCATCCGGGTTTTTCAGTCCTAAACGTGCGCAAACAAATTTGAGAGAATCTATAAAAATTAAATTTATGGATTCTCTTGCCGATGCGTTTATTTCATTCTGGTCATTGAAACCCAATGGTTCCGGGGAATCTCGATTTTGTGAGACCTTAGGGAGCGCCCTCCAAAGGCGGACAAGCCGATAACATCCCATCTTTTCGTTTCCAACGGTATTCTTGACTTTCGCCCAATTAGGGTTCAAGAAAAACAAAAGATAGATGGTTGTTAAACGCGGCGCTCCGCTTTGTGAGGGTTTTTTATTGTTTACGCAAAAACACTCACATCACCCAGACCTTCCCGGATGATTTCTGGAAAATCGTTGATCAAGGATATGACACTTGATGGGTGTCCTGAAACCGCCCCCCCATCAATAACCACATCGATTCTACGACCAAAAAAATCTTCGATAAGTGAGGGGTCATAAAGAATTGTGCCGTCCGGCATTGTCGCACTGGTAGTGATAATCGGATTTCCCAGCGCTTTCACCAGCGCCAGACAAATTATATTATCCGGTACGCGGATTCCCGCGGTTTTCCGCTGGGTCAGCATGATTTTGGGAACCAACTTCGAACCTTCCATCACAAAAGTGTAAGGACCGGGGAGAAGACGTTTCATGGTTTTATAGGCATAGTTTGAAACTTTAGCGTAGTGACTGATATTTTTAAGCCCTGAACAGATAAAACTAAACGGTTTTGTTTTATTTCGCTGTTTTAACTGGTAAATTTTTTCTATCGACTTTTTGTTCATGATGTCGCAGCCGATTCCATAATACGTATCGGTTGGATAGGCGATGATGCCACCTCTTTTGAGTATTTCAACAACCTGTGTCAGAAGTCGTTCCTGGGGGTTTTTAGGGTTTATTTTAAATATCATGGCAACGCTTTTTTTACATCCGCCGGCGAATGGCGGTTCATCTTAACCGGGTTTTATCAAATCATTCGCATGGGTTAATTTTTACCTTGGGTTGATATTTATGGTTTTGGTTCGAATAATCTGAGTGAATTATCTATTACGGATATTGGCATGATGTCAAGTCAGGGATGTCAAATATCCTATCAATAAGTTTGACTATTTTTTATTTAAATTAATTTCAGAAAGTTATAACATATGATGAAATACAGGCTAATAAAGATTGCAAAAGACAAATCTATTTGTTATTCGTTTTCGTAAAAATCTTAAAGCTGAAAAAACACCCAATCCGGATCGGCTGGAGATGGAAAGCCGAAAAAGACGTATTAATTGCGAAAGCACGAAAAAAAACGAATGATAAAGGTCTAAATAAGTTGAAGGTTAATGGGGGAATTCATGAAAAAAGTGCCGCCTGAAGAGGCTTTTTCTTTTGACGATGTTTTGTTACTTCCGGGCTATTCCGATGTATTGCCGCTCGATGTTGACACCAGAACACGGTTAACAAAAAATATTGATTTAAACATTCCCCTTGTCAGCGCTGCGATGGATACCGTAACAGAGTCTCGTACCGCAATAAGCATGGCACGTGAAGGTGGAATCGGTTTTATACACCGCAACTTGAGCATAGAAAGTGAGGCTGTTGAAGTTGACAAGGTGAAAAAATCTGAAAGCGGTATGATTGTCAATCCGGTGACGATTCATCCGGACCAGCTCGTCCATGAAGTGTTGAACCTGATGGAAAAGTATCGCATTTCAGGGGTTCCTGTAACCCAAGAAGATCGGTTGGTGGGTATCGTAACAAACAGGGACCTTCGATTTGAAACAGATCTCGGAAAAAAGATTTCCGAAGTCATGACAAAAGAAAACCTTATTACCGTTTCTGAAGGGATTACTCTGGAAGATTCTAAAAAACTGCTGCATAAACATAGGATAGAAAAGCTCCTTGTGGTGGATGATAAAGATCGTCTGCTCGGTATGATAACGATAAAAGATATTGAAAAGATTAAAAAATACCCGAGGGCTTGCAAGGACTTGCTGGGTAGACTCAGAGTCGGGGCCGCTGTGGGTGTCGGACCTGATATGGAAGAACGTACAGCGGCTCTTTTGCAGGCAGGCGCTGATGTGATTCTGATTGATACCTCCCATGGACATTCGAAAAATGTAATTGAGGCTGTAAAAAACTTGAAAAGTAATTTCAAGGACATTGAGCTGATCGCAGGAAATGTCGGTGAAGCGGAGGGGGCCGAAGCGCTGATTAAAGCCGGTGTCGACGGCGTTAAGATTGGGATCGGACCCGGTTCAATCTGCACCACACGCATTGTAGCCGGTGTCGGCGTGCCACAGATCACCGCCATCATGAACTGCAGACCGGTATACGGTAAAACAGGCGTTCCTTTGATTGCCGACGGCGGTGTCAAATTTTCAGGTGATGTCACCAAAGCCCTTGGTGCCGGTGCCCATGTGGTGATGATCGGCAGCCTTTTTGCCGGGACCGAAGAGAGTCCGGGTGAGCTTGTTATTTATCAGGGACGTAGTTACAAATCCTATAGAGGCATGGGATCCATCGAAGCCATGCAAAAAGGAAGCCGGGACAGATACTACCAGGTAGAAGATCTCCAGGGCGACAAACTGGTTCCGGAAGGTATTGTCGGCAGGGTTCCTTACCGAGGCACTCTGTCGGACAATCTTTTTCAGCTCATTGGCGGATTAAAGGCAGGTATGGGATACGTGGGGTGCCGCACGCTGGATGAACTCAGAGAAAAAGCTCGCTTTATAAAAATAACCGCCGCAGGCATGCGTGAAAGCCATGTCCATGACGTGATTATTACCAAAGAAGCGCCAAATTACCGCCTCGACTAGTTTCCTATTTCAAACAGGCTCTTTTTCCCATGAGATGCCTTCGATACGTGTTTTCCTCGTCGGTTAATCAAGCTGAAATGTTCCAATAATAGATGTTTAAAAATGAATGATAAAGCAGCCGATTTCGTACACCTTCATGTTCACACCCAGTACAGCCTTCTGGACGGCGCCATTCGGATTGATCGTCTGTTAAAGCGCGTCGCTGATTTTGACATGGACGCTGTGGCGATCACCGATCATGGCACCATGTTCGGAGCCTTGACGTTTTATGAAAAGGCCAACAAAGCCGGAATAAAACCGATTATAGGTTGCGAGTGCTATCTGGCTCCAAGAGGCCTTAAAGATAAAACTTCGCTGGATAAAAGTGGACTTTCACATATCATCCTTCTGGCCGAAAATCGGGAAGGCTATCGCAATCTATGCAAGCTATGCACCATTGCCCAATTTGAAGGATTTTATTACAAACCCCGCATCGACAAAAAAGTATTAAAACACCACAGCAAAGGACTTATCGGTCTATCCGCATGTCTTCACGGTGAAATTCCCCGATTGATTCAAGAAGGCCGAATTGATCAGGCGGATAACGCCGCGCGCTTTTACCTGGATGTCTTTGGTGAAGGAAACTTTTTCCTTGAGGTTCAAAACAACGGTATCGATGTTCAGGAAACAGTGAACCGGACACTTTTGGATATGAGTCAAAGACTCTCCATTCCACTGGTTGCTTCAAACGATTGTCATTATCTCGACAAAGCGGATGTTCGTGCCCATGATGTTCTTTTGTGCGTGCAGACCGGAAAGACCGTGCATGAAACCGATCGCCTGAAGTTTGGAACCGATCAACTCTATTTAAAATCCAAAGCTGAAATGTATGATGCTTTTAGGGATTATCCGGGTGCACTTGAGAACTCCGTAAACATCGCCAAACGTTGCAACCTTGAATTCGACTTTAATTCATATCATTTCCCGAAATTCGATGTTTCATCGGATCATACCGTAGATGAAGTTTTCGAACACATGGTCAGGGATGGATTTAAAGCTGTATTACAGCGGATAAAGACAAAGAATCCTGATATTGATGAGAAACTTTATGTTCACCGCATCGAGAATGAAATTAACCTTATCAAATCCATGGGGTTTTCAGGGTATTTTTTAATTGTGGCTGATTTTATCCGCTATGCCAAGAAAAAAGGTATTCCTGTTGGACCTGGAAGGGGGTCGGCTGCAGGAAGCCTTGTTGCCTATTCTCTTGGAATTACGGATCTGGACCCTATTGAGCACGGTCTTATTTTTGAGCGTTTTCTCAACCCTGCCCGTAAAAGTATGCCGGATATTGATGTCGATTTTTGTATAAACGGCAGGGAAGACGTCTTTAAATATGTGATTGAGAAATATGGTGGGGGTGATTTTGTCGCCCAGATTATCACATTCGGAAAGCTAAAAACCCGCGCTGTAATTCGAGACGTGGGCCGTGCATTGGATATACCCCTTAACGAAGTGGATGCCATTGCTAAAATGGTGCCTGATGTATTGAACATAAGTCTTGATAATGCGCTCGAGCAAGAGCCGAGACTTAAAGATCTGGCAAAGAAGAAACCGGAAATTGCCGACCTTATCAGTATTTGCCGCGTATTGGAGGGGCTTCCGCGGCATGCCTCAACACACGCAGCCGGGGTGGTCATTGCAGACCGGACACTGACGGAATATATGCCTCTCTACAAAGGTAAGAAAGGCGAGGTGGTGACCCAGTTCGACATGAAATGTGTTGAAAAGATTGGCCTTGTAAAATTTGATTTTTTGGGTCTTCGCAATCTGACGGTTATCGCAAATGCCCTTAAGCTTATTGCCGCAGAGGGCCGCATACCTCCCGATCTTTCAAGCCTCGATTTTAACGATCCTGCCACCTACCGTCTTCTTGCATCCGGAGAGACAACCGGGGTGTTCCAGCTGGAGAGTTCCGGGATGAAGGATTTATTGGTGAGATTAAAGCCGGAATCCTTTGACGAAATCATCGCACTGGTTGCCCTGTATCGGCCCGGACCTTTGGAGAGCGGAATGGTTGATGATTTTGTGGACCGAAAGCACGGCAAAAAAATGGTGGAGTACATTGTCCCACAGCTTGAACCGATTTTGAAAGAGACATACGGGGTTATCGTTTATCAGGAACAGGTTATGAAGATCGCCGGAGATCTGGCCAATTATTCCATGGCTGAGGCCGACGACCTGCGGAAAGCAATGGGGAAGAAGATTCCTGAGATTATGACCATGCACAGGGAACGGTTTATGCAAGGGGCTACCGACAACAGCATTCCGTCTGACGAGGCCGGAAAAATATTTTATCTCATGGAAAAATTTGGGGGATATGGATTCAACAAATCCCATAGTGCGGCATATGCGCTGATTGCTTATCAGACCGCTTTTCTTAAGGCTCACTTCCCCTTGGAGTTTGTGGCGTCATTACTGACCAGCGAAATGCATTCTACGGATGGTGTTGTGAAGTATATTGCCGAATGTCGCAGTCAAGGCATTGAAGTTCTACCCCCGGACATCAATGAAAGTGATAAGACGTTTACCGTAACCGGATCAAAAATTAGGTTCGGACTGGCAGCGGTAAAAAATGTTGGTGAAAATGCCATTGAATCGATTATCGAGGCAAGGAATAATGGAAAGTTCTCTTCGCTGTTTGAGTTCTGTGAACGTGTGGACCTGAAAAAGGTCAATAAGCGGGTTATTGAAAGTCTAATAAAATGTGGTGCGTTTGATTCCACAGGGGCCTACCGTTCCCGAATGATGGCGTCTTTGGAGGACTGTGTGGATTACGGCCAGAGACTTCAGAAAGAAAAGGCAGATCCGCAAATTGGGTTGTTCGATCTGCAGGCAGACCAGCATGCCATTAACTTGCCTAGCATGTCCGAAATCGACGAATGGGATGAGAAGGCGCTTTTAGCATTTGAGAAGGAATCTCTTGGGTTCTATATTACCGGACATCCTTTGAGCGAATACGAAGATATTCTGGAAAAGTTCACGAACACAAACTCATCGACTCTGAAGGAACAAAATGATGGTGACGACGTGAGGATCGGCGGTATGATTAGAAACACCAAAAATATAAAGACCAAAAAGGGCGATTTAATGGCATTTGTTACCCTTGAGGATCTGCATGGCTCTGTGGAAATTATCGTCTTTTCTGCGCTTTATGCCAAAGTTTACGATCTTTTAACAGAAGACAGCTCCATCTTGGTTCGAGGACATCTGCAAAAGGACGAAAACTCGGTAAAGATATTGGCAGATACGGTGATTCCCATGGATAAAGCCGAGGAAAAATGGTCCACAAGCATCCATTTTAATCTTGACATTACCCGAACTGACAAAGCATTACTTGAAAAATTAAAGGACATATTTAACAAGTATCCGGGTTCCTGTCGAGGTTACGTTCATCTGCTGAATCCTGAAAAAACAGAGACGATTATTGCCCTGTCTGACGCTACGAAGTTAAAAGCCGGTTCGTCATTCATCCGTGAAGTGAATCGGGTTCTGGGATACAATGCTGCTGAAACCATCTGTGAACCGGCTGAAAATTCTTCAAAATCAGATGGTTATAATGGGAACCGGAGAAGCAGGAGATGAAAAGATCCCTGCAAATGGTTCCAAACTCTCAAGGCGTGGCACAAAACAAACAAGGATATTAAATAACACAATGAAAGTCCCTTTGCTCGACTTAAAAGGTCAATATAGCGTTATAAAAGACGAGATACTTAAGGCTGCTCATGAAGTTTTTGAAAGCCAATATTTTATCCTGGGCCCCAGGGTTGAGTCTCTTGAGAAAGAGATTGCCGATTATTGCTTTTCCAAGCATGCTGTTGGCGTTTCATCCGGAACAGATGCCCTATTGATTTCACTGATGGCGTCGGATATCGACAGCCGAAACACCATGATAACCGTTCCGTACACTTTTTTTGCCACGGCAGGTTCTATATCTCGTGTCGGCGCCAGGCCGATCTTCGTCGATATCGATCCTGAAACATATAATATGTCTCCGGAATGTCTGGAACGAACGATAGATGCCATGACCCGGGCAGAACTGGCGAGACTGAAAGGCGTCGTTCCGGTTCATCTGTATGGCCAGTGTTCGGACATGGACCCCATTCTGAAGATATGCAAAGACAACAATCTTGTTGTTATTGAAGATGCTGCCCAGGCCATTGGAGCCGAATACAAAGGAAAGCGGGCAGGATCAATGGGCGATTTCGGGTGCTTTTCTTTTTTTCCTTCTAAAAACCTGGGTGCTTTCGGAGATGGCGGAATCGTAACAACGGGTTCAGATAAACTATATGAAAAATTAAGAATGCTTCGGGGACATGGTTCCCACCCCAAGTATTATCATTCATTGATCGGAGGAAACTTCAGACTGGATGCGTTTCAGGCGGCTGTTGTTTCCATAAAGCTGAAATATCTGGACATCTGGACTAAAGCCCGCCAGGAGAACGCAAATAAATACAGAGCTCTTTTTAACAGTGCAGGTCTTTCTGATGTGGTTGAGCTTCCGGTTGAAAAAGAAAACCGCCACATATACAATCAGTTTGTGATACGCGTGAAGAGAAAAAGAGATGACCTCCGCCGGTTTTTAAATGATGCCGGCATCGGGACGGAAGTTTATTATCCGGTTCCCATGCATCTTCAAAAATGCTTTTTCCATCTGAATTACAAAAAAGGCGATTTTCCCGTCGCCGAGCATGCAGCCTTACACACCCTGGCCCTTCCGATATATCCTGAACTTTCAGATGCCCAGTTAGAATACGTTATAGAGAAAATAAAAGCGTTCTATTTGAAGAAGAGCTGAAATCACCTATCTGTATTTTATCTCCTTGCCAGGCCGTAGATGTCAGACATATCGAAGGTTTTTGAGGTGGATGATATCTTCACCAGAAAGGATGCTATCTCAGGTCTTAAAAGTAGTCCTTGGGCAGGTTAGGTAAACTGGTTAATACACCCCTGGACAGTTCAATTTTTGGAATATGATATCACAACCAATTGAATCGATTTTAGATTTCCAGATATATAGCAGTATCTGCAGGCGGCTCCAATAAAAAAGACAGGGCCATTGCTGACCCTGTCTTTTAAAAAATCTTTGTTATTATTTTGATGTTCTTGGTTTTAGTCTTCTATCAAGCTCACTTCTTCGATCCTTGCCACATCTTCGTTCAGGAATATACTGGTCATATGAGAATTGACGCCTTTCAATACCTAAGCGCCTGCCACCTTTATCGGGCAATGGAGCGTTCATGGCAAACTACTTTTTAAATCTTTTGCGTCCAAACACTCCAAGAAAGAGAACCCCGGACCCTAAAAGGAACATAGTGGCTGGTTCAGGGACAGAGGCTCCATTGCTCTGAACATCATGCGAAAAAGGAGCGAATTTGTCTATTTCCCAAACCCCCTTATTGTCATTATAAATTTTACTATAGAGGTCAAAGTGAATTTTATAATCAGAAGCTAGCCCTGAGGTATCAACATCGAAACTAGCATACCAAGTATCGGATCCAGGGAACGTTCCGAATCCACCGGGATTGTCTTGAGTATTATAGGTCCCAACGGTATGGTTAATATCAAAGAAAAAATCATATTCATAATAAAGGGTGTCAAATACGCCATGCGAAGGCAGGTTCAGAGGTTTTCCTGTTGTTAGAGAACCATCATTAATTGTAGTGCCGTTAAAGGTAAATGAACCGAAATTAGGCGCAGAGCTAGTAGGTAGCCAAACCGCCATAGAAATAAAATACTGTTTATTATAGTCATTAAAGGTTGTTTGTCCATTTGGAGTAAGTAGTGCATACAGTGTAAAGGCATCATCTTGAGCTATAATAGTTTCAGTATCATAAATACCACTAGGGCCACTGTAGTACCATCCGTTTGAAGCGTCCAACTGCAGCAAGGGAACGGCGGATGCCGCACTACTCAACATTAACACGGAAAAGCATAAAATTAAAACGCATAAAAATAATTTCTTCATGTTACACCTCCAGGAGGCACGAAAACGGTTATTTGATAAATTATTTATGATTAACTGAATGCAGAAAAAAAGCCGAATTAACTATCATCACAAGTTAACCCGACTATCCATTTTAAGATCGGTAGCTTTCCGTTCCAGCCTTATGACTGGTTTGCCTTTATATTGCATATTTTTACTAAATTTATACCCTATTTGTAAAGCAAAATCATACAAAATTAAAAAATTAATTCGCTCCGTTAGATTTCAAGTAGTTAGCTCAACTTTTTGGGAATCAACACAATAAAATGCGGGAAAATACCACAATTATTATTCCTTTTTTATGATTTTTAAATACCCCGCTCACTTAATGCGAGGAGCTTCATTACATATTGAGTAATTTAGGCAATAGAAAATAAAGGGCGAATTGCATGATAATTTAATCAAAAAAAGTTTGGTCAATAAACGAAAATGCTAAATATATAATTGATGTTTTATTTTTCGAAAATTACATGTTTCTTGCCATAAGTACAACCTGAAACCGAGTCCTGTTCGATACATATATCCTATTTCTTACAAAATTGCAAAAAAAGGCAAACCCCCGAAAATGGAGCTGCCCTATTGAAAATTGCAGATATGCAATCAGGGCCAAGAGTCAGACTTATCACAGATTTTCCGGCCGGCTGATATCCTGGGATTTCCACAAGCGATCAAAGGTTTTGACAAGTCAGATTTTTGGGAGGTTCTCAATAATCTGCGCCCAGCCGATTTAAACCCAATCTACAAAATCCAAAAATTTCATATTGGGTCAGCACATCCAACAAATTTACATCCCTTCTGAATTTCACCCTTAGGCACGCATGACACAATAAATTAGGGCTCAAAAAAGTGTGTATTTCCCCAGGCTAATCTGCAATTTCATTGACACGATTTTAGTATGGTTTTTTCCCTATGTCGGATCATACCTTAGCATGGTCCAGAAACGCTTGCCATATCACTTTGAAACATGTACTTTTATCTAAGTTGATTTCAAGGCAAAATTCAGCTAAACAATTATACCAATTTTTTTCTGAGTCTATGGATATCAAAACTTTACCGGAACCTTGGTTACTCTCAATGTACCCTACAAGGACCAAACTTGAGGTTTGGTATCAGCATCACCGGTACCAACATTCTCCATGAATTGATAGTATCACAATCGGCTAAATTGCAGGCTCGTTCAGACAACATGATTAAGTTATCCGTGAGCAAACATTCGCATAGCCGCGGGATCAGGGAAACCGCCGGGACCGAGAGTGGTAATGCAGTGGGTCATGGCAACTAACCATGAGATCAAGGAGCGATATCTTGAGCAAACCAAACACAAAAATAACGACCCGAAGGTGGCGGCGTGAAGACATTCCGGAGATCATCGCGTGCAGCAGGGCAACATACCACGACTATCCCGAAGAATATATATTCACGGAACGCCATTACGAAATGCAGTTCGCCGCGTTTCCCCAAGGGCAGTTTGTGGCCGTCTGCGGCAAAAAAATCATCGGGTACGCCACCTGCATGATTGTCAGCATCGATGATGATTTCTGGTACGACGTGGATGAGCTGACCGGGGCCGGCACGTTCAGCACGCACAACCAGGACGGCGACACCCTTTACGGTGCCGATATTGCCGTCCATCCGGACTATCAGCGCCGTGGCGTCGCCATGTTGCTGTATAAGCGGCGGCGAAACGTCCTGAAAAGGTACAATCTGAGACAGATGATTGCCTACGGAAGGTTGTCCGGATATAGAAATTACGCGGGAAAAATGACAGCTGAACAATATGTGGAAAAGGTGACGAACGGAGAATTGCAGGACGCTGCCTTGAACGCCCACCTGAAAGCCGGATTCCACGTCAAAAAGGTTCAACTCGACATCACAATCGACCGTTCCAGTTTGAATTACTCGACATTCCTTGTTATGCTCAACCCTGATTTTAACGTGGCCAAAAAAAAGATATCTTCGGCCGTGTTTCCCAAAATTCAGGCCCGCAGGGTCAGGGTGTGCGCGGCCCAATATCACATGCGGGCTATCCAGTCTTTTGAAGACCTTGAACGTTCAGTTGAATTTTTTGTCGATTCGGCGGATTCCTATCATTGCCACTTCCTGCTGTTTCCGGAGTACTTTACTTACCAGCTTTTAAGTTTTATAAAACACCTCTCCATGAAGGAGGCCGCCGAGAAACTTGCCGGCTATACGGATCGATACGTCAATATGTTTAAACGATTCGCGCAGAAGTATAACATTTATATTATCGGCGGTTCCCATCCGGTATTGAGGGACGGCAAATATTACAACACAGCCCACCTGTTCACACCGACCGGCAATGTCTATACCCAGGAAAAGCTTCACATTACGCCGGTGGAGCGCAATGAAGGTGGAATCGAACCGGGGACAGCAATCCGGATTTTCCGCACGCCTCTGGCCAGAATTGCGATCCAGGTATGCTATGATATCGAGTTTCCGGAGGCATCGCGCCTCCTGACTCTTGCCGGGGCGGAAATCATTTTCGTGCCTTGTTACACCGAAGAAAAAAAGGCCTACTACCGTGTGAGGCATTGCGCCCAGGCCCGAGCTGTGGAAAACTTTATTTATGTGGTGATGACAGGAAGTGTCGGCAACATGCTAACCCAATCCGGTTCCTTTTTGAATTACAGCCAGGCAGCTATTCTTACCCCCAGTGATTTTTCCTTCCCGGAAAAGGGAATAGAAGGAGAAGCTGACCCCAATGTAGAAGCGGTTGTCGTATCTGAACTTGCCCTTTCTTCACTATCGCAGCAGCGGCATGTGGCGACGGTTCGACCGCTGCATGACATGCGTCCGGATCTCTATGAACTCTGTCCAAAAAATAAAATCGAAATTATTCAAGTCGAATGAGCTGGTTCAAAAAAAGACACCTGGGTCAGATTTTGAATGCTGATGAAAATGCTGTGAAGCGCCGTTGGAAGTGATTAGGCGCGACATACTGTGACACGGAGCTGTGACAAGCTATGACATCATGCTGTGACATGCCTTCCGTATCCCCTGATTTTCACCGTTCTTCCTTTTAAGATATTTGTTTCAGATCACAGCTCCACCCAAACCTGACAGGAGAATATTATCAGAATCCCCAGGCAAGCGCTTTAGGACGGTCGTACAATTTATCTTTTCTTCTGGCGTCACTTTTGCTTCAAGCTGTTATTATGCCGGGAAAAGCAAGGATAGACGTGGCCGGAGCACACACTGCACCTTTGACATGGCATTGAACTTAGAGAGATTTTTAAGGAGGGTAATGACCGAAATAACCTTGTTGATCGGCCTGGCAAAATAAGGCTTCAGCCTAAGTCAAAGGATGCGAAACTCGAATCATATCTTTATTGATTCAAAGTATCATAATAGGCATCCATGGCCTCTTTTTCCAAAACGTGGGCCTGCCCCTGATATCTGGGTGAGAAATGGAACGGTGTCATCTGCTTTACCCGGGCCTTGCCCGCGATACTGCCGGCCTGCCAGGCGGTCAGATGGCATTTTTTTTCGGCAATATCCCGGTCTCTTTCAAGAAAAGCTGCTTCAATAAATAGATGATCAGAATCTTTAACGAGTTCAACAATTTTTTCCACATTCGATTGTCTGTACGCAACATCCGCTATATATGAAACCTTCTGACCCGGGGTTATCAGTGCAATCTGCTTCGCAAGGTCACCCAGGACAAAGCTTTTTTTTCTTGGATGTTTCTTGCCGTACTCGACCACGAATTCTGAATCCGCATCTTTATTATTAAACAGCGCCTGCTTTAATTCCCTCAGCCAGGGGCCGATCTCAAGTCCAAGATCAGAAACTTTGTCTTTCATTATATTCACATGAAATCGTTCCTTGACGGCAAAGCCGAGACAGGGAATACCGTGATCGAGAATTTCGGTAAAAATAGACAAAGAAGCTTCTTGATGCAAAAGACCTTTAAACGGGTGTTTAACAACCTTTGAAGCGGGGATGAATCCGTTTTGGCAGATGTATTCTCTGGCAAACAGATGATCGGTGTGAACTTCGGAAACATGTAACACTAAAAGATTGCTGTAGTTTTTAACAAGGTTCCACGAATACGCGGCAAGCTTACCCTCGACATTTTTCAAAAAACCTTCAGGGCCGTAGATGTAAAGGTGTTGGTCTCGGCCAAGGAAAAGGCGAAGCAGCCGGTCAAACCCGATAAAATGATCCATATGCGTATGGGTAATAAAAACGTGGCGGGCCTTGAGAATCTCCTTGGCAGAAAGTGAATAAATATCTCCCAGATCAAATATGACGGCACGTTTTTCAAAAAGAAAGGGGATGAATAGACCGGGATCATCAAAAGGTCCGTTCACCAACCGGGGAAGGAAGGACGGGCGCATGGCTAGGCCAGAAATTTTACAACCTGTCGGTTTATGCAAAGATATATTTCTTCGTCCGAGCCGAAAACATCGACCACAACTTTATGATTAATAAGGTTCTCTATTACAAAAGCCGTAACATAAAGACTGACAACATTTGGATTCGGTATGATATGTCTAAATGGCGCAATCTTATAGTCGATATCAAAGTCTTCACCATAACTTAAATTTTTTATACACTGTGCTATCTGCTCTTCGAGTACATTTTTATTCGTGGTTTCCACCAAGTTGCTCTCAACGAGCTTCATGGCAATGGCATTAGAAAGCGGTTCGACATGGTCTCGGGCACTTTCAATGCCCTTTCTGCGGGCATATCCTTTTGAAGACTCGATTCTTGACAGTATTTTTGATTCGCGACTGTTTGGCCGAAATACTTTCCCCATAATATTTCACCTTTAAAATTTGTATCCGATATTTAAATTTATTATTCTTGTGGCAATAATAATGCCGGGAATAGTCTATTGCAAGAGAAATAATTTACTCTGCCAAGGTTAAGTCTCTTCAATAACAAGTTGGGCGGTTTTCCTTCGGTTCCAGTGGTTCCAGCGAAGTCGAAAGGCAATTTGATCAAGATTTTCCTTTAAAGGGGTGTCCGGATCAACGTTGAAGTGAATCGAATTAAACGTTTTTTCTGTTCTTCCCTTCCCCTGATTTAAAACCATGCGTCTGTGATTATTGCCGACCCTTGTTGAAGATACAACGTTGATATTACGGGCCATAAAAAGTGGTTCATTATTGCCCATCCCAAAAGGTTTTAAAGATTCCAGTTCATCGATGAGTTTGTCTGAGATATCTTCAAAATCAAGCAGACAGTCGATGAAAATTTTCGGTATAAAATCATCCGGTTTGGCCATGCGGCATACGGTACTTTCAAAGTTTATTTCGAATTTTTCAATATTTTTGGCTTTTATTTCTAGACCTGCAGCCATGGAATGCCCCCCAAAGTTTTCAATATCATTTGCGCAAGCTGACAACCCTTTATATAAATTTACACCCGGAATACTTCTGGCGGATCCTCTCCCAATACCGTCTGCCGTGGTGATCAGCACAACAGGACGAAAATATTTTTTCACAATTCTTGATGCGACAATGCCCAGAACCCCTAAGTGCCAGCCTTCCCGAGCCAAGACCAGGGTGCTTTTTCGGAGCAGGTGCGGATTTTTCTTTAAATGGTCATGCACCTGGATAAGAATTTCATTTTCGATGCGGCGTCGATTCTGGTTCATATGGTTGAGTGAATTTGCAAGTTTCTTTGCTGTCTTGACATCTCTGGCGGTGAGAAGTTCAAGTGATGTTGAAGCGTGGTCCATCCTCCCTGCCGAGTTTAAACGGGGTGCCAAGCCGAAAACAATATCATCTGTATCGACGGCGTGTTTGTTGGTTTTACAGATTTCCATCAGTGCCTTTAAGC
This sequence comes from Desulfobacterales bacterium, assembly GCA_035529735.1. Classification (GTDB taxonomy): domain Bacteria; phylum Desulfobacterota; class Desulfobacteria; order Desulfobacterales; family UBA11574; genus JAAXQD01. Next base: position 899 of record DATKWE010000140.1, on the reverse strand, counting down.
CGGGTCGATGCGTTCGAGCAATTATATCGAGCCCTGTCCTGGCAAGTATTCGATTTTCATGGGTCAGTGGAACCATGTCGGCCAAGGTGCCGAGGGCGACAAGATCGCAGTAACTTTTTAGATTGGGTTCCGGACGGTTCTGCCAAAAATTTATGCCACGCAGTTTTTTTCGAAGACAAATCAGCAGATAAAGGGCCACCCCAACGCCGGCAAGATCATGAAAACCGGATGGGCAGTCACACCGTTTGGGATTCACAACCGCAACAGCAGGGGGTATTATGTCCGATATAATATGGTGGTCGGTAATAATTACATCAATTCCCGCTTTCCGGGCAGCTTCAACTGCTTCGTGGCTGTCGGATCCGCAGTCCACGGTGATAATGAGGTTTATTCCATTTGGCAATGCATGGTCTGAAATATGATTTTTCTTCAGACCGAAGCCTTCTTTGATTCTGTGGGGAATATAGTATGATACGTGGGCACCGATTGAACGGAAAAATTCCAACAGGATGGTTGTGGCCGTAATTCCGTCAACATCATAATCGCCAAAGATCAAAATTTTTTCTTTATGCATTATGGCAGTTAAAATGCGCTCGACCGCAGCATCCATATCCTTTATGGCGAAAGGCGGGCCTAAATGGCGGAGTGAACTGTTGAGGAAATTTGAGGCATCTTCCGAGGAAAAAATCTTTCGATTGACCAGGATTGAAGCAATGGCGGGATGGCATTTTAGAATTCTGCACAGTTTTTTTACCCAATGAATATCAGGCTGTAGAATTTGCCACGCTTTTTCCATTAACAGACCCTATATCTTAAATTTATAATTTGGACAACACCCGATCCCAAATCAACATCTCAGAAATTCTATAACGGATTCAATAAAAATAATTAATAAATTT
>DATKWE010000139.1:0-11433 GCA_035529735.1 Desulfobacterales bacterium | reverse complement strand
TCAATCTTTCAGACCATCTCATCCCCCGGATATATTGACAATTATCCTGACATTCTATAGGTAATATATCAGCAATTAGAGACCGAAGCCTTCCCATCATGATACAATTCAGCTATTGACTTTGCTCGCGGTTGCCTTATTGTTTGTTCACTCCCAAAGCATTATCGTCGACCCCCAAGGGGGTAAAAAAAGGAAAACATGCGATTTATCTTGTACAACATACGTTATGCAGCAGGTATTGGAAGGAAATTTCACCTTCCGGTACCTTACAGCGGCTATTTTAAGCACACCAACGGAAATTTAAAAAAAATAATGGATTTCATCAAACCGCTGAATCCGGATATTCTCGGATTGATCGAGGTGGACGCCGGATCTTTCCGTACGGAAAAAAGCAACCAGGCGGAAGCTATCGCCCAAGAATTAAAACACTTTCATATTTATCAGTCAAAATATTCCACTGCTTCAATGGCCCAGAAAGTGCCGGTGTTGAACAAACAGGGCAATGCGATTCTCACCAACCAGAGGATTGTGTCTCAAAACTTTCATTATTTTCGCAATGGTGTCAAACGTCTCGTGATCGAACTCGAGTTAGAGGACTTTTCGATATTTCTGGTGCATCTGTCTATCAAATACCGCCACCGGCAGTATCAATTACAGGACCTTCATAACATGATTAAAAACCTAAAAAAACCGGTTATTGTTGCCGGTGATTTCAACGTGTTGTGGGGTGATCGGGAGGTCCAATTATTCCTTGCCGCGACTCAGCTAAACAATGCCAACAGCAACGGGGAACCCTCCCATCCCAGCCGAGCCCCGCGAAGACAACTCGATTATATTTTTCATAGCCCGGAAATTCACGTCACCCATTTTCAGATACCACCGGTCAAATTCTCCGACCATACCCCGTTGGTATGTGATTTTGAGGTTGCAACAGCAACATAAACAGCCGGCTTGGGTCAGCGGACACCGGGCAAGGAACGCAAAATAGAAGGGTTCGCGGAGCCCAATGGAGCACATAAGTCTCATAAGCTTTCTGATCATGGCTGCCCACCTATCAATCATCATCGGTTTATCCATTCGAGTCGTTATGCGGCGTCGACGTCACAATCATCTTGCCCGAAAAGGTCGATTCTTTGTTGGTGCGCTATGCGAGCCGATCGTATTTTGATGATATGCTCATGTCCGGCGTACGGATTCTCAACTTCAGGGGAGGACTATTACACACCAAGAGCATCACCATCGATGGTGAAGTCGCTCTGTTCGGTACCGTTAACCTCGACATGCGCAGTTTTGACTGAACTTCGAGGTAACACTTTTCGTATACGACGCTGTCTTCGTGACACGACTTCGAAAACTTCAACAAAACTACATCGAAGCGTCGCAATCCATCGACTCGAAACTTTGGCATACACGGTCGCGAGCAAATCGTCTCGTGGAAAACGCGGCACACCGTCTGGTTCCGCTTCTTTGATTGCGTTGCAAATCAAAATTTAAAGAAACCACCAGAGAAAGACGACTCGGATTGGTTTATCCCAAACATCTTGAATAGACGTATCAGGTCCACCCGCCATATCTTTTGAGATGTATCCGGTTTTTCTCTCCCATTATTACCTCGAAACCCGGTGAAATCTGTCAAAGAAGGGCACTATTTTTGACAAAAATTGTCAAATCCTGTTTAACCTCCAATCTGTTTAATTAAGTTAACATTCTGAAATATAATCAAAAAATTCTTTTAATTAATGCCAAATTGTTATTTTGTACGATTTTTGCATGTCATAATTGAAACCCTAAAAAAACACCTGAACATAAACTGAAATTGCTGTTTCTGTTCTATTTTCTTTTCTCTTCGCTTACGCCTTACGCTATCTCTTTGTTCGGGTCTTTCACAAAATAGAAGGAATGTAACCGTTAATTTGGCGATTTAGATCCAAAAAAACTAAATAAAATCGCCGGGTGAAACCTTTCCCAACGCAAACAGTGGGGGTTTTCGGCCGCACAGAAACCCGGCGATTTTCTATAAATTTGACCGGTTACAAAAAACCTAAGAAAATTTTTACTGTTTTTTATAAAAGGTAGTGTAAAAAATGAGTATTATCAATATGTTCAAGCCTAATATAGAAAGGTTGAAAAGCAAGAAAAAGGTCAATCATCTGATAAAGGCTTTACAATATAAGAACGATTGGAATGTTCGAATGTCAGCAGCAGCATCTCTGGTTGAAATAGGGTGGGAACCTATCGGTGAAAATGGAATTTATTATCTTATTGCATTAGGAGAATGGACTAAATTGATCAAAATGGGGGCGTTCGCGGTTGAACCTTTAATCGCGGTTTTGCAGGATCATAATAGTTCTCCTTTGCACTGCGAAACCATTAAAGCACTAGGGGTCATAAAAGATAAACGAGCCGTCGAACCCTTACTAAATGTTTTGCGGGACAATAAAATACATCTTCGTGAAGAAGTGGTAAAAGCACTGGGTCAGATCGGAGACAAGACGGTTGTTAAGCCGTTAATTTCAATGTTGAGGAATGAAGATGGTATCGCCTTTCGCTGCGAAACGATCAGAGCCTTAGGCTCAACGAAAGATAAACGAGCCGTCGAACCTTTAATAGATGTTTTACAACGAGAAAGTCGAAAACCCCGCTTAGATACAAACATGAATATTATCATGGAGGTCGTTATAGCAATGGGGAAAATAAAAGATGAAAGAGCTATAACACATTTAGTGTCTCTTTATAATGTTTACACAGACTACCTTAACAAGAAAATTAAAAATGCTTTATTTACAATCAACACTGAATTATCGAAATTTTACTTGGCGATATTGAATTCTGATGAAAATAGATTGTTGGAAATTGACAATGGATTCGATTTGGCTGTTGAAGCACTATACCACAAAAATAATTGGGTGCGCCGGCAGGCAATTTGGGCATTAATGATATTAAGAGATTATAGAGCCGTTGAACAGATTAAAAAAGAGCTTAATGACAATGATTTAATTATCGTCAGTTATGCAATCTTTGCTTTAGGAGAAATAGGGGATGATAGAGCGATAACGCCTTTAATCGATATTTTACTCAATAAAGATTTTCCTTTATGTAATGACGGCAACGGTTCAACGTTTGCTGAACACCGGTGTAGCCCTCGTTCAGAGGCGGCTGTTGCATTGGGGAAAATTAAAGATAAACGTGCTTATGAAGCGCTGATTGCGGTTTTTGAGGAAAAAGGATGTGACTGTTTAATGGAAAAATCTGCTTGGGCACTCGGCCAATTGGGTGATAAGAGCGCCATGGACGCACTTAAGTCGTCTAAAAATCATACAAATTAAAAAAGGCTATTGATAAACTGGAAAAAATAAAACGTTAATCCTGATAAAATTTTCCAGAACGGGCATGTTAAAATAACCCGATGGGGATAACGTGTTATAAGCGGTGTAAACCTTGAGCGAACCCTATAGTTGCAACAAGGGTTAATAACCGATGGAAAGGAGGCAAGAGAATATGCTCCGTACAGTATCCACCCTCCTGTTTTGCATGTTGGTTTTCGGGGCTTCAACAGCCACGGCTGGAGAACCGCAAGTCGTCATCAATAAGAGAAACAGCGATACGGGTGGACCGTATTTTAACCTGAATAGCCAAGAAAAAGCCTTCTTTGGTGGAGAAATACCGCCCGATGAACCATCGATGTTTGCGGATGAATATAGCGATCTAACGATACATTATGTTTCACACAAAAAATCGACAGTTACCGACCTGACTGTAATGGAATCGTGTGCCGGGTGTTTGAATGTTCCGTCTGATGAGAGGCCAGCGAAAGTTACGTTGTCTTTTGAAAAAAAATACGTCTATGTCTTTGCCGAGGTTCGATCGAAACCAGATAAAGGCGAAAATGGCAGGGACCCCGGATTCATACTATGGTATCAATACTCGGTTTTTGATGCCCGCAACGATACAGATCCTCCAGTCTCGGATTTCCCGGTTTATAAAAAATCCCATGATGCTTTCCTGCTGACACGGGGACCGATCGATGTTCGAGATGTGTATGATTCCACCACCGAGGAATTTATAAGATATGAAACCGAAACATCGAAAGGAAAAGAAAAAGTCAAGCCGCCGGACATAACCCGTCTGTTCAAATGGTTCGGTTGGTTTTGTCAAGCAAACATTTTCGATAAAAATTCGGATGGAAACGCTGATGCTTATGGCTTTACATTTGTCAAAACATATTAAAGGCAAATGATCAACCCGGAAGGTTTTGAAATGGCTTCTATAAGTTTACCCTTGACGTCTGAGCCAACCAATCCTGCCTGTGCCTAAATCCGGCCGATCGTATCGGGATGAAATGCTGGCCCAATGAAATGTTAACCCCGTTCGATTTGCAGGTCATTTAGCTGGGCCACCCCCTCAAATCCAAGCCATCCACAAAAAACTTGTGCAAAAGAACATTATAACCCTAAAGCAGCAACATATGGGGCATCCTCGACTTTCGCTCAATGAGGGTCTCACTGTATGGTTCTGAAAATGTGTAATTTTTTTCATATTTTTTGTGGAATTTACCCCACAATTTCAGATATCTTCCCATCGATTAGAATAGCCGTTTATACGCTATCATAGCTATAACCATCTGATAATAAACATAATTTATAGCAATAGATTGTAACTTGTTGATTCTGCATGATATTTGCATGCTAAACAACAATAAAACTCTCAATCCCAATTCCATCATAAAAACAAACCGGTTTGCAGGATCAAGAAATGAGCAAAAACTCCTTAAGAAAAATTAGAGAAGCCCTTATGATTAGTAAGGCTGAGCTGGCCAGAAAGGCGAATATATCCCCGATGACCGTTACACGGATTGAAAATGGAATGACTTGCAGAATGGAAACAAAACGAAAGGTTATTTTGGCTTTGGGGTATGAAATTTCAGATAAGAACCTCGTGTTTAGCGATTAGGCAAACCCATGGCATCAAATCCATTTTTTTCTAAAAAACCCGATACAGCACACCTGAAGTTGGTTGATGATCTTGAAGGAAGTTCTGCACGTGAATTGGTCAGCACGCCGATAGAGTATGGTAGGAGTTTCTATCAAATTATCTGGGAAAATGGACCTAACATAGCAACAAATTAAGCGCGGTGGTGCGGATCATTTTTGAGGATTTACAGACACCCATGCCCATATGATATAGATATGTACTTATCTCACTATAATCTGCTGAGAAAGCCATTTCAGTTAACCACAGATCCAAAATTTCTTTGGCTCGGCGAGAAGCACAAGGAAGCCTTGGCAACTTTAAAGTATGGTGTCGTCGATCAGAAGGGATTTTTACTTGTTACCGGAGATGTAGGTACGGGTAAAACAACATTGATTAATGCATTATTAGAGAGTCTCGAAGACGATACGTATGTTGCAAACATAACCAATCCTTCGTTAGATCTCATCGATTTCTTTAATTTTATTGCAATATCGTTCAATATTCCCAAAAAATTTGACAACAAAGTAGATTTTATTGTTCATTTCAGCCGTTTTTTAAAGAAAGTATATTCGGAGAATAAAAATGTTCTGCTCATCATTGATGAAGCTCATAGCTTGTCAAAAGAACTTCTCGAAAATATTCGGCTGTTGTCAAATATAGAGCTTCCAGAGGAAAAACTAATCAACATTTTCTTTGTGGGTCAAAACGAAATAAATCAAACCTTGGCGTCACAAGAATGCCGTGCTCTTCGGCAAAGAATCATGCTGGCTTACCAAATCAATCCATTGTCAGAAATTGAAACGTTTGAATACATTAAATGCCGATTGAAAGTTGCCGGGACTGAGGTAAAACTCTTCAGTCGAAGAGCAATCCAAGAAGTATATGGGTTTTCTCAGGGCTATCCTCGACTCATAAACACAATTTGTGACCATGCTCTTTTAACCGGTTATGCGCGTGATTTGAAGAAGATTACCCCGGACGTTATCAAGGAATGCGCTCAGGAGCTCAGTCTCCCCGGTGAAACCCCAAGGAACATACGTTCTAGTTTTTCTCAAACAAAAAGTGGCAAAAAAAATAAGGAATTAGAGGAAGAAGTCAAGAGCAATGGCACCAAAGGTTCCAGAAAGTTTGCTGCGATACGTGCCATAGAAAGACCATTTCTCTGGGGCTCGGCCGTGACCGTGGCGGTCATCTTCATGCTCCTTACGGTTCTATCCAATAAAGTGATATCCTCAAAAAAAGATCGACAGAAATCAGCAACTCCCGAACTCGCCGCCCCTTTATCATCTTCGAGTCAAACAGGAAAACATTTTATCCCATCGACCTTCCCTGATAGGGGCAAAACAACAGCAGGTAATCCCATAGAGAATACAACCAGCAGTGAATCGAAGACGCTGAAGCTAACTGAGCTGGCACTCGCCAAAAAGGAACTAAACAACAAGAATTATGTTCGAGCAGTGGAATCGTTTGAAGATATCATCGCCCGAAATCCGGCAAATATGGCAATAGTTAAAGCGTATTATTCACAGGCTTTGCGAGGGCAGGCCGGTAAGTACATGGGAAAAAGTCCCGTTAAGGCTGAAATATTACTCCGGAAAGCAGTTGATGCTGATCCTCAAAACGTCGAAGCATACTTTGATTTGGGAAAGCTCTATACCCGATCGAAAGACTACGCAAAAGCCATCAATGCTTACCAAAAGGCAGCAGCTCTCAACTACCGTACTCCGGACACCTTTTTTAATCTCGGCTTTATCTATGCGGCAAAAGAGGATTACATGAATGCTGAAAAAATGTTCTTTCTCGTCGCAGAGTCGAAGCCAAAATATCTCGACAAGGCCCTTTTCAACCTGGCGGTGGTCCAACAAAAACAAGGAAGAAGAAAACAATCAATTGAGAATCTTGAAAAAGCCCTGATGGTCAACCCGAAAAATCAACGGGTACGAACATATCTTAAGCACATTAAGAGCAACTCAGAAGGGGTGCAGTAATGTCTATATGCCGCACAATGGCTCGGAGTTTACTGCTTCTGATCTTGATCTGTGTGTTAAATTGCAGCACTTCTCCAAAAAGGCATTCCCAGCCAAAACTTAAAGCGCTTCCTGTTCCGGTGAAGGTCGAGCCTGAAACATCAGCTGTCGTGCCGGAGACGCCTGCTCCGATGAAGGTCAAGCTTAAAACGTCCGCCGCAGTGGTGGAGACGCCTTCGGAGTTTGAGCCCCCATCACCGACCCCGGAACCCCGCTTCTATATACACAAGGTTCGCTGGCCAGGGGAAACGCTTTCCATCATTGCACAATGGTACTCCGGGTCCTTGAAAAATTGGAAGGCCCTATCCAACGCAAACCCCACTCTCGATCTAAACCGAATTGTTGTCGGCGCTAATATCTTTATCCCTGAAGACCTATTGAAATCTCACAAACCCATGCCGTTCTCCTTCCTCTCCTCCTCAGTTCCCAAAAAACGTGTCCAGGCCTTTACTTCCAAAAAGCCATCGACAGCATCCGGTGCACCGGAGCTGTTCGGGCCTATAGAAACCGATCGGGCATCCATAGAATCCCGTGTGGTCGAACTATTTGGCCCCATAGAAGATGAGCAGGCATCAATAGATCCCGAGGCGACAGAGCTGTTCAAGCCCCCAGAGTAGATCAGAATGTGGCCTTGGGGTGATTCAAGACCCTAATTGAGCGAAAGCTGAGGGTGTTCCCCCCTGTGAAATAGGCTTCGCCCCGATGAAATAGGCGTTGCCCCAGAGGAATAGGCTTCGCATTCCACGGGGTAAACATTTCATTGGACAAGCATTTCACCGGGCAGGCGGATTCAACGATAACGGGAACTTCATTTCACTAGGACTCGGCCACAAGGGTGAAGTTGTCGTCCGATGCCCTTTTGGGTGCACACGCTATTACCCTTGACAATGAGTTCTGGTTTGATTACGATTTAAAAATTAAAACAATTAATTATAAAATGATAACAATATGATATGAGAATATCTTCCAAAATTACATGGGAAATAAATGGGTTGTTTTACAGATGTTCTCAATTTTGCTCACGCTTGCTTAGGGCATAATACGACAATCCGCAAGCAGTGATCGGAGGCTGTTGAATGAAAAGTGTATCGAAAGCTGAACCTCACGGCGGTTCATTAATCAATCTTATGGTGGACGAAGAACGGGCTGCAATGCTCAAGGATATCGCCCTGAACCTGCCGGACATTACCCTGAATGATCGGCAGCTTTGTGATCTCGAACTCCTGACAAACGGAGCTTTTTCACCCCTTGACGGTTTTATGACCCGGGCGGACTACGAATCCGTCCTCGACCGTATGCGTCTTCAAAATGGTATCCTGTGGCCCATACCGATATGCTTAAGCATATCCGATACTAAAGCCCGGACCTTGGAAGCCGGCCAGTCGGTCACCTTAAGGGATCACGAAGGATTTTTGCTGGCCATTATGCACATTGAGGATATGTGGCCTGTAGATCGAGAGAAAGAAGCAACTCTGGTATACGGTACCACCGACACTGCCCACCAGGGAGTTAAGTATCTGTCCAATACCGAGGGGGATTATTACATCGGGGGCAAACTCGAAGTTCTAAGTCTTCCGCTGCATTTTGACTTTAAACAGCTTCGCATGACGCCCCAGGAGATCCGGAATATTTATCATAAGCTCGGATGGCGTCGGGTTGTGGGATTTCAAACCCGGAATCCTATCCAGCGCCCTCAATTTGAAATGACGGTCCGGGCCATGCGTCAGGCCAAGGCCAATCTGCTGCTGCTTCCTATTACAGGCATGACAAAACCCGGCGATTTTGATCACTACACTAGAATTCGGTGTTATCGGGCGGTGACCCGGCACTACCCGCCGGATTCTTTTGTGCTGAATTTGCTGCCGTTTTCCATGCGCCTGGCCGGACCCAGAGATGCACTTTTACATACAATCGTTGCTAAAAATTACGGCTGCACCCATTTTATCATCGGACGTGATCACGCCAGCCCGGGAAAAGATGCCGCCGGGAAATTTTTCTACCCAAGCGATGCGGCTCAGAGAATGACTGAAGCGTATTGCAGAGAAATCGAACTGAATATTATACCGTTTGAAGAGCTGGTCTATTTGCCTTTTGAAGATGAATACCGCTCCGCAGATCAGATCCCCAAGGGCGTACAGTATATTTCTTTTTCGAGTTCCGATGTTCGCGAACGGGTCAGAACAGGGCGAAACATACCGGAATGGGCAACATTTCCTGAGGTTGAGGCGGAATTGAAAAAAGCATATCCACCGCCTGACAAACAGGGCTTTACAATATTTCTGACCGGCCTTTCAGGTGCCGGGAAATCGACCGTTGCAAAGGTACTGTACGCGCGCTTTCTGGAAATAGGCGATCGACCGGTTACTCTGCTGGACGGCGATATTGTGCGCCAGAATCTGTCGAGCCAGCTGAGTTTCTCGAAAGAACACAGAGATATCAATGTTCGACGCATCGGCTTTGTTTCCAGTGAAATCACCAAAAATAGAGGTATCGCCATTTGTGCGCCCATAGCGCCCTATAATGCCACTCGATTGGAAATCAGGAACAACATCGAAACTTACGGCGGGTTCTTTGAGATTCACGTATCCACGCCTCTGGAAGTATGTGAAAAAAGAGATCGTAAAGGGATGTATGCCAAGGCGCGGGCGGGTTTGATCAAGGGATTTACCGGCGTTGATGACCCCTATGAAATTCCAGAGTCACCGGAACTGAGAATCGACACCACCGATCAGGCACCTGATGAGGCTGTCCAGGAAATTCTGCTCCTGCTAGGAGAGAAAGGATACATTTAACTAGTGTCCATCCATAAACGGCATCTTTCGGCCCAGGGCTGCGTTCTCGCTTTTCTGCAATCCTCAGAATAGCGGGTCTATGCCTGCGGTTGCAGAAAACGCTCGGGCCTTGCCCTGAACCAAAATCTAACATTTCTGGAGGGACACTAACTAAAATTACAATGAATCAGTTAACGTATCACTTGTTGATGGCATTATTGGCTGCAAAGGACGCCGGCAGGGCTATTCTCGATGTATATAATCAGGATTTTGACATCTCCTATAAAGACGATCATTCGCCACTCACCCTAGCGGATCAGCGTTCCCATAGCATTATTGTTTCTCACCTATCAGACTTAACCGGTGAGTGCCTTCCGATTTTGAGTGAGGAAGGGAAAAGCATCTCTTATAAGCAGAGACGACGGTGGGAATATTTCTGGATGGTCGATCCTTTGGACGGCACCAAGGAATTTATCAAAAAAAACGATGAGTTTACGGTGAATATCGCCCAGATACATCAAAACAGGCCGATCCTCGGGGTGATTTATATTCCGGTTAAGGATGTTTTATATTTTGCAGGTGAGGGACTGGGCGCATACCGGATGGATAACAGTGACATTTTAGCGCTAAGCACCCAGAGACCCTTTAAAAATGATCCGGCCGGCGTTTTGAAGACGATCCTAGCGGGTTCCATTAAACTGCCGGATGATAAACATCGTTTTGAAAAAAAAGATTCACAAATAACCATCGTGGGCAGTCGTTCTCATGCCACAAAGGAACTCAAAGCTTTTATTGAAACCATGCGAAAGAAACATGAACAGGTGGAGTTCATATCCGCCGGCAGTTCTTTAAAGCTGTGCCTGGTGGCTGAAGGGAGGGCAGATATTTATCCGAGGCTGGGACCCACTATGGAATGGGATACGGCTGCCGGTCAGGTTATCGTGGAACAGGCTCAGGGGAGCGTCCTGAACTATGAGATGGATGAACCTCTGCGGTACAATAAGAAAAACCTGTTGAACCCATGGTTTATCGCCAGAATCAATGATGACAAACTCGTAAAAAGTCTTTTGTGAGCGATATCTGATCATTTGGGGATCCAGTGTTTCAAGCGGTGATGCGTTAATAATTTCAAGCTGTTTGAGGAGCTTGCGACGAGTTCTTGAAATTTAACAGAACCGCTTGAAACGCCCCCAAATGGTCACTGAGCGAGCAAAACGGACTTTTTACGAGACCTCAATAATCCACCGTAATGCTTCAATAAATGGGTCGCAATCGGGTCACAAACACAAAAAAAAGGTTACGGTATGAACCATAACCTCTTGATTTCAATGGTAGGCGGTACTGGGATTGAACCAGTGACTTCTACCGTGTGAATCTGTTTGGGTGGTTTTTACGGTTTTTCATCCTGTCCTCTAATCTTGTTTTTGTCTTTATATTATCAATGTGTTATTAGGTTGTTAATTGTTTCTTGTTTTATCATATTTTACCCTGTATTCGAGTATTATGGTAGCAAAATGGTAGCAACCAAATAACCGTTAACCCTCCGATTTTCTTTATTTCATGGGATAGGGTGACGTCCCCGAAAAGGCGGTTTTCCTGGACCGCTTTCCCCGGACTCCAACCAGGTCCCGGCAGGAGGCGAAAAATGACATTAGTATATGATG
>DATKWE010000138.1:0-8609 GCA_035529735.1 Desulfobacterales bacterium | reverse complement strand
AAGATATGCTACAGAATAGAAAATAACAACGGGAGGTCAGTTAAAATGAATATAACAGTTGCCAGCGGCAAAGGCGGAACAGGTAAAACAACGTTTGCAGTCAACTTAGCCTATGCTTTGGCTGATCGAGGAAAAACGGTCCGGCTCATGGATTGCGATGTCGAGGAACCAAACGCGCATCTGTTTGTTCAGCCGCGGTTCACCCAAGAAGAGTCCGTGAAGGTTCCAAAGCCCGAGTGGGATGAGACGCTGTGCACTGCCTGCGGTGAGTGCGCTGAGGCGTGTAGATATAACGCCATCGCAATTATAAAAGATAAGGTGTTGATTTTTAATGAACTCTGTCACTCCTGTGGGGTTTGCTCCTACGTTTGTCCAGAAAAGGCGCTGATTGAAAAGCCCGTCGAAATCGGTCGCGTTGAGACAGCACATGGAAAGCAGCCATTTTTCTTTGCCCATGGGACGCTAAATATCGCGGAAGCGATGGCACCCGCCGTTATACGAATGGTAAAGAAGCATATTGCTCCGGATGCCATCAATATCCTTGACGCTTCACCAGGCACTTCGTGTCCGGTGGTAGAAACCGTTGCGAATTCACATGTGGCCGTTCTGGTGACGGAACCGACCCCTTTTGGATTGAACGATCTAAAGCTGGCGGTGGGACTGACGTTGAAGGAGAAGGTACCGACAGGTATTGTAATCAACCAATCTGACGGCACAGATGCATTGATCGTAGAGTATGCTGAACACGTGGGCGTTCCAGTTATCGGCCGAATACCCTTTAAGCGTGAATACGCCGAATCCTATTCCAGTGGACAGATTCTCGTGAACCGATTTCCTGAGTTAAGGAAGAATCTTCTTGAAATTTTCGAGGACATTGAAAGTTTGGCCGGAACAGTGCCTCCGCCACCGCCCAAAGAGGAAGCATTCGATTTAAAGGCGGGAGAGGCGTTTCCTCCTCCTTCCGGTGGTCCTTCGGATTATAAAGAAATCTCTATTATCAGCGGCAAGGGCGGTTCCGGTAAAACCACGGTGGTCGCTTCACTAGCCATGCTCGCCAAAAACAAGGTGCTGGCCGATAATGACGTGGACGCTGCCGATCTTCATCTCCTGCTGACGCCAAACGTTGAAGAAGTCCATGATTTTGTCGGCGGAGAAAAAGCAATGATTGAGGCATCGAAATGTACCGGCTGCGGTGATTGTGCTGATGCCTGTCACTTTAATGCAATTCGTTTAGACGGGCCGCTGAACGACCAGGAAACGGAAACCTATCGAATTGATCTGCTGGCCTGCGAAGGATGCGGGCTGTGTCAATACGTCTGCGCCTTCGACGCGGTCACCTTCAGACCGAGTGTGACAGGCCAGTGGTATGTATCAGACACTGCTTGTGGACCAATGGCGCATGCACGGTTGGGCATCGCTGAAGAGAACTCCGGGCGACTCGTGACCCAGGTGCGGAACGTCGCTGTCAAGCTCTTAAATAAATATAAGATGGATTATATACTCGGTGACGGCCCTCCCGGGACCGGTTGTCCGGTAATCGCTTCCGTGAGCGGAGCGGACCGGGTGCTGCTTGTTGCCGAGCCGACGATTTCGGGCGTTCACGATATGAAGCGTGCCCTCCAGCTCACCGCCCATTTTGGTATTCCCGCGCTGGTTGTCATCAACAAGGCTGACCTTAATGCCGAGCAAGCCAGGCAAATAGAGATCATTGCATCGGATAGGGGAGTCCCTGTCATTGCCAAGATACCGTTTGATCAGAATGTGACTAAAGCACTCATGGCAGGGAAAACCGTGATTGAGTATGGTAAAGGACCGGCCTTTGAGGTCATGCAACATATCTGGAATCTCTTAGAAAAAGAATTATATAACAAAGGAGGCATATTATGAAAATCGGAGTTACATCCACAGGCCCCACACTCGATGATATGGTGGCGGCTCGTTTTGGACGGTGTCCTTATTTTTTGATTATTGATCCGGATACCATGGAATTTGAAGCGCTTCCAAATCCGAATATTTCACTAGGCGGCGGCGCGGGCATTCAGTCGGCCCAGCTTATGGCTGACAGAGATGTGGCCGCTGTACTAACCGGGAATTGTGGTCCGAACGCTATCAAGACTTTCGGTGCGGCAGGGATTAAGGTGATAAGTGGGGTCAGCGGTCCGGTGCGACAGGCAGTTCAACAATATATTTCCGGTAGTCCGGTACAGACATCCGCCCCGAACGTAGATAATTCATCCGGCATGGGAATAGGTCGCGGGATGGGTGGTGGACGCGGAATAGGCGGCGGCGGACGCGGAATGGGCGGTGGCGGACGCGGAATGGGGGGTGGCGGACGCGGAATGGGGGGTGGAAGACGCAGGTGAAGCAGATTAACTGCCGTTTAATCGGGTTCTCCTGGTCACCAGGATCTACTTCTTTATCCAAATAGGAAGATTTCGATACGTTGAAGGAGTGTGCAGATAATCCATGCAAACAGATTCGAGCGTTGATTGTGAAATTAAAAATTTGGAAAACCAATAAGCAGGGAAGGTCAAAACAATTTAAATATCAATTCCTGGAAAGGGTTGGAGGTAATGTCTAATGGCAAAACGAAACCAAAGTGGCGATGTGGAAGGCCGAAAAGTGCAGAGGGAGTTGCAAGACAGAGAAATCAAAGAAAAATTGCACCACATCAAGAACAAGATCCTGGTTATGAGTGGTAAAGGGGGTGTGGGAAAAAGCAGTGTGGCAGCTTATCTATCCGTGGCCCTGGCTAAAAGAGGCTACCGGGTCGGCCTCATGGATGTGGACCTCCATGGACCCAGCATACCCCGAATGTTAGGACTTAAGGGCAGCCTTGAGCTTGGCAAACAGGGAGAAAAACCTCAGCCGGTTGGATATATGCCGAACATGAAAGTGATATCAATTGAAATTCTCATAGGAGAAAACAAAGATGCGGCGACCATCTGGAGGGGACCGTTAAAAATAGGTGTCATCAGACAATTTATATCCGATCTGGAATGGGGGAATCTCGACTATATGATTATCGATTCACCTCCTGGGACGGGAGATGAGCCTTTGACCGTAGCCCAAACTATTCCGGATGCCAAGGCGCTGATTGTGACGACACCTCAAGAAATTTCATTGGCGGATGTCAGAAAATCCATTAATTTTTGCCGTAAAGTCAATATGGAGATTTTGGGTTTGGTGGAGAATATGAGCGGTCTTGTGTGTCCTTACTGCGGGAAAATGATTGATCTCTTTAAGACGCAAGGCGGCATATTCACCGCAAAAAAAGAAAATTTGAGACTTTTGGCAAGCCTGCCGTTTGAGCCAGAAGTGGTGAAGGAAGGGGATGTGGGAGATATGAGCCTTCTTGATAACGATGAGCTCTTGATCACCCAGGAATTCAACAAAATGGTGGATGAGATTGTGGAAATACATGAGGCGGATCGAGACCTTGCAACTAAAACAAAAGAGAAAAAGCTGCCGGCTGGGGCAAAAGACCCGGAAAATGGTAAAATTGTCGTGATTCCGGTTTCTGGGGGTAAGCTTTCATCGCATTTTGGGCACGGTGAGGAATTCATTTTTATTGAAATAGAAAACGGAAAGGTCAGAAGCCGTGAAATGCGCATCCCTCCACCCCATGAACCCGGCGTAATCCCTCGGTGGCTCCACGAGAAGGGGGCTGATGTGATTATAGCGGGAGGGATCGGAGAGTGTGCTCAGCAACTTCTCAGTGAAAACGGGATCGAGGTTATCATTGGTGCCTCTGTTGAATCTCCCGAGGCTTTGATACATCAGTACCTCACAAACACCTTGATAACTACTGAAAACGTTTGTGATCATTAGTAAAGCCTGAAGCTGGGCCCTCAATGGTTATTTTAAGAGTTAGATATGATAATCAGTGTGGTAATTGAACCAAGCCTTAATGTGAATGCCTTTATCCATAGCATCAACAAAAAGCTGGATAAACAAATGAAGACTTGGGTTAGGTTAAAGGCCACGGGCAAGTGGAAGATATACGATTGTCTCAATTGGATTAGAAGGATCTATATTCAGGTATACGCTTTATTGATAATTAATAAGAGGAGGATAGAAAATGGCAAATATAGGGATCATACGATGTGAAAAAAATGAAGATCGATGTCCGTTAACAAATTGCCTAAAAAGTTTGAGGGATACGCAAGAAGCCTTTATAAACTACGATAGTGGTGAACTCATCGGGGTTTTTACGTGCAAATGCCCCGGGGATAATGTGATAAATCTTGGAAAAATATTGAAAAACAAGGGTGCCGAGGCTATTCATTTTTGTACCTGCACATTTGCTAAGAAGAAAGAAGGTAAATGGACTATGGGAAGCGGATTTTGCGATCACATAGATAATATTTTAAAAGACCTATCAAATGAACTAAGGATTCCTTGTATTAAAGGAACGGCTCATTTACCTAATGGATATATACCGGAGCAGTTTAAATAAAGGACAAATTTACCATGGGTGATAATCTTGATAATTTTGTCCAGCAGCTCCAGGACCAAATTTTTGAAGAGACAAAAAAAGATTTTGGAGAAAAGGTTTACAAGCGTTGGCGCGAACCACTTTACATGGGAGTGATAGACGAACCCGACGGACATGCGAAAGTAAAAGGAAAATGTGGCGACAGCATTGAGATTTTTCTTAAATTTGAAAATAATCGGATAACGCAAGCTTCATTTCTAACGGATGGATGTGGGCCAAGCGTAGTGTGCGGGTCTTATGCTGCTGAGATGGCCATCGGGAAAGATCCCGATGAACTTGTAGAAATAACCGGAAAGATCATTTTGGAAAAATTGGGAGGACTTCCGGAAGAAAATGAACATTGCGCCTTTCTTGCCGCCGAATCACTTCAACAGGCGCTAAATGATTATATGATTAATCAAGCCAGTTAAAAAGGCGAGTCGTTTTTTGGGCATTTAATAAATAGCTTTTTAAGTGTTGCGGGAGCAGTTTCAAATTTAAAAACAAAAGTTGGGTAAATGAAGATGGAAAAAAGTGAATTTGATTTCTGGCAGGACCATTCCCCACATTATCTTGACATGGCTTTTCGTAGAGATAGACGAAAAACCTTGAAAAACCCAGACGGACATGGAAAAAGAACCGGAAGTTGTGGGGATACCGCAGAAATATTTTTAATCGTCCGTAGCGGTCGAATCCGATCGGTTTTTTTTGATATGGATGGGTTGTATGAACCTTAATGCTTGCTGCAACACGGTCGCACATCTTGCAGAAGGAAAGACCATTGAAGAAGCATGGAAAATTACGCCTGATGATATAGTGAATTATCTGGAAACACTTCCTCCGGAGAATACTCACTGTGCCGAATTAACGGCAGGCGCATTTTATCTGGCTCTGACCAATTATTATGAACTCAAAAAAACTCCTTGGAAAAGATTGTATAGGGGGAATTAGATCGGATATTTTATCAGAATGAGAATAACTACAATATACGATAACCTGTACCGGTGTCAGAAGTTTCTACCAGATTGGGGGTTTTCATGGGTCACAGGCCGAGTCATTGAAATTTGATATTTATTCATTAGGATATTAAAGAGGGAGATTTAAATATGGCCATTACCATGGAGCCTATCGGCGTTGTCCATACGGACGCAGATAAAGTTCCCCGTCATTGGACGGTATCTGATGAAAAGGGAGCTCTGGTCATTGATGAACAATATCAGAAAGGGCTTAAAGATATCCAAGCCGGTCAACAGATCGTGGTTATTTTTCATTTCCATAAAAGTCCGATCTTTACTTCCGATTTTCTTGTTCAAAAGCCTTCACACCGTAATGAAAAAATGGGGGTTTTCAGCATCTGTTCCCCCAACAGACCCAATCCTGTGGGGATGTCAGTTTTGGATGTCCTTCAAGTGGAGGATAACATCATTTATATACAGGGGCTTGATATGATAGACGGAACCCCGATTCTGGATTTAAAGCCTTTTGTGAAAGATAAATACAATTGTCCCAGCTACAAGGAAAATCAGTAATCAAACGCATAACATTCTGGTTTTATAATAATTTAAGTCATATCGTCGGCGGTGTTCTTTTCATTCTGGGACTTTGACAAATTTTGAAATGCAACACGGCTGAAACTTGTCTGAAAAAATGTTACGCATCAGAACCATAAGGCGAACTTACTATAATCTGTTCTCTCATCTGTATGATGTGTTTGTAAACCTTCATGCGCGTCGAGATGCCGGAGATACGCGGAACTTTTTGGTAGAGATGGCCCGCCTGGAACAAAATCCCAATTCCGTTATTCTCGATATCTGTTGTGGAACAGGAGCCGTAATTACAGCTTTTGCCACACAATATACCGAGAGCTTTACCGTTGGCTATGATTTTTCCCGGGGGATGTTGCTCAAAGTCCGAGAAAAACCCGGTGCCCGGAAGATCATCTTGATAGAGGGAGACGCGGCCACCCTTCCGTTTGTTGATGAGAGTTTTGATGTGACCACCTGTTCCCATGCGCTGTATGAGTTGAAAGCGCCGGCTCGACAGGCCGCCTTGAAGGAGATGAATCGCGTCATCCGCCCCAGCGGTGTGATATTGATAATGGAGCATGAGGCGCCCCGTCATCCCCTCGTGAAGATCCTCTTCAATCTCAGGATGTTGACAATGGGATCTGCTGATGCCGGAGAATTTGTCAAAGGAGGGCTGGAACCTTTTCAACGGATCTTTTCCGACGTTTCGCTGTTCCATTCACCAAGCGGGAAGAGCAAACTCATTGTTTGCCGGCGATAGTTTCAGGAGCCGAAAGGAATTTGTTCTCAGAATGGACGGAAATATCAATATAAGCGAAGGTTTTACTTAATACTTTCTTTGCGAGGGTATTGATCCATTGGGGAATGATATGATTTTCATTTTCTATTCTTAACCAATTGAAAGTAGCTGTGTTGAAAAAAGCATACATAGAAGCGACTTCAGAAAAACCTCACCGTCATTTTATTGAAGCGGATGGAGCCAAACAGGTCCTGCTGGTGGCCCTGTACGCGTTTGTTCTCAATATCGGTTTATCAGTCTTAAAGGTGATCATTGCATTTTTCTCCGGCAGCCTCGCTGTCGCTGCCAGCGCTGTTGACTCTACCATAGACTCGGTTGCTTCTTTAGCGGTTCTATGCGGTTTAAAACTGTCTACCCGCAAAACCAGGACTTTTCCCTATGGATTGTATAAAATAGAAAACCTGATTTCCGTAATCGTCTCTTTATTTATTTTTATGGCCGGGTACGAAATATTTCGCAGAGCTTTAACGCCAGTCGCCAAACCGACTCATATTACACCTTGGATTATCGGATGGTTATTGGTAGGTGTTTTATTTACGCTTCTATTCGGACAATATGCCATTACGGTGGGCAAACGAATGAGATCGCCGGCTTTGATTGCCGAGGGCCGGCATCGACAGGCGGATGTATTTTCATCATTCATCGTACTGCTGGCGGTTATTCTTGATTATTTTGATGTAAAAATCGATTTTTGGGGCCTCACCATAGATCAGATTGCTGCAGGCCTGGTGGTTCTTTTCATTGGTTATGCCGGTTGGGAGCTTTTATCCGACGGAATGAGGGTATTGCTCGATGCCTCTCTTGCACCTGAGATACTGGGTAAAGTACAAAAAATAATTGAATCCGAGCCCATGGTAACCGAGATCCTCTGGTTAACCGGTCGAAATGCAGGCCGTTTTTGTTTTCTGGAGGCAGATGTCCGGTTAAGAACATTAGAGTTGAAAAAAGCGGAAAAAATCAGTCTGAAAATTGAACAAGAGATTCGTCAACAGGTGCCCTTAATTGAACGTGTGTTGATCCACTATCAACCTTATGCACGTACCTATCTGAATATTGCCGTACCTCTGGCCGATACTACAGGGAAAGTGAGCACTCATTTTGGAGATGCGCCCTATTTTGCCTTTATCGTTTTTAGGTTGGCCGATAAATCGATAGTGCGCCAGGAAATAATGGCCAATCCACATACCGAAATTCCCAAGGCCAAAGGCATTCGTGTGGCCGAGTGGATGGTAGAACAGAAAGTTGATATCGTTGTCGCCAAAGAGAACTTACATAACAAAAAGGGGCCTTCATATGTTTTTGCTGATGCGGGGGTTGAGTGTAAAGTTGCTGATGGTGATGATTTGAGCATTATCATTGATGGTTTTCGTAGTGAAGGTCAACGTTGAAACTTTATGGCATTTCTCCCTTTTCTCGACAAAGATCGACTTTCCTGCAGTTGAAAAAATATTAAAGTTTATATTGATGGTTCTTCTCCAATTTAGTTGGAGAAGAGGGTCCAAGGATTCCAAGGATCAAGGATTTGATGAATCAAGGTAGCAAGGGTTTGTTTTCTAAAGACCTTATCAGTGCCTTTAACATTCTTTCTATTTCTGCGATGTCTTTTTTTAGTGGTCCCAACCCACTTTTTTCAATTAAATCTAAATCCCCTGCTAATAATATCTGTGTTCCTTTATTTGAATATTTTTTTGCTTTTCACTTGAATCCTTGGACCCTCGACCCCTTGGATCCTTCAGTGTTTTTTAAAGCATTTCACTCGACCCCTTGATTCCTGGAATCCTTGAACCCTTTATAATCACCCCTGCTC
>DATKWE010000137.1:0-16425 GCA_035529735.1 Desulfobacterales bacterium | reverse complement strand
TTGAATCCCCTCAGTTATGTTGAGTACTCGGAAACGTGGGTGGCTGTAAAGAGTTTAGATTTGGTCAATCAGACGTCCTTTCACATCGGCGAATATGAGGCCCTCAAAAATTCGGCTTTAGATCCTTATGTCGCACTCCGCAATTCCTATCTGCAGTACAGAGAAAAGAAGATAAAAGAATAACGGGTGAAACGCTGTTTTGGATCCGGCGTTAAACGGTTGAGCTGCAGCAGCGGGCCCCGGTGAAATATGGGTTGTCCCAGCGGAATTAGGAAAGGGAGTTACCCCCCCCTGTGATCTGCAGGCCTAACGGGCACACCGGGGCAACCGAATGTTAAAACAGATCCATTTCGCGATCATTATAACACAGAGAAAAGCAGGGGGTGCCAATCCCGAGCAAATAACTTGATTTTTTTCAAAAAGTTGTTATTATTTAACATCGAACAGGGCCGAAAAAGCCCTGCTGCAGAAAATGTCACTGTGGTTTAGCGCACCATTTATTAGAAGCTAACTCGAAAATAGTAGAATACGCTCAAGGGTAAGGCGGAATGGAACGCAGCCATTGGGCGTTAGATGCATTTTTGAGATGGCTTATAGATAAAAAGGGCATCCCATGGATTATGATGGCGTGCCCTTAGCATTTTGATTGCGAGATCTAATCAATAAAATTAACCCAAAAAAACAAAAGGATAGTTACCTTCATCGGCGCGCCTCCCGTAAAAAAGAAAAGAAGATCCGACGGAGCGAGGATGCACCGGCAGCATCCGTCGGCGCGCCAGTGAACGAGAGGTGGGATGTCTCACAGTTCAAGGTCTCACCGGCAGAAGGCAAGACGCGGTTTTACGATTTCGATCTTCCCAACCCGCTGCTTCATGCCATCAGCGATCTCGGCTTCGAGTACTGTACACCGATCCAGGCTGAGATCCTTCCCAGCAGTCTGTCCGGCAAGGATGCCAGCGGCCGGGCCCAGACCGGAACGGGGAAAACGGCTGCATTCCTGATCACCGTCATCACCCGGATGCTGAATAACCCCATCCAGGGGAACCGAAAACCCGGCACGCCCCGGATTCTGGTTTTAGCCCCCACCCGGGAGTTGGTGCTCCAAATCTCCGAGGAAGCCCGTCATCTCTCCAAGTACACGGACCTTCAAACCATTTCCGTGTTCGGTGGCATGGATTATGAAAAGCAGAGAAAGCAACTTTCCGCCGATCCGGTGGATATTGTCGTCGCAACACCCGGGAGGCTGCTCGACTTTCAGCGTCGCCGCGACATCACCCTGAAAAAGATCGAGGTGCTGATCCTCGACGAGGCCGACCGGATGCTCGACATGGGTTTTATCCCCGATGTGCGGAAGATTATCAACAGCACCCCGGCAAAAGACAAGCGTCAGACGCTGCTCTTCAGCGCGACGCTGACCGGTGAAATTACCCGACTCGCTTCCCAATGGACCCGCAACTCCGTAACCGTAGAAATCGAACCGGAACAGATCGCGGTGGAGACGGTGGATCAGGTCGTCTACATCGTGACCACCATCGACAAATTTGCACTCCTGTTAAACATCATCCATCGAAAGAATCTCAAACGGGTCCTGATTTTCTGCAACAGGCGCGATGAAGTGGGACGGCTCGAAAAGATGTTGACCCGCCACGGCATCAACTGTTCGGCGCTCTCCGGTGATATCCCCCAAAAAAAGCGGGTTCGTCGCCTCGAGGAGTTCAAGACCGGAAAGATCCGAGTTCTGGTGGCAACGGATGTGGCCGGACGCGGCATCCACATCGAAGGCATGGATCACGTCATTAATTTCATGCTGCCCCGTGATCCGGAAGATTACGTGCACCGGATCGGGCGAACCGGCCGGGCGGGTGCCAACGGCACCTCTATCAGCTTTGCCGATGAGAAGGACGCCTTCTACCTTCCCGCCATTGAGGCGTTTATCGAACAGAAGCTGGGCTGCATCGAGCCCAAGGAAGAATGGCTCACCATGCCTAAGCCTATCCCTGCAAGGAAAAGCAGCAGTTCTCCCCGCAGAAGGACATCCGTTCCCACCGCAAAAGGGAAATCCCGACCCCGTCCAGAAAGAAGACGCCCCCGCCGGTCAGGGCAGACCGCTCAAGGAAAGACGGATTCCAGCAAACCCTCGTGACGCGGCCTGACCCCGATGGTTTGCACAACCGGACCCTACGGCTTCGACCCTGATGCCTTGGATCTGCCTGCCCTGCTTGCCCAACGAAATGTTTACCCCGTGGAATGCGAAGCCTATTCCTCTGGGGCAACGCCTATTTCACCGGAGGGCATCCTAAACTTTCGCTCAATTAGGGTTCGACATTTAGCGCCTCAACCATTTGTTTTTTATGAATTTTTTAAAATTAAACAGGAAAATTCCGGCCTATCCGATTTGATACATTGGATTCCGGATGTGTTCGTTTTTGCAGTGTGGGCAGCGACCGGGGCGGGTGAAACGCTTTCGGTTTTTAAAAACGAAACCGCAGTTCAGGCATTGTGAGGGTATGATCATAAGTTTTTTCTTTTGGGCTGCAACAGAGCGTTCAATATGGGAAAGATGCGTGTAAACCTCTTTTTCCCGGATTCCCATTGCCTGGGAGAGCTCCCGGGCACTCATCTCCTGTTTACACAACAGTAAGATCATCTGCTTTCGTATCGTCTGCACAACCGATCACCTTGAATTATATATGCTCCTATTGATTTCGGATTTGTTCTTTTAACAAGCAGCAGGCGATTTTGTATTTCGGCGTGCCGTCACTGTTGTAGCTGAGGTTCCCCGGTTGAACCAGTCTGTTCATCACGCATCCTTCAGGGATGTGGAGGGCAAACAGGTCGTTTTCATTGATCTTCGGGGCATCCACCAGCACGTCATCTTTAAAGCGCATACTGTGCAGCGGAAAATCTTCGCACAAGGGGCAGCGGTATACCCTGCCGTTGGGGAATATGAAATAGTTTTCCGCCACCAGACCGGCGCATTCAAAGGGTTCGTCCGGGTTTAAAAAAACTTTCGGATAGGTGACGGTAATGCCGAGACGGGCTATCTTTTGAGCAATTTCAGGGATGGTTTTTAGCCATTGGGTTCGAGAAACCTGTAATTTTTCCTGCCTTGTTTCGGCGGATTTCCCCCGGATACCGATGACCTGTATGAAAAAACGATGGATCCCCAAATCCTTCAAGAGCGGTGCAACCCTTTCAAGTTCATGTATGTTTTTTGTGCTCACCGTGTAGATCAGACTGGTGGTAAAGCCCCGGAGAACCGCTTTTCTGATGCCGCCAATGCACGTGTCATAGGATCCTTTTCCCCGTATGGCATCGTTGGTTTTTTGAGTGGCACCATCCAGGCTGAAGCTAAAATAATCGACACCATCCGGATCGACTTTGGAAAGAATGTCATGGAACAGATATCCGTTTGTATCGACGGTGATCGAACTGTAACCGATAGATTTTGCTTTTTTTATGGCCTTCGGCAGGTCCGGATGAAGGGTGGGCTCTCCGCCCAGGAAAATAACATTGGCCGCTCTGTTTTTTGATGCAAACACCTCGAGCCAGGCTTCAATGGTGTCTATGGGAAGGGTGTTTTTTCCATGTTCTTTTTTGTTGATGTAACAGTGGCTGCACTTGAGGTTGCAGCGGGTCAGAATATGAAAAAATACATTGGTGGCATTTTTAGAAAAGGCGACGGTTTTTTTCATCGGTCGTAAATCGTTAGATCGTTGAAGATGCCGAGTTTCAAAATGGACCCACTGTCAGGCCTGAAATTTGTCGTTAAAGATGCACGATACACACTCTGCAGGCTGAAACGATAAAATCGGCGGTTCTATATTCTGTCTCGTGTATGTTCTATAAGATTCGCTATACTATTTCAAGGCAATCTTTAGACAGATCCTCGTCGAAACTCACCGGATAACATCCATCGAAGCATGCCTTGCAAAAATTATCTTCCGGATGTTCGATTCCGGTTGAACTCAGAAGCCCTTGGAGACTGAGGTAATGGAGTGAGTCCAGGTTGAGGAAGTCTTTGAGTTCTTCAACGGTCATCTGTGCTGCAATCAGCTCCCCTCTTGTGGAAAAATCTATTCCATAATGACAGGGGAAACGATGGGGAGGCCCGCTGACCCGCATATGGATCCTTTTTACGCCCAGATCGCGGAGCGCTTTTACCCGGGTTTTCACCGTGGTTCCTCTGATGATGGAATCTTCGACAATGATGATCTCTTTTCCTTTGAGAAGCTGCTTTACAGGATTCAGTTTGATTCTGACGCCAAAATCACGCATGCTCTGGGTGGGCTGAATGAATGTTCTTCCGACGTAGTGATTGCGGATCATGGCAATCTCAAAGGGGATTCCAGAGGCTTCTGAATAGCCCAAAGCAGCGTAAGTCCCCGAGTCGGGAAAAGGCATGACCAGGTCGGCTTCGACAGGTGCCTCCTGAGCAAGGCGACGCCCATGGGCTTTTCTGGTTAAATACACATTTTTGCCGTAGATGGTGCTGTCCGGTCGCGCAAAGTAGATAAATTCAAAGATGCAAAAAGCTCGGTTTTCAGCTGTCGGCGTTTTAATGCTCCGGATACCGTCCGCATCGATAATGACGATTTCGCCCGGATCGAGCTCCCGGATAAATTCAGCCTGGACCAGATCCAGCGCACAGGTTTCCGAAGCCAGAATGTAATGGCCGTTGAGCTTGCCCAGGCATAACGGTCGAAAACCATAAGGATCCTTGATGCCGACAACCTCTCCTTTGCTGGTGAGCATCACAAAAGAATACGCACCTTTTAGCCGTGATGCCGTCTCTTTAAGGGCACCTTCGAATCCATAATTTAGGCTTTTGACAAAATAATGGAGGAAAATTTCGCTGTCCATGGTTGTCTGAAAAATCGACCCTGTTTCTTCAAGCTCCTTTTTCAGATGGTGTGCATTTACAAGATTACCGTTGTGGGCTATGGCATATGCTTTATTACGATGATGTACGACAAAAGGCTGGGCATTGCCGAGGATGGAACTTCCTGTGGTGGAATAGCGGACATGTCCTATGGCGCTATCTCCTTCTAAATGCTCCAGATGGGTCAGGTCAAAAACATCGGGTACCAGACCCATACCTTTATGGTCCACAATGTTGTTTTTCCGGGCAACGGCGATTCCGGCACTCTCCTGCCCTCTGTGTTGAAGCGCATACATGCCAAAGTAGCTGAGCCTTGCGGCTTCGGGATGACCGTAAATGCCGAACAGCCCGCACGCCTCACGGGGTTTTTCAAAATAATCCATGGAGTTCCTTAATTGTAACGTTGGTGTTTTTTCCAATCTTCGGCCTTCACGCCGTAGCTGCCGAATAAAGATGGTTGATTGATGACAAATAAGGCCGGTATGGTTTTTCGGCTCTTTTATGGGCGTTATGCTTGAATATTTTTAACTGTCCCGCCAGTCTTCGCCCCATTCTTCCAAGGCGACAGATTCCTTGGCCGGAACATCGAGTGCAACCGCCCGGACCTTTCGATATACATCGGTATAATTCATTTTTTGACCGTTGACTGTCAACAGATCTTTTTCGATGGAGATTCCGAAAAGTCTTTCGTTTTCTTCTAAATAGGGTAAAATCAGGTTCCAGTCGGCGGCGCTCAAGTCGACAAACTCGCCGCCGTTCAACTGGTCATCCACCAGTTTATGGTGGGGGTCCCTTATGTAGATGGCGCCGCCTGAAGCCAGTGAGAAGAGATTGGAGCCGGGGTAGGGGACCGTCCGGGCCACGACGGTGGCGTCTTCATCGAATTCTAAACCGTTGAGAACGACAAACCCGCCGCCGTTCAGGGGGTCACCGGCCATAAAAGACTCCGCCAGATAATCGAGGCAGGTACCGTTTATGACAACCCGGGGGCGGCCCACCGCATTGATCAGGGGGCGGCCGGCGGCATTGCCCAGAATATATACGTCTCCGCCCTTGGCTCCGTACATGAGGGTCTGGCCCACATCCCCATAGATGACGAGTTTTCCGCGCTTCATGATCTGGCCAAGCTGATCCTGGGCGTTTCCGTGGACGCATATTTCCAGACCATCGATACCCGAAGCCAGGTAGTCACCGGAGCTGTCATAAACGTCTATACGGACACCGTCGGAATCTTTTGAAAGGCCGCATCCGCAAAAGCGCTGCCCTTTGTAGCCATAGCAAATGAACTGTTTCCATCCCAGCCGGTAGGCTTCACAAATAAGTCTCGAGTCGCAGTTCTCGCCTTCGGGGGAAAATTCTCGGGCATTTATCACCAGAACCTTTTCATCATTCCGGGGAGACCGTAGGGTGTCCCGTTTTTCAAAATCGACGTAACGATACCGGGTGTCGGTGTTTTCATGGAGATCCGGTGATGCATCAAAAATTGAAGTCAGGCTGTTTCTGATGATTTGCAGTATCGAACTCCGCTTTTTATCTCCGGTGGGAAAGCGTCGGTCCATAAGGTGTGTCAAAACCTCTATGGCTTTGGACTTCGTGTCGTCATCTTCAATGGCCAGAGTTTCGAGCCCTTTGCAAAAATGAATGAGTTCAGGATAATCCCAGTTTATTACCTGCTGACAATAATAGCGTTTAAAATCAGATAGGTCATCCGTGGACAGGCCTTTTTTTAAGGCCCCGGACATTTCGTTTGAAACCACGGGCGTTGATAGTTCGGGGGTTATTTTATAATGTTTCTGATTTTCAGGTGTTTTGACGACCTCGCCGAATTTATTGGTACAGACGAGTTCTTTAGATCCATCTCCCTTGCCGGCGTCTTTGACGGTAAAAATAAACGCGCCGCCATCGGTGGCACTACCGCCCCGGGCATTCCAGTATTTGTCCGCTATCGGGCAAAAGCGGCTGTCTTCAGCGGCAAGGTTCTGTAAGGTGGCGTCAATGGCCTGCTTTTCCGAACATATCAGGCCGATCTGAACGTCTCCTTCCTGCAGAGCAAACACCTGGGGACGCAACATGGACGTATCCGTAATGCCGATCAACTGGAAATAGTTTTTATACGGATTGTTGCGGGCAATGATAAAAAACCAGGGACCGTCCGGAGAAGCATGGATATGGGCAGCCTGGATGTAGCGGTAAACATGCTGTTTCTCTGGCGACAGCAGATCGAAATCGTATTCAGAAGTGGGCGCCAGGGCTTCAATGATATACTCCATTGGATACTCAAACGTTCGGTTAAACAGGTCGAGGAGCAGAACAGCGACTTCGGTATCCGTTAAAAACTGCGGAAAAATGTTGTGCTGTTTTAAGTATTCACTCACCGCATGGTAGTTGGCAAAGTCGCCGTTGTGGACCAGCGCTTCATCCAGTCCGATGAACGGGTGTGCCCCGCCGGGATGCCAGACCCTGCCCTTGGTGGGATAGCGCTGGTGGGCAATCCATCCATGGGCTTTAAAATCTTCCATACAGTAGTACTGGGTTGCTTGCTCGGCATACCCCACGATTTTTAAAATCATCAAATTACGACCGTGGGATAAAACAAAGGCCTGCTTTTCCCCCAATGACGCGTAAAACTTCTGGTTTAATCGAAAGGAATTCTGGTAGATAAATTCATCTTCAGCCTTCCTATGATCCAGATCCTGAAGGGAATTTTCGGTAATGAAACGATCCAGAACATCCGGTTTTACCCGCACAAAATAGCGCCAGACATCCGGAGGCTTGACCTCTAAACCTTCTACGTCCCTGTAATCATCAAGGGTGGGGATGCTTTCGGCTTTATGGACTTCCATAAATGGTTTGATGGCCGTCTCTTCCACATCCGGCCGGGCGGCCGGGTCGAGAAGGGCGACCTGAAGCAGATAATGGGTGTCCAGGATTTCCTGGCTAACGCCCAGATTTTCTGCGGAAAGCCCCAGAGCAGCGATGCCGCCGCCTTTGCCGTTTCCGCGATTGTGCATCTGAACCGATGGTTCATAAATATGACGGCCCCGAACGGGGATGGATGAAATGAAACCGGTAACACCGCATCCGCCCTCTTCAGCAGGCTTTTTAGAAGGGATCTCGCCATGGGGCAGACGGCCCCGAGATTTCAGTATGTTTTTAATTGTTGAGTCAAAACCGTGAAACATTTTTCATACCTTTATCAGTTAATGAAATAAATTTTGTAACACTTTGGCCTTTGGAAAACATTACCTGAAGCTCCTTTGAAATCGATTTGTTTCAAAGAACTTAACTATTAACAAATTTTGAAACACCTAAATTATTAGCTCTGCTTGAGGTGCCGGTTGATATTTTGATCTTTCTTCTTCATCCAGATAATCGAGATGGACCAGTAGATCGGATCGGCCCACCAGTTCTTTGATGCTTTTCAGGCCGTATTGCCTTAAAATTTCACACCACTGTTTTCGCCAGGCCATGTACATGTTGACGATTCGTTGGGTGGCCCAATCTTCGGTAATCATGATGCCCAGTTCATGGTCCGTAGTTGCGATGCCCCGGGCACACCCCCGGCCGCTTTCGCAATGACCGCATCGAACACATTCCAATGCAACCAGTTCCGCAGTCCCGATAACCACGCCGTCAGCTCCCAGTGCAATGGCCTTTGCCACGTCCATTGCATTGCGAATGCCGCCGCTGGCAATCAAGCAGACTTTGTCTCTAACGCCTTCGGCCTTCAAAAAATTATGCACCTTGGGGATGGCGTACTCAATGGGCATGGCAATGTTCTTTTTTGCAATATCCGGAGCAGCACCGGTTCCACCGTAACTGCCGTCCAGATGGACAACATGGGCTCCGGCATAGTAACTGCCCACTGCCACCATGTCCACATCCGTCGGTGTGGAGACTTTGACGGAAACCAGTACGTCCGGGTTGATTTCTTTGACCCAATCGACATGCTTTTTATGATCTTCCACAGAATAGACGCTGTGAAACGGAAACGGCGAAAAGAGGGCATTCCCCACCACCGTTTCCCGCATGGCCGCGACTTCGGGGGTCACCTTGTCGCCCAGCAAGTGGCCACCCAATCCAGGCTTGGCACCCTGGGCATATTTGAATTCCACCATGGGTGCATACAAAATGGTTTCTTCTTTTACCCCGAATAAACCGGTGGCAATCTGGGTGATGACATGCTCGGAATATGGGGTCAATTCTTGGGGATAACCGCCTTCTCCGGTACAGGTCAATGTGTTCAGCAGTTTCGCTGCCCGTGCTCTGGCCACCATGACCGACAGTGCCGTGGAGCCGTAAGACATGCCGCCGCCGTAACAAGGGATGCCGTTGATCACCTCTCGCCTTCCGTCACCCCGTTTGTTCAATATAATACTGGTGTCGATGTCCTCATCGCCGAGGTTAAGGTAGTCACCCGGTTCCGGTGTTTTGAAGCGGATTTTATCAAAACCGCCACCCGAGTTGCCAAGGTTGTATTCCAGATCAACCACCGGGAGGTTCGCTGTTTCCGCCATGTCCCAGTGTGCAATGAGCATCTCTGACGTCCAGCGATAATCTCCTAAAGTTTCCAGAATCGGATTGTGCCGAAGTGTCAGGGCCTGTTCCGGGCAACGGTCTATACAGAAAAAATCATTTTCTTTGCATTTAAAGCCGATACATCTGTAATCTTTGGGGCGTAAGGGTTTTGAGTAGACGTCATATCGCGGATGTACGCCATAAGGACACAGTTCTGCACACAACCCGCATGAGATACATCGGGAATTTCGCCGGACAACGTACTTGCCGATGGAATTCCGAAACCGATCCGGCACTTGGACGGTTTTGGGGAATTGAAAGTGAATATTATTTTTTTTCATGGGTTATTTTAATCCTGCTATTTTTCTTTTTCCGAATATGGGACCGAAACTTTCCATTTCCAGATCCTCAAACCACATGGAGCGGCCGACTTCACCCCTGAGTCTTCTCGCCTCCCGAATTCCCATGGCGCCCATCAATTCGATGAGCTGGTTGTGCCATGCACCCATCAGATTAATCATTCTCTGGCTGCCCCATTGAGGAACGATGGTGTCGTCTATTTTTGCAGGGCATGACAGATTTTTTCGACAACGGTAACACAGCCTGCATTCCAGAGCGATGAGCAGGGGGACGTCCACAATGACACCGTCGGCACCGCAAATGATGGATTTGGCCATATGCTCGGCCATGGCGATTCCACCTGAAAATACCAGGTTGATTTTTTGTCTGACCAAACCATTCACGAGTTTTAGATGAACCTCTCGAATCATTTCTTTTAAAAACCGGGGATGTTCGGTATTCAGTTCGTTACCGTGTTGATCTGCATAGAAATGAAGGGTGTCGACCTCCAAAGCCGAAAGTGCCAAAGCGCGGGATGCAGCATCGGCATCCAGGGGAATACGGACCATCAGAACGATATCCGATTTTATTTTACGGAGTTTATGAACCGTATCTTCGATATTCGTGCCAAAACCCAGTTCAACCGCACGACTTTTGAGGATGAGTGATGGGTGATTCATGGCATTGTTGCAGGTAAGACTGGGAATCAGACTTCGGGCATAAGGCAAAAGGGTTTCCGAATAATCTTCAGGTCGAATGATCAGAAAGGTGTCGAGAACCTGGGCTGCCTTGGCCGCTGATTCAACAATAGGTTGATTGATAATAAGGCTTTCCGGCATCTGAAACATTAACGGTATGGGAATCTCCAGAATCGGAAATGTTTCCGAGGCCAAAGACATGTCGTCATTGAACTTTAAGGGGGATATCTTGCGGGAGATTTCGATACAGGTATTGATATACTCCCGGCCGTGGATGCCATCCCTTGTGGGCCGGACAATTTCAGACATGTCGGTCCACATGGAATCGAAACCGGCAGCCACAAACGGACCCCGATAACCGGCCCCTGAAACCGGAACTTTCCCGGTATGGGCCTGATACCAGGTCCTGTTTATGGTATCGGGACGCAAATACGCATCTCCCAACGTACGGTATTCCGGATTTATCACCCGGGAAAAAATGCCTCTCGTGCATTCCTGGACACAACGAAAACAACTGTGGCAGTCATACAGGTATTCAGGTTCGCCCATGGTGCTCATGTGAAGGTAGTTATCCTTGAAAATACCGTAAATGCATTTTTTCTTCACACACTCTCTGCAGCTGCCGGCGCAGTCTTCCCGGAACTCGACCGTAGCATACTTGCCGATGGGATGGTGCCTTGGATCAGCGGTTTTAATGGGTATATGATACTTCTTGGGCATTGAACTCTCCAATTTGAATTGACGACGTTAGAAAATTCATCGACAAACTAAAATATTAGCACGTTAATTTTGATTTTTTTTAGGGTAAAAAATATGTTATTTTTATTTATATTAATCAGAAGCCGATTTGTGGCTGAATGATAATTTTCACAATCATCCATCATCAATCCTCAGGGTCTCGGCGAAAGACCGGCGGTTTCGACGATTTCAGCGACGATTTCCTCCCATTCAATGGCCATAATATGAACACCGTGAACCCCTTCGATCTCACGCAATTCGGCGATGGTTTCCAGGCATATTTTAAGGCCTTCTTCAACGGCCTTTTCCTTGGGAACGCCGGCCATTCGTTTGATCAGAAATTCCGGAACATCCATGCCGGCCACTTTGGTGTTCATAAACTTGGCCATTCCGGCAGATTTTAAAGGGGTGACGCCGCCGAGAATATGAACCTTTTCAGTCAGGCCTTCTTCCCGGGCCATTTTCATCCACTCTTTGAATCGATCCATATTATAAATGCACTGGGTCTGAATGAAATCAGCACCGGCATCGATCTTTTTTGCCAGACGAATAACGCGATATTCAAAAGGATCGGCAAACGGGTTGGCGGCCGCTCCGATAAACATTCGGGGCGGATCATTCAAATCAAAACCGCTCATATCCTTGCCTTCATCTCGCATGGTTTGAATGGTCCGGATAAGATTCATAGAATCGATATCAAAGACATTCAAAGCATCCGGCTGGCTGCCAAAACTCTGATGATCGCCCGAAAGGCAAAGGATATTTTTTATTCCTAAAGAATAGGCACCCATAATATCCGATTGCAGGGCAATCCGATTCCGATCCCGGGTGACCATTTGCATGACCGGTTCCAGACCCATTTGCAGAAGGTGAGCACACGCCGCTATGCTGGACATTCTTACGATTGCGGTTTGATTGTCGGTGACGTTTACGGCATCAACCCACCCCTTTAATAATTCGCCTTTTTTACGGATGACCTCGGGATTTGCGCCCCGTGGAGGACCGCATTCGGCGGTAACGGCAAACTCCCCTTTTGATAAAATTTCCTGTAATCTGCTTGAAGCTTTCATATTCATATCATATGATCCTCTCTCACTAATTTTCTTGGGCCGCCTGAAAGGCTGGTTTGCCAATTTTTGGGGGGAACATAGATTCTTAAATTATCCATCTGTCCCAATATCCCGAGCCGCTCGATGATCATCTGCCAGGCGCAGTCGGTTTCGGGATCGACCTCACATTGGCCGTTCTGTGATCCGCCGCAGGGTCCGTTCAGAAGCTTTTTGGCACATCGGGTGACCGGACAAATTCCTCCGAATATGTCAAGTCTGCAATTGCCGCAGCCGGAACACTCCTCGGTAAAGACCCCCTGTTT
The DNA here is from genome assembly GCA_035529735.1 of Desulfobacterales bacterium. Classification (GTDB taxonomy): domain Bacteria; phylum Desulfobacterota; class Desulfobacteria; order Desulfobacterales; family UBA11574; genus JAAXQD01. Next base: position 3,878 of record DATKWE010000137.1, on the reverse strand, counting down.
TTCCAGAACACCGATGAACGTCGTATTTACACCCGGCAAAACCGGACTCTTGGCGAACCGTCTGGCAAGCGCCTGAACGCCGGCACCACAGGCCAGGGATAAGACCCCGTCATTGCGAGAGATGGCCGGCGCACTTTCCTGAATAAATTCGTCTTCGCATTGGCGTTCTATGGTAAACTCTTCGATTTCAATCTCCTTGCCGTCTTTTTTAAAGGCCAGTCTCAGTGCGGATGCCAGCACTGCAACTTCGTCTTCACCTCCGGCAAAACAGGTTTTCACACAGGTGCCGCAGCCCAGAATAAGAATTTTCTTGTAGGGTGCGATGATTTCCTTGATTTCCGATATGGGTTTTTGTTCTCCAACTATCATTGCGAGTATCCTTGTTTTTTTTGTTATGGGAGCGATATCAAACAGCCGGGTTGGGCCCCAGATCTGCAAGATCTTTCAATACGTTCTGTATAATCTGAGATGCTGCGACGTTATCTCCGGCAGAAATGTTGCTTAAGGACAGCCGCCGGCCGCCGAGACCGATTTCGTCCAGCAGGTTCCGAACCCATGCCACACGTTTTTTTGCTCTTATATTGCCCTCTACATAACGGCACTGTCCTTCAGGACAGACCAGTACGATCACTGCATCCGAGCCGGCTTCGAATGCCCGCAACAGAAAAACATCCTTTACCATGCTTGAGCAGGGCAGCTTGACGGTTTGCAATTCAAAATTATCCCGGCCGGTCAAAGAGAAGCCGCCAATCTCGGAAACGGTGTTGATACAGTGAAACAGTGTTATTTTGGGTGTAAAGTTGTCATTCATGTTTATGCGCCAATCTGTTTGTCCAGTGTTTATCCGTCTACATCCTTGCCATGGCAAGCCGGCATTAATTTTTATGCGGTCCCGTGAGGCCGGAAGAGGCGGCGGTCTGAATAAAATAAAAAAGGCGTCCACCCTGTAGCAAGGGGTGCAGACGCCTTCGTCATTTTAGTGTCAAATATAACTCTGTACACCATTGTGCAAAGCTATAAAAAATCTGAACTCGAATATTTATTGATTCTTGCGGGCCTTGTCAAGGAATATTTTTTGATTTTTTAAAAAAATCGTCACAGTTTGTCCGGGTCAGGTTATGGGCATATATTTTTCTATTTCGTACTGGCTGACATGGGTTCGATACATATCCCACTCGATCTTCTTGTTTTCCACAAACTTTTTGAAAACATGCTCACCCAGGGCATCTTTCACCAGGTCTGATTTTTCAACTTCAAGGATCGCTTCATAAAGATTCCCCGGAAGGGTTAGAATGCCCTTTTTGTTTTTCTCTTTTTCGGACATTTCATAGATATCCTCTTCGATGGGGTCAGGAAGTTCATATTGATTCTCAACCCCCTTTAACCCGGCTGCCAGCATGACCGCAAAAGCCAGATAGGGATTACAGGCCGGATCCGGCGCCCGGAACTCGATGCGGGTGGCGACTTCCTTTCCGGGCTTGTACATGGGAACCCGAATCATGGCCGAACGGTTGCGTCGGGCCCAGGAAATGTAAACAGGGGCCTCGTAGCCGGGCACCAGCCGTTTGTAGGAGTTGACCCACTGATTGGTGACGGCGATGATCTCCCGGGCATGCTTCATAATGCCGGCAATATACCCCTTGGCCATTTTGGACAAATGGTATGGATCGTTTCCATCAAAAAAGAGATTTTTGTCTCCGGCAAACAAAGATTGATGCACATGCATGCCGCTGCCGTTTTCGCCAAAGATGGGTTTTGGCATGAATGTGGCATAACAACCGTGCTGGCGGGCGATTTCTTTGACCACGATTCGATACGTCATGGTTTTGTCAGCCATGCTCAAGGCATTGTCATAGCGAAGATCGATCTCATGCTGGCTCGGTGCCACTTCATGATGGCTGTATTCCACTTCTATCCCCATGTCCTGGAGCGCAAAAATAGTATTCCGTCTTAAATCAGATGCCATATCCAGAGGCCGGCTGTCAAAATATCCTCCAGTATCAAGCCCTTCGGGCTCCTTGTTGCTTTTGAAATAGAAATATTCCAGTTCAGGTCCCACATAAAATGTATATCCTTTGTCTTCTATTTTCTTCAAAAGCCGTTTAAGCACATACCGTGGGTCTCCCTCATACGGCGTCTGGTCCGGGTTCACGATGTCGCAGAACATCCGCGCCACCGGCCTTTCGCCCGAACGCCATGGGAGCATTTGAAACGTGGTAGGATCCGGCATGGCAACCATATCGCTCTCATGGATGCGCGCAAAACCCTCGATGGAAGATCCGTCAAATCCCATACCCTCACTCATGCCGGTTTCCAGCTCGGATTGAGTGACTGCAAAGGTCTTGAGCACCCCAAGGACATCTGTGAACCAAAACTGAATAAAGCTGACATTCTTTTCTTTGACAAGTTTTAAAACATCTTCTTGGGTCATGCACTTTTCACAACTCATTAAAGCACCTCCTTTTTTTGCAGTGCTCTATCTAATGTTTCTGCGGTAATTTGAGTCTTGGATTTTCCATCTCGATGTAAGCCGGAAAATCATGGATTTTTGAATCGTAACAGATTTGTGACGCCAAATCAATTCCGCAAAAGGATTAATTGATTGCAACCCTAATTGATCGCAAACAAACCGGGAGAAATATTATAAAGGTTTTGTTTTTTTATGCCCCGTCCGGTTGTCGAAGCAATGTGAAGATCCTGTTTGCGGGGCGACGGGGCGCTTCATTGAGGTGTATCGGTTTCTGCCGGATCACAGCAGATTTCTCAATCGCCCCGGGCCTTTTTTCTCTATCTCTGCCAGAATCCGTTGAAAAATCATCGCTGTGGCCAGGGCATCTCCTAGGGCTGTGTGCCGCTCGTGAATTTGGATGCCCAAGTGCTTGGCCACCGCATCCAAGTCTTGATTGCCGTTGGATCTGATGGCATAGGACCGGGAACGGGGTGGAAAGCCGATCTTTTGGCAAATAGCGTAGGCGTCGAGAACCAGATTCTGGAGCGGAAAACCATAACTCTGCTGCATGTATGTGTTCAGAAAATGCAGGTCAAACCACACGTTGTAACCCACCAGAATATCGGTTCCCAAATAACGGAGAAATTGATCAAATACGTCTGCAAACCCCGGCGCACGGGCCACCATAGACGGCACAATGCCGTGGATTTTAATGGAGGACAAGGAGATGGACCGGTCCGGATCCACCAGGGAGTTGAAAACGTCTCCAAGAAGTATCCGGCCTTCAACGACCCGGAATGCAGCCACACTGACCACCCGGTCACGGGTCAGGCTCAGACCGGTGGTTTCCAGGTCCAGGACCACATAGTGCGGACTTCTGGCACTTTGATTGAGGCGTAAGTGATCCAGGGCGGTCAGGTTCGTAAGCGCCAGGGGATGAACCTCTTTTTTCCGGAAACGCGCCCGAATCCAGCGATTTCGCATACGGGCTAACAATAGACTGGGCATCAAATCTCCACCACTTGGGTCTGGAAGCGAAATTCAATGGTTCTCTGCAGGCGGTTGACCACTGCAAAGCTTTCCTTCAACATCTTCCGTTGCAGGCTGTTCAAGCTTGCTGGATTTATAAAATTATTCGGCGCTTCTCCCTTGGCCAGGGCGTCCAGGTGTCGGCTGATCTGAAGATATACGATAAAATCGTAGGCCTCGCGCAGATCGGCGTGAAATTCATTGTCGATGACGCCCCTTTGGTTAATTTCCGCCAAACGGCCAAGGGTATTCTGAGTTTTTATCCCCAGATCCAAACTGAGTACGCGGGCGGCGTCTACCACCGGCGTCAGTCCCCTCATTTTCAGATCGACCTTGTTCTTGTGCTCGCCGGATTTTTCCACCACAAACCGTTTGAGCAAGCTCAGCGGCGGCCGGTTGG
>DATKWE010000136.1:0-21967 GCA_035529735.1 Desulfobacterales bacterium | reverse complement strand
GTGTGGAATCCATCGAGTACCATCTGGGCGGGACGTTCCGGGGATCATACTATACCTTAAACGACAATATTATCAACGGCCGCATCCGTGGCGTTGCGGGTGTTGTGGGCTGTAACAATGCTCGGACCAAGCACAATGAAGAGCACATCACAATTATCAAAGAGCTGATCAAAAATGACGTACTGGTATTGACCACCGGATGCAGCGCCATAGCTGCCGGTATGCATGGACTTCTCACACCGGAAACGGCTCAGGTTTTCTGTGGTCCGGGTCTTGCGGAAGTGTGCGAGACGGTGGGTATTCCGCCGGTGCTTCACCTGGGATCTTGTGTGGACAACAGCCGAATTTTGCTGGCGGCAACGGAAGTTGTTAAAGCCGGCGGGCTTGGCCATGACATCCAGGATCTGCCGGTAGCCGGAAGCGCGCCCGAGTGGATGAGTGAAAAGGCCATCAGCATTGGTCAGTATTTTGTGGCTTCCGGCGTGTACACGGTCTTTGGATATCATATGCCTTTGGAAGGGGCTCCGGTATTTAAGGATTATCTGTACAAGGAACTGGAAGGGATTTACGGCGGCATGTGGGACTGTGAGCCGGACCCGATCAAACATGCCCATAAGATGATCGCTCATATCGATAAAAAGCGCAAGGCCCTCGGTATCGACAAGGCCAGGGACAGAGTCCTCATGGATATGGCGGATCGCCGGGAAATGGAGGCCAAATATCAGCAAGCCTAACCCTGCAAAATGAATTAAAATGTGAGGTAAAAACAGATCCTCAACGAAGGAGGAAAGCATGTCAAAGCTAGTCGCATTTGCTGCCATACAGGGCGGCTACAATGTTGTTTCAGAGGTTGAAGGGCTATTAAGAAATGCTCTGGCAGCCTACAGTGCAGATACCAAGGTCGAGTTCCCCAACACCGGCTACTATCTGCCGGTGATTTACTCACTTTTGGGCTACAAGGTTGAAACCCTGGAAGATCTTCAAAAACCGATGAAGTTTGCCAGGGGACTTCTTCCTCCCCATATCAAGCGGGTGAACCATCTGCCGTACCTGGGTCCCCTTCTGGATGCCGGCATGGCGGCCATTCTTGCATATGAAATTAAGGAAGGGATTCGAAGTGTTACGGATCCTGATTTTTACTATCCCCATGAAGATCCGGATATAGAAGGCGGAAAAATCTGGTTGGGACCGGCCGACGATGTTATTTTACGAAAAAGAGGGGTTGAATTTGTGGACGGCACCGCTCCCGGCTTTGCCGCTATCGTAGGGGCGTGTCCCACACCCGAGATCGCCAAGATGATTGTGGAAGATTACCAGTTGAAGAATCTTTATATCTTTTGTGCATCGGGCCACAACGGAACATCGGTCATCGATCAGCTCATTGAAGCCGGTGTTCAGATCGGATGGAACACCCGGATCGTACCTTTTGGTCCGGATATTTCATCGGCCGTATTTGCGTTAGGGTTTGCCAATCGGGCGGCCATGGCCTTTGGCGGAGTTCAACCCGGTGACTATAAAAAGATTCTTTTGTATAACAAGAACAGGATCTTTGCGTTTGTTAACGCCTTTGGTGAAATCGGAACCCGTTGGGCATGTGCGGCGGCAGGGTGTGTCAACTGGGGTTTCCCGACACTGGCGGATACGGATGTGCCCGAGATTCTGCCCACCGGTATCTGCACCTACGAACACGTGGTGCCCAATGTACGCCATGATGAAATCTGCCAGAGATCCGTGGAAGTACGAGGGCTTAAGGTCCATGTCACCAAGATCGAAATCCCGCTGTCTTTTGGTCCGGCATTTGAAGGTGAGCGGGTCAGGGGTAAAGATCTATATGCCCAGTGCGGCGGCGGCAAAACCCAGGCCACAGAACTGGTTAAAATGGCTGACATGAAAGAGATTGAAGACGGCAAAGTTGAGGTGATCGGACCTGATATCACCGATCTTAAAGAAGGGGAGACCTTCCCCCTGGGGATCTATATCCAGATTGCCGGTCGTGAGTTCCAGGATGATTTCGAGCCGATTCTCGAGCGCCAGATTCATCACCTGATTAACTATATTCAGGGGATCATGCATATCGGTCAGCGGGATATTGCCTGGATCCGGGTCAGCAAAGCAGCCATGGAAAAGGGCTTTACCTTAAAAGATATCGGCGTGGTTCTTCATGCCAAGTTCCATCAGGATTTCGAAAAAATTCTGGATAAGGTACAGATTACCCTATATTCTAAAAAAGAGGATGTGGACAAGCTCACCAAAAGAGCCCGGGCAGAGTACAAGAAACGGGATGAACGGGTGGAGAACATGACGGATGAAGCGGAAGAGATTTATTATTCCTGCACGTTGTGCCAGTCTTTTGCGCCCAACCATGTCTGTACGGTGAGTCCCGAGCGAACCGGTCTTTGCGGTGCTTACAACTGGATGGACTGCAAGGCATCCTTTGAGATCAATCCCACCGGTCCCAATCAGCCCATCGAAAAGGGTGAATGTCTCGATCCTGTACTGGGTCAGTGGAAAGGGGTCAACGATTTTGTTTCTAAGGCCTCACGGGGAAACGTCACCCATTACAACTTTTACTCCCTGGTGCATGATCCCATGACCACCTGCGGATGCTGCGAAGCCATTGCGGCCATGCTGCCGTCCTGCAACGGCGTCATGACTGTGGGCCGGGACTATATGGGTGAAACCCCCTGCGGCATGAAATTTACCACACTGGCCGGTGTGATGGGCGGAGGCGCCTCTTCGCCGGGGTTTGTGGGCCATTCCAAGTACAATATCATCCAGCGTAAGTTCCTCGTGGGAGACGGCGGTCTTTTGCGGATGGTCTGGATGCCCAAGGGTCTTAAAGAAGAATTCAAAGAGCGTATCCAAAAACGGGGTGAGGAACTTGGCGTTCCGGGCTTGTATGATATGATTGCTGACGAGACCGTGGGCATCACAGAAGAAGAGATTTTGCCGTTCCTCGAAAAAGTCGGCCATCCGGCGCTTTCCATGGATCCGCTGATCTGATAACTGATAGAGACAAAGGTTTAAGGAGCGCCATAGGGCTGCTCCTTAAACCTTACACTTTAATATCAAAACTTCAAACTCGATCGATTAAAATAAGGAGAGGAGATAAAAATGGCATTAACCGGTATTCAGATTTTCAAACTCCTGCCGAAAACCAACTGTAAGGAATGTGGGGTTCCCACTTGCCTTGCTTTTGCCATGAACCTGGCATCCGGAAAGGCTGAACTCGATGCCTGCCCGTATGTATCCGACGAGGCGAGAGCGCAGCTTGCCGAGGCTTCGGCACCTCCCATCCGACCCGTTGCGCTGGGGCAAGGTGTCAGGAAGACCAAAACCGGCGGTGAAACCGTTATGTATCGTCATGAAAAGACCTTTTACAACCCGACGCCCATTGGTGCGATGGTGGGGTCAGATATTGCCGCGGCTGATCTTGAAGACAAGTTAAAAACCTGGAATGCTTTCCAGTTTGAACGGGTGGGTTTAAATCTAAGGCCCGAGCTGGTGGCCTTGAAAGATGTAAATGGCGATAAGGATGCCTTTGCGGCTGCGGCAAAAACCATTGCCGAAACATCGGAATTTAACCTGGTTTTGATGTCCGAAGATGCCGGCGTCATGGCGGCCGGAATCGAGGCCTGTAAATTCAAACGCCCGTTGATATATGCCGCAACTGAAAGTAATATCGATGCCTTTGGTGGCCTTGCCAAAGATAATGATTTGCCTTTGGCGGTCAAGGCGGATTCTGTTGAAGGGTTGATCCCCCTGACAACCAAGTTGATGGAAATGGGCTTAAAGGACCTGGTGGTCGATTCCGGCGCCAGAGAGATCAAGCAGGCGTTCGAGGACCAGATTGTCATCCGCCGTGCAGCCCTCAAGTCTTTAAACAGAGCCCTGGGTTTTCCAACCATTACGTTTCCGTGTGAAATGGCATCGAATCTGGACATGGAAACGCTCATCGCCGCCATGTTTATTGCAAAATACGGCGGCATCACCATTTTGTCCGATTTTAAGGGTGGAGGCCTTTTCTCTCTGCTGGTTGAACGGTTGAATATCTATACGGATCCACAGCGGCCAATGACCGTTACAGAGGGAATCTACGAAATCGGTGATCCCGATGAAAATTCTCCGGTTTTGGTGACCACCAATTTTGCGTTGACTTACTTTATTGTATCCGGCGAAATTGAAGGGAGCAAGGTGCCGTCCTGGCTGCTGATCAAAGACGCTGAAGGGCTGTCCGTTCTAACTGCGTGGGCTGCCGGAAAATTTTCCGGCGACGATGTGGGAATGTTTGTCAAAAAGTGCGGCATAGCGGATAAGGTCAAGCATACGGAAGTGATTATCCCCGGTTATGCGGCCGCTATTGTCGGTGATATGGAAGAAGAATTGCCTGGCTGGACCATTACCGTGGGACCGAGAGAGGCCGCACATATTCCGGCATTTCTCAAGTCAAAATAACGGCATAATTAGCTGGCCGGGTGGCGTATATCCATCGTATTTAATGTATTAAGATCCGATGAGATATCGTGAAGGGGCATGCCCCGAAAACATCAGGCGGTTGCCGATAAAGGAGGGAGGTCATATGTTACTTTTAGGTGAAAGTTTAAACGTCATATCTACAAAGATCGGCAGGGCATTCAAGGAGCGTGATCCCAAGCCGATTCAGGAGGAAGCCCTTTTTCAGAAGGAGAAAGGGATGGATTTTATCGACATCAACCTCGGCCCTGCCAAAAAGGAGGGGCATGAGCTGATGCCATGGGTGGTTGAAATGGTGCAGGAGGTGGTTGACGATATACCGCTGGTTTTGGACACATCCAATATTGATGCCATAACGGCCGCCCTCAAGGTCTGTAAACTTACGCCCATTATCAATTCGATCATGTGTCGTCCGGAACGCTATGAAAAGATGATTCCTCTGGCTGCGGAATACAATGCCGATTTTGTCGCACTTCTGTGGGGTCCTGACGGTCTGCCGCGGGATGAGAATGAACGTGCGGCCCTTAGCGTTGAGCTTCTGTATGCCGCCAATGAAGCCGGAATCCCCAATGAGAAGATCTGGGTGGACGGCATTGTAACTCCGGTGAACATCCAGCAGCCCCAGGCCATAAGCCTAATGGAATTTCAGGGGATGCTCCAGGATATTGCTCCCGGTGCCCGGAGCACCTGCGGGCTGTCGAATATATCCAACGGTCCCCCCGATCATCTGCGGCCCATTCTTAACCAGACGTATATGGTCATGCTTCAGAAGTACGGTATGGAGTCGGTGATTGCCGACCCGCTGGACGATCAGCTGATTTCCATAGCCCGGGGCGAGCGCCAAGATATCGTGGACTTGATTTACGGCGTTATGGACGGCGAAGGACCGGATATGGACAGTCTTTCAAAAGAGATGCAGGATTATGCCAAAACGACCAATGTCATCCTTGGAAGGTCTCTCTACTCGGATTCATGGCTTGAACTCTAATTATTAATTTTAAAAAGCACTTTAAAAAAGCCCCTCCTCTTTGGAGGGGCTTTTTTGTTGAAGATTGCCGATGGAAATAGACTTGAAAATAGATGACGCGTCTGATATTCTTAAGACGTTGATTGGTTATCCATTTTCAATGGTCGATGATATGAGGATCTGATGATACAGCCAAAAGCCCTTGAGGTTAATATTGCCAGTTATTATGTCGACGTCACCGTTGATGAAAAATATTCAATCCTTCAGGAGGTGATGTCCAAATATTACGGCATCATGGAAGGATTGAACACGTTCCTGAAAGAGCTTTCTCATCCGTATCGGAACTGGCAATTTATCGTTCAGGAAGCCAGGGTCTATTCCCTCGATTATTTTCATCTTCTCAAAAGCCATCCCAAAGGACCTGAAGCTGCAAGACTTTTTGTGGAAATTTTCACCCGAGCCATTGAATCGAATAGCGATATTGACGTCAGGGCCGATGCTGTGGATAATCTTTTCCTGTTCGTTCAGAAAATCATCAAGGAGTCCGGTGCCGACTTCAAGAGATTCAAGCCGGCCATCGATGATTCATTTGATCGAATTCGGAATTATGAAGAAGAAAATTTCTTCTTGCTTGTCAAAAGTTTCTATCAGATACGAAAGCTTGCTGAAGCGCTTTTAAGTTATTCATCCGAAATAACGGATGATTGTGAGTCTGTAAATTTACTTCTCATAAAATATTTTCATCGTATCTATAGTTACTGGCTCCAGGAAAGAGATCCTTGGTCCTGGTTCAATGAAGAGGCCGGTGAAATCGACAACCCGGACAAACTGAAAAAATTTTTTGAGAAGATATCTCATAACCAGATCGACCGGTATATCATCGAACTTAAACGTGTTGCACAGTCCAAAAACAGTGCTTCCGAAGATGTTTTAAAGGGGCTCGTAGCGCTTCCCGATTACAGCCAATTTGTCGAAGCATACCGAAAAATTCCCCAAAGCCTTCTGGATGAAAGTCCAAAAATCCATTTGGGCAATCAATGGAAACTCATTTTTCTTTTCCATATCATGAATATTTCCGGTTTGTCGTTGATCCATGAGGAAGCCTTAAGGGACATCAACAGAACATTGAGCCGGCTAATCGCGCATGAGAGTCACCTGAATATCGAGAGCCTCATTCATAAAACCTTTTCCATATTAAAAACCCGAACCGAAAAATATCCTGCAACGGCATTGAACAGCATTCTGAATATGGGGAAAGGTGTTTACAAAACCGATGACAGCGATCTTGTAAAATTATTCATCGATTACGTCATCGATTTGGGCTTTCAGTCGCCGATGATCGGAGGTGTCGGAAACGACTGGCAAATAAAGGCCAATTCCGCCCACATTCTCAATATAAGGACATGGCTTGAACTTATTGAACTCAACCCCATCTGGTCCACCCGGCTTATTTCCTACCTTATCATCCATATTTCTATTTGCGGTGTATTCATTAAGGACATCGACCTGTTCCCGCGGGATGTTACCCAATTGTTGAACAGCCGTATCGAACCTGTCTATAATCTGGCCAAACAACTCTGCAGGCTTTTTCCGGTGTACTTCAACGATATCGGCGCCGAGGGGAATCTGAGGGAGATATCCACAAAGATCGATGAAATATCCCATCGAAGAGATCCGCTGATACATTTTTTAAGGAAACAGAGCCATGTGGAAAGCAGCAACCGGATTATCGATTTTATGAAGGCAACCCTTAAATTCTGGGAAACCAAAGAAAAAGAAATTCTGGAAGCCTTTGTTCCACCGAATATTTACACGGCAATCGAAATAGAGAGCCCCTATGTGGAGGGTGTTCACAAGGTAATATCGCAGTTTAAAGAAAAAGGGATACCCTTGCCGGAAGGTCTTCTCAACCTGAGAGACGACGAAATGAAGTCTATTCTTGAAGGGGTTTCAGACGTATCAGAGCGAGATATAGAGCGGGTGGAACTTGCCATCGCCTTATATAAACTTTTAGATCAGAAATACAATCTCGATTTTATTGAGATGGACAAGTATATTGCCCAACTCCAGGCCGAAGCCTTCCCGGATTTGAACCGGCTGCGGAATGCCTTCAAGGAGCCCGATTTAAATAAAAAAATATACAAACTCCTCGACTATCTGGAAGCGCTGAAAAAAATAATACTTTCCGAACAGACCTACGAAATCAAGGAGGACATTTATAAGAAACGGCACATTACCATAGACATTCCTTCCATGTACGGCAGTTACCGCGAAAAGAAATTTGACTGCCTCGGGCTCGCATTTCGAATCAAATCTCTGGTGAATGTGCTTTTTGAGGAGCTGGTGGATCAAATTGATCTAAGCCTCATTACAAAAGCCACTTTTTACCAGATTTACAGCCGGTTGAGTCTGTTTTACAAAGCATTGAAACTCGATGGAATCCCGTCGGTGGAAATCGAGCGCCAGCTGGACATGTTGGCCCAATCCCTTGAAGCCAGAGAACTTACTTTTACACAGTATCTTGACATCTTTAAGGGGTTTGCCCTGGCTGTAAGGAACATCATCAACGATTATTTTAACAACATTCATGGGGAAAACCTGAGTCAGATTCTATCTCAGATACCTGTGGAGGAGATCCTCCCGAAATACCTCCCGGTGAGCGGTACAATCGACGGCGAAAAGCTGAAACACAGGGTTTCTGAAATCTTTTTCCGGGAACGCATCGCGTTTTCATTGGGGCTCCAGCAGCTGGATCTGTTCTTAAGCCGAATTCTGAACACCCTCTTTCAGCAGTCGAATAAACTCCCCAAGGACAAACTGCATCAGCTGCTTCTTTACGATCCTAAACGGGCCATGACGTCTATGAATAAAATTCCCAGGATGGTTTCCGGAATTATTTATCTGGGGAGTAAAGGACTGAATCTCGTTAAACTGAAAAAATTCGGAATGCCGGTACCTCCCGGTTTTATTATAACAACCGAGGCGTTTCGCTGTAGAGAGATAATAGACAGTTATCCTCCGGCAGAACAAAACTTCAAAGAAAAGATTTTGAAGCGGATATCCGACATCGAAAAGATAACCGCCAAAAACTTTGGTGATCCCAAAAACCCCTTGCTCTTTTCGGTGCGGAGCGGATCTGCCATTTCACAACCCGGAATGATGGATACGTTTCTGAATGTCGGGATGAATGAGGAGATTGCAACAGGCATTGGAAAACGGACCGGCAATGCCTGGTTTGCCTGGGATAGCTATCGCCGGTTTCTGCAATGTTACGGCATGGCTTCAGGACTGGAAAGAGATGACTTCGATGCGATCATCAGTGAGCTCAAGCGAAGGGGCGGCGTCCGGTTTAAAAGGGAGCTCACCGGCATGCAGATGCATCAGGTGGCGATGACCTACAAAAAAATGATCATCAACGCCGGGATTAATGTCATCGACGACCCTTTTGAACAGCTTTATTTTACGATTAAAAAAGTCTTCGGTTCCTGGGAGGGCGCCAAGGCGAGAACCTACCGTAAGATTATGGGGATATCCGATGACTGGGGGACGGCCGCTACCGTACAGGAAATGGTTTTCGGGAACATTTCCCAGCAATCGGGAACCGGCGTCTTCTTTACCCATAATCCCAGATGGTCAGAGGACAGCCTGAGGCTTTGGGGTGATTTTTCCATCGGAAATCAAGGTGAGGATGTGGCGTCAGGTCTTGTAAAAACACTTCCCATATCGATTATACAGCAGGATATCGAAATGAGGGAAACCGATATAACCCTTGAAAGCCATTTCCCCAAGATTTTCAAGGCATTGAAAGAATTGGCCAATGAGTTGATCCACATCAGGGGATGGAGTCCTCAGGAGATGGAGTTTACCTTTGAAAGCCCTCGTGTTGAAGATCTGTACCTGATGCAAACCCGGGACATGACCATCCGTGAACGGAAGAAAGCTTTAACCTTTGACCTTGACGATATCACGGAAGATAAACTGTTGGGGCATGGTATCGGTGTCAGCGGCGGAGCGATGAGTGGACGGATTGTTTTTGACCTTGAAGAGATCGACCAATGGAGAACCGCAGAACCTGAAACGTTTTTGATTCTTGCAAGGGGCGATACCGTTCCGGATGATATTCGGGAGATCTATGCCGCCGACGGCCTCCTTACGGCCCGCGGCGGGGTGACGTCCCATGCTGCTGTCGTGGCGTATCGGCTCGAGAAAACCTGCATTGTGGGATGCGGAAACCTCGTCTGCAACGAAAAGGAAAAAAGCTGTCGATTCAACGAGGCGTACTTTAAATCCGGAGATTATTTAAGTATTGACGGCAGGGAAGGATCGATTTATCGGGGTTTGATAAAGGTTCAAGAATTCTAGGAATCGAAAATAACCAGCCCGGAGATGGGAGAGAACGAATATGCAAACTGGAAACAGTGATGGATTTAAGCTTGGAATAAACGGGTTTGGCAGGATCGGTAAGCTTACACTCTGGCACCATGTGGCGCGGAAATATTTTGGTGAAATTATCGTCAATATCGGTCGAAAGGTCGGCACGTCCCTGGAAGACATTGCCCACTATGCCGAAAGGGATTCAATCTATGGGTCGCTCCATGGGTTCCTGTACGGTCAAGCGTCAGAACCGCTGATCGAAGATCTGGATGAACAAAACGGCACCATGAACATCGATGGGGTCACGGTTCGCTTTTTAAGGACGTCCAGAAATCCGGCCGAGTTGAACTGGGAAAAACACGGTGTAAAACTGGTTGTCGATACCACTGGAAATTTTCTGGATCCCACACTTCCTCCGGATTATCCCAAGGGATCTTTGCGGGGCCATCTTGAGGCCGGCGCCGAAAAAGTTATCGTTTCCGCACCGTTTAAGATCGAGAATAAAGGGATGCCGATGCCGGATGACGTTGTCACCTCGGTAATGGGTATCAATGATAATGTTTACGATCCCAGACGCCATAAACTCATTTCCAATGCATCCTGTACCACCACCTGTCTGGCGCATATGATAAAACCGCTTCTCAATGCTTTCGGTCCTAAAAAAATCCTGTCGGCGTCCATGGCAACGGTTCATGCAGTAACCGGATCACAGCAGGTTTTGGACAGACTGCCAAAAACAGGGGCCGTCGATCTCAGGAAAAACAGAAGCATTATGAATAACATTATTCTTACCACCACCGGTGCCGCCAATGCGTTGAGACTGGTTATTCCGGAAATGAAGGATATTGGATTCATCGCGGAATCGGTGAGAGTTCCCATCTCCACAGGGTCTCTGATTATACTGGTGCTGAACCTGCAAGAAGAGCTTTCCGGCGAGCCGATCAGCAGAGAATTGCTCAATGCGGTTTACCGGGAGGCTGCATCCGACGACTCCAAGGGGTATCTCAGTTATACCGACAAGCAGAACGTGTCCGGGGATATCATCGGCATGCCGAGAGCTGCAGCGATAATCGAAGGACATGTGACCCATACCCGAACCGCCGAACTTACCATCGACCTGGAAAAAGTGCCGGGCCTGGAAAAAGACACCCTATGTTCGTTAAAGGACGTTATTATCAGAATACCGATAACGCAGGCGGTCATATATGGCTGGTACGATAATGAAAAAGGGAGTTATGTCAATATTCTCGGAGACAGGACGGTTTCCGTGGCCGAGTATATGTAATCGTATCAATCCCAGCGATGCATAAAAAACAGCGCCGGTGTTTTTCAAAAGGTCTCGCCTTAAAATGCTCGCATTACTACACGTGGGCTCCGCTTTTTCGTCGGCTTGCGCCTGACCCTCGAACGCAATCTACTATTTTTGAGACAGCTTCAAGTTTTTCGCTGTTTTTTCAGCATCCGGGTTGCGTTGTTTTCGCACCCGATACCCCGCTTATACGGACATCTTTGTCTTTGTTTTTGTCCTGCTGCGGGGTTAAAAATAGCGCGAATAAGAAGGATTTTCCCTTGACAAAAAAGAGCTCTATAGGTACAAGACCGTTTGTTCATTTTAATTGTTTTAGAGCGTTAGCCTGCATCGTGAAATCATCAACCACAGCTTGACGGAGTTTCTATGCATACTTTAGATGATCATGCGAAAGATATTTCTGAAGATGCCGCTGGTGAAGCGGGACCCAATTCATCCTTGGAAATGAATTTAAAAGAACAAGATACGGGGGCCGGTGGAACCATTATCTTGTTTTTTATTTTGGGGCTATTTGCCAGCCTTGTTGTGGGATGGATCGTTTTCCCCAAACTTCTTTATTCCAAGAAAAAACAGCCCATTGAATTTAACCATGTCCTTCATGTTGAAGCGGTCGATAACGGATGCGAAAGCTGTCATTTTTTTCGGGAAGACGGTACCTTCTCCGGGGCCCCGAAGCTTGACCAATGCATCGATTGTCATGAAGAGATTCAGGGAATAAGTCCTGATGAGATCAAATTTGTAGAGGAGTATGTCTCCAAGGGAAGAGAAGTTCCATGGTTGATATACTCCCGGCAGCCCGATTGCGTATTCTTTTCCCATGCCGCCCATATCAAGGGCGCTCGAATGGACTGTGTTGCCTGCCACGGCCATATCGGCGAATCCGAAAGTTTAAAGGTCTATGAGGAGAATCGAATTACAGGCTACAGCCGGGATATCTGGGGAAAAAGTATCGGCGGATTCAAGAAGAATACCTGGGACCGGATGAAGATGGACGATTGTGCTGAATGCCATCGAGAAAATGCCGCGAATATTGAAAGAACAGATGTCCAGACGCCCACCCAAAGGCTGATTGATCATATGGTAAACCTGGTTTCTCCGGGCACCTCGACCTTTGGCAAGGGCGGCAGTGTTCAGACCGAGAGAGATCCATGTTTTGCCTGTCACAAATAAATTCGATTTTTATGAATTTACCAAGAGTTAAGAGGTAGAATAGATGAAAATTGGCAGAAGAGGTTTCTTGTCGTTTGTAATTGGCGGTGCAGCCGGTACAGCCCTTTCACCATTACCATGGAAGTTGACGGATGACAGTTCAATATGGACACAAATGTGGCCGTGGACGCCGGTTCCGGAAGATGGTGAAGCCAGTTACGTCAATTCTGTCTGTACCCTCTGCCCCGGGCATTGCGGTATTACGGTTCGAAAAATCGATAACCGGGCCGTTAAAATCGAGGGGATGAAAGGGCACCCTGTAAACAATGGCGGTATGTGTCTTCTGGGGCTGTCAGGTCTTCAACTTCTTTATGGCCCCATGCGGGTCAAGACGCCCTTAAAAAGAACAGGGAAAAGGGGTCAGGGGCGATGGGAAAAAATTTCCTGGAATGATGCGGTTTCAGAAGTCGTGGAAAAGCTCCGAGACATAAGATCAGAGGGGCATCCCCAAACCGTAGGTTTTATCTCGGGTTCCGATCGGGGCACGGTATCTCGACTCTTTGAAAGATTCCTCACCGCCTATGGTTCACCAAATTTTATGCGCATGCCGTCGGTTCGTGATTCCTATGAACTTACCCAATATCTGATGCAGGGCGTTCAGGCTTTGCCCGGCTTCGATTTTGAAAACACCGACTTTGTCTTGAGCTTTGGAAGC
Source organism: Desulfobacterales bacterium (assembly GCA_035529735.1). Lineage (GTDB taxonomy): Bacteria > Desulfobacterota > Desulfobacteria > Desulfobacterales > UBA11574 > JAAXQD01. Next base: position 8,980 of record DATKWE010000136.1, on the reverse strand, counting down.
GGTTTAATCGAGGGCTGGGGATCACCGGTACGGATGTCCCGAGTCCACAGCGCCTGGCAAAGTGCCGGCGTGAAAGTTATTCAGATAGAGCCGCGGCTGTCCAACACGGCAGCCAAATCAGACAAATGGATCCCCATCAATCCAGGTACCGAAGCGGCTCTGGCCATGGGCCTTGCCCATGTTATCGTTAAAGAGTCATTATACGATGCTGACTTTATTGAAAATTACGTTGAAGGATTTTTTGATTGGAAGAATCTTGTCATAGATAAATACAGCCCGGACACCGTAGCATCCATCACCGGAATAGACAGCAGAACCATTGTAGTTCTGGCCCGGGGTTTTGCCAATGCTTCAAAACCGCTGGCTGTTTGCGGGCGGGGCAATGGAACCACCCCTGTCAGCCTTGATGAATGTATGGCGGTGCATGCGTTGAACGCTCTGGTCGGCAACATCAATAAAAAAGGCGGTGTTTGGGCCGTTTCCGAACCCGATTATATCAATTGGCCGGAAATTGAAATGGATGCCAAGGCAGCTGCCGGTATGCAGCATGAACGATTGGATGGCGCCGGGAGTAAAACGTATCCGTTTACCCGGTATCTGTTGCCCCGACTCCCAGAGACCATCGACTCCGGAGAAAAAAATCCTTTGCAGGCACTCTTTGTTTCCGGGGCCAACCCTTTGTATACACATCCGGATACCCGAGCTGTCAGAAACGTCTTTGACAAGATTCCCTTTGTGGTCAGTTTTTCTTCTTACATGGATGAAACGGCTCAAAATGCCGACCTTATCCTTCCGAACCACATCTATCTTGAACGCTATGAAGATGTACCCACGCCGGCCGGTATGATTCAACCGGTTATCGGCCTCTCAAAACCTGTGGTTGAACCCCAGTTCGACACCCGGCATGTGGGAGATGTCATCATTCAGATGGCCAAAGGGCTGGGGGGCAGCGTCGCAAAAACGTTTCCGTGGGACAGCTATGATTCCTGCCTCAAAGAGACCTTGGGCGGCCGATGGAATTCTTTAATCGAGGAAGGATTCTGGGAAAACAACGGGGCGATGCCTCCGTTCTTTGGGACATCGTATGAAACGGCTTCGGGAAAGTTCGAGCTGATCAACAAGGATGCCGGGTCAATTCCCCAATTTAAACCGGTGAGCATCGAGGGCGACGAAAAGGATTATCCCCTTCTGCTCATCCCCTACGATTCCATCAGACTGGCAAGTGGTTTTATTGGAGATCCCCCGTTTGTTATGAAAACGGTTGAGGATTCCATCCTCAAAGGCAAGGATGTTTTTGTTGAACTCAATCCAAAAACTGCCAGAAAACAAGGGCTGGGTGAAGGCCAGCGGGTCGTGTTGACCACACCCAAAGGCAAAGCAGAGGTCAGGGTTCATCTTTTTGAGGGTATTATGCCCGGTCTCGTTGCACTGCCGAGGGGGCTGGGCCATACCGCCGGGGACGAATACCTGGCGGGCAAGGGGATAAATTTCAACGCGCTCATCGGTCCGGTTGAAGATCCGGATTCGGGTCTGGATACAGCCTGGGGAATCCGGGCAAAGTTAGAAAAAGCCTGATCGAATTGACGGTTGAAGATAGAAAATTTTCCGGCGGATCGGTTAATCTTCACGTTAATGTTGCCAATCTAAAGAGGTTCTGATGAAAGAAGGACGTACACACAAGAGATTCCAGAAATTTGGGATGGTCATCGATCTGGATAAATGCACCGGGTGCGGCAGCTGCATGGTGGCTTGTATGGCTGAAAACAATGTGCCCTTTAGGAAAGATGAATCGAACAAACTTTTGAGTATAACATGGATGCGTGTCTATCAATTGACCAATGGAATGCCTTTTCCGGAAACAGATGTATGCTACCTTCCCAGACCTTGTATGCAATGTGCCGGTCAACATGAAGGGCATTCACCCTGCGTATCGGTTTGTCCGGCCATCGCAACGGACTACAGCATGGAATCCGGGATTGTCAGCCAGATCTATACCCGTTGTTTTGGATGCCGGTACTGTATGGCGTCGTGTCCGTATCATGCCCGCTATTTCAACTGGTGGGATCCGATCTGGCCCGACGGCATGGAAAAGTACCTGAGCCCCAACGTATCGCCCCGTATGCGCGGTGTGGTCGAAAAATGCAGTTTCTGCTTTCACCGGTACCAGCTGGCTAAGGACAGGGCATTTATGGAAGGAAGACGTGAACTCCAAGAGGATGAATATCAAACCGCATGTACCCAGGCATGCCCTGCCGGCGCCATTACGTTCGGAGATCTGAACAATCCGAAGCATGCGGTGTCCAAGATGGTCGAACCCGACCCTAAACACAGCGGCCGGCCGAAAAATCCCGTTGCATTCCGGTTGCTGGAGCGGCTGGGCACCAACCCCAAGGTCTATTATCTTTCAAGCCGCCAATGGGTGCGGCGCGCCGGCGATAATTATCTGGAAAACGAAAAAAAAGTCAAAAAGCCGGTACAGCACGGTTAACGGTTAACAGGAACTGAAACTGTATTTATTGAGGAGTACATAACATATGGATTCTGCATTAATACCCAGAGACGTTAAGCGCTGCCCGTTGTGGCAATTTCTCTTGTTCATCGGTGCAGCCGGCATTGTACTGCTGTGGGGCGTTTATGCCATGTTTCTCTGCTGGTTCAAGGGGCTTAACCAGACCAACATGAACGACTACTACGGGTTTGCACTGTGGATCTGGGCAGACCTTGCCGTAATTGCGGTTGGCGGCGGTGCGTTTTTTACCGGGTTGCTGAGATATATCTTCGGAAAGGATGCACTCAAGAACATCATCAATTATGCAGTTCTGATCGGTTTTATCTGCTACAGTTCGGCGCTGCTCATTTTAGCCATCGACATCGGGCAGCCGCTGCGGGGATGGTTTATTTTCTGGCATGCCAATGTTCATTCCATGCTGACGGAGGTGGCGTTCTGCCTTTCCTGCTATTTCGTGGTGTTGACCATTGAATATATTCCACTCATTCTTGAAAACCGCCAAATCGACAAGGTGCCGTTCTTTCATTCTCTCGGTCACAACATGCATGAAATCATGGCGGTATTTGCTGCAACCGGCGCCTTCCTTTCCTTTTTCCACCAGGGATCTCTGGGCGGTGTCGCCGGTGTTCTCTTCGGACGGCCCTTTGCCTTTCGGGAAGGGATTTTTATCTGGCCGTGGACGTTCTTTCTATTTACCTGGTCCGCCGCTGCCTGTGGACCGTGTTTTACGATTCTGGTTACAAAAATTACTGAAAAAGTGGTCCGAAAAAAACTGGTAAAGGACAATGCCATCGAGCTTCTGGCCAAAATTTCAGGGTGGATGCTTCTGACATACACCATTGCCAAGTTTTTCGACACCTGGTACTGGGCCACGGTTTTGGCGCCGTCCCAGGGATTTACACTGATGGATTTTTATTCCAACAATCCTGTGTATGGGATCTGGATTCTTATTACGGAAATTGCCATTTGCGGCCTTGTTCCTGCGGCCATTCTGATGACCCCAAAAGGGCGTAAAAACCCGGTGGCACTCTGGATTGCCATAAGCCTTGCTGTCGTCGGAGTTTGTCTCAATCGCTGGGTCATGGTGCTGCAGATTATGGCGATTCCTGTCATGACTTTCGATAATTGGGTCATGTATCTCCCGAGCTGGCAGGAAGTTGCCACCACCATACTTCCGGTGGCGTACGGTGTTATTCTCATTGCATTTTCATACCGTTATCTGCCGGTATTCCCCAATGAGGCGGAGCTGAATCCTATCGAACCTTTGCCGGCAGGAGAAGCGGAAGAAAAATCCGTCGAACCGTCGGTAGATTTTGAACCGGAGTTAACGCCGGCTGAAGCTTAAAGCAAACAGGAGGACGAGGTATGTTCCCTTTTAATTTTGAATGGATCTGGGACATGGGGCATGTGGTTTTCATGGGCGGCCTGTGGTATGCACTCACCATACTGGGTATTGGTATGACTTACTGTATTATCAAGGCTGCCATCGATGCATCCAAAGATAATGGCGACCCTCACCATTGACATTCGAAGACATTTCCGGATTAAAAGCGCTGACCTCGCCATGAAGCTGGGGGAGCGCTTTTTTATTTGAATAAGGTTTTATATGGACCAAATACTCGTGGAAGGCGGGCGTCCCCTGGCGGGAGAGGTCAGAATCAGCGGTGCTAAAAATGCTGCGCTTCCTATCCTTATATCTTCTCTGCTTGCCGATGGGTGGAATACCTATTCCAACGTCCCGGATCTCAAAGACATTCAGAGCACCAAAATTTTGCTTTCCAAACTTGGCGCCAGGATAGAGACAGACGGTGATACCGTTCGAATCGATACCGGAAGTGTTCGCTGTCACGAGGCGCCGTATGACCTCGTCAGGAAGATGCGGGCTTCAATTCTGGTCCTGGGTCCGCTGTTGGCAAGACTTAAAAAAGCAAGGGTGTCTTTACCGGGCGGATGCGCCATCGGTGCGCGCCCCATTAATCTGCATTTAAAAGGGCTTGCCCGTCTCGGCGCCAAAATTGAATTGGAACACGGGTATGTGGAGGCCGTTTGTGACCGTCTTCGAGGCGACGAAATTTATCTGGACATGCCCACCGTAACCGGAACCGAAAATCTTATGATGGCGGCGGTTCTGGCCGAAGGGGTCACCGTCTTGAAAAATGTGGCCCGTGAGCCGGAGGTGGTGGCACTGGCGGATGTTCTGACCCGAATGGGCGCAAAAATCAAAGGTGCCGGCACTTCGGTGATCACCATCCAAGGGGTATCCGGGCTGAAACCGGTATCTGTTTCCATTATACCTGACCGAATAGAAGCCGGCACGTTTATGGTTTCGGCAGCCCTGACCCAAGGGGATGTGACCCTTTTAGACTGTGAACCCGACCACCTTGAAGCGGTTATCCATAAACTGAGACTCAGCGGTGCCGACATAACGGTCAAGGATAAATCCGTCCGGGTCAAGGGCGGCGATGAAATTGTCAGTGTCGATGTAAAAACTTTGCCCTATCCAGGATTCCCTACCGACATGCAGGCGCAGTTTATGGTGCTCATGTCGGTTGCAAGCGGTTTTAGCATTATTTCTGAAACCATTTTTGAGAATCGTTTTATCCATGTCAGCGAGCTCAAGCGCATGGGCGCTGACATTAAAATATCAGGGGATACCGCAATAATCACCGGGGTGCCGATGCTGTCCGGTGCACCGGTGATGGCTTCGGATCTCAGAGCCAGTGCTTCGTTGATTCTGGCCGGCCTGGTTGCACAAGGTACCACCGAAGTGAATCGCGTGTATCATTTGGACCGAGGTTATGAAGCCATCGAACATAAATTTGCCCGTCTCGGGGCAGCTATACGGCGGGTTAAAACCTGAAAGGCCCTTGAAAAACGTCCCCTTTTGCCCAATCTTAGGGTTCGGCAAAAATATTAATCCTCAAAATCCTCAAGGTATTCCTCCGGTTAAAATTCTTGCCTGCCTTGGCCTTGAGCAAAGTCGAACATTTTTCAAAGGTCTTTGTATGGATGCTGTTACGCCTGACCCATGACCGATACATTTTACGCTCGTCCTGCCATCCCCTTATTGTTATCGATGATAGCCGGTATCGCCGTGGGCACCGGGTTCCCGGACTACGGGACCTGGGCCTATATCGGTGTTGGGGTTTGTACCGGCATCATACTCTATCGGATCTGGAAAAAAAGAACGGCTCTGATTTGCCCCCTGGTCCTTTTGTATGCCTTGGGATATCTGTCCATACTGCCGTGGACGGCGCCCGGATTCCCTTCCAGCCATATCATCCATTTTGTGGATATGCCGCCATGGAAAATTGTCGGTGTCATCCACACGCCGGTTGCAATATATTCAGACCGACAAAAATTCATATTGCGTACCGAGTCTCTCCAAGGGAATGATGGGTCTTTTCCCGTGGTTGGAAGGATCCGTTTGACGGTATCCGGGGAGGGTCCGAAATTGCAGAAAGGAGACCGGATTACGGTATTCGGCAAAATAAGATCCATCAGAAACTTCAACAATCCCGGAGGATTCGATTATAAAAGGTATATGGCGTTTAAAAAGGTTTGGGGAACCGCCTATGTTTCATCCCGGAAGGTCGCCCTCATGGAGAAACGATCCGAAAAAGGGGTTGGCACGATCATCGCGGAAGTCCGCAGCAAATTTTCCGATTTTATCGACGCAGCCGGTACCGGAAATGAGCAGGGTGTCATCAAAGCGCTCATCATCGGAGACCGGAACTCGATTTCGCAAGATTTAAGGGACGCTTTCAACCGAGCGGGGATCGGCCACCTTTTGGCCATTTCAGGGCTTCACATCGGAATCGTCGCAACTGCGGCGTTTTTATTTTTCAGCTGGATGCTGTCTCACATTAAGCCGCTCCTGTGGCGCGCATGGACCCAAAAGGGGGCCGTACTTTTATCCGTGGTTCCGGTGTTGATATATGGTCTCATTTCGGGAATGTCGCCATCCACTCAACGGGCGGTTATTATGGTTATGGTATTTCTGACAGCCTTTTTGTTTGAGAGGGAACACGACCCGATGAACAGTCTGGCGCTGGCGGCGATGTTGATTTTGGTTGTTCATCCGCCGGCACTGTTTTCAATTTCATTTCAGCTCTCATTTACCGCTGTTCTTGCAATCATTTACGGTATGTCCAGAGTGGAATCTCCATGGGAATCTCGTGAAATCCGAGGGAAAAGACCCAAAATATCCAAGGTTGCCACCACACTGTTTTATTTTTTCATGGCGTCGCTCTTTGCCATCTTCGGAACCCTTCCGCTGGTTATGTTTTACTTTAACCAGATTTCGCTGGTTGGCCTTTTGGCAAATTTTATCATGGTTCCCATGATTGGCTTCGTGGCGGTACCCCTGGGGTTGCTGGCCGTATTTTTATACCCCCTGACGGGTTACGGGGCATGGGTCTGTCTCGGAGCATGTTCGGCGGTGCTGAAACAGGCGCTTTTTATCATAAATTTTTTTGCCGGTTTGCCGTTTGCGGCAGTGAAAACCGTAACCCCGAGTTATTTGGAGATTTGCTGTTTTTATCTCCTGTTTTGGGGTATTTTAAACCTAAAACATATCCCGTTCAAAAAACACCGGAAATCGGATGAAGCCCCGGGCATGGAAGACCCGGTTCCAGGCAAAAAATTTATTCAAAAAGTTTCGCCCGTGGTTGTCCTTCTGGTGGTTTTGGTTCTCATCGCCGATGCCGGCTACTGGTTTTTTCAGCGGTTTCGCCAGGGTGATCTCCGAGTGACAACCATCGACGTCGGGGATGGTAATTCTACCCTTCTGGAACTCCCCTACGGATACACGATTCTTTTGGACGGCGGCGGTTTTTCCGATAATCGTATCTTCGATGTGGGCGCCAGGATTGTCGCTCCCTTCTTATGGCAAAAAAAGATTAAAACCGTTGATACACTGGTACTTTCTCATCCCAACAGTGACCATTTGAACGGGCTGATATACATTGCCGAACATTTCAATGTTAAACAGGTGTGGACCAATCACGATGCCGCAAATACCTTCGGGTACAAAAAGTTCATGGATGGGATTAAAGACAAGGGCATTCATATGCCCGGGTACCCAGAGATCTTCGGCGCCCATGACATTAACGGCGTTCATATGGACATATTGTATCCGCCCGTCGATTTTACTGAAAAAAGAAAAAAGGAACCCTGGCGGAACCCAAACAACAATTCACTGGTGCTAAAAGCGTCGTTGGGATCAAAATCGTTTCTATTCCCGGGGGATATCAAGTCCAAAAAAGCGCTTTAAGAGAAAAGCCAATGTTTTCAGATATTAATCTGTTTTCATTGGCTTTTTTTATTGGTGTTTATGTTGGGAAATGTTAGGTTGCTTTAGTAAAAAATAGGTACAATAGGCACAATTTCAGACACAATAACTTGTCACGTTTTTAATTAATCGATGCCGCCCTGCCCCATTAAAGCCCGCAAGTACCCCCCCCTTTGATACTCAAATAATCAGACTGCCAAATTACGTTCGTTCTCTCGGTCCCTATTGCTGAAATAGGATATCAAAACTCCATAAAGCTCCATAAACAAAATTAGCCCCAGAAGGGTACTATTGGACACTATCTTTTTAGCATACGATCTGGATATTCCGGCTTTCCTGGCTGATTGCCAAATATTGTCAATAAATCCACAAAAAGCCAAAATTAAGCGGCTAACGGATAATAAGGCATAATCAAATCAATAAGATAACAAAATTTGTCGCCTATTATCCAAAAATTGTCAGCTAGCACAAAACCACTACATCTAGTGGTTGCATCAGTACATAACCAATTGGTATAATAAAGATAGAATGGAAGAGGTCTACTGCCATATATTTTTTGGGCTAATTCAATATCAAGCATTATTAAACGAAAGGTGACAACGTTATGACAGAAAAAAATTTAATGATTAGTGGTGTGGCTAGGATTGCTGACTGTCATATCAATACAGTCAGGAATTACGAAAAACGAGGTTATATCAAGTCGGTTCGAGATAATAATAACTTTCGGCGTTATTCCCGACAAGATGCCATAAAGCTGAAAGAAATCTTGAATATCAGGAGGCCTGCAGATTGAGGGTAAGAATCAAAATTATTCGGATACCCGTCTGATGATAGAAGCTGCAAAACAAAACATTGACCTTGTGTCTGTCGTTGAAGGCGCTGCTGTTGAGTTAAAGCAACGGGGAACCCGGCATGTTGGCCTTTGTCCCTTCCATAATGAAAAAACACCATCGTTTTTCATATTCAATGATAACCGTTTTAAATGCTTCGGCTGTGGTGAGCGTGGAGACACCATCGACTTTATTCAAAAGCTCTACGGTCTATCCTTCAAGGATGCGCTCCAACACTTAGGCATTGAGCAGGGACCCGTTACCCCGGAAATAAAAGCAGACATCAAAGAGCGCAAACGCAAGGCAGAATTGGTAAGGAATTTTCGAGAATGGGAAATCCAGTATTGC
>DATKWE010000135.1:0-2786 GCA_035529735.1 Desulfobacterales bacterium | reverse complement strand
GAACCAAATCGACGTTTTTTTCTATGAGAAGGTTTATATTGGTGGATTGTTTGGCTTCCTTTCCCGGACGATTCAGATCGAGCAAATTTATTACCGTGTCCCGGATGCTTCTAAAAGCGCCTTTCAGCAATTCCAGCTGCTTCGATAGCGCTTCATCGTCACTGTATTTTATTTTCAGTGTCCCCAGCATTACCGTAACCGCCTGTAAGGGAGAGTTGATTTCGTGTGCGACGGAGGCGGCCAGTTGGCCTGTGGCGGCAAGACGTTCGGATCGGATGAGCTGGTCCTGCATCAGTTTTGTCTGAGTGATATCCATGACCGTAAAAATACGTCCTTCCGAAAGGTCGATAGGATTTATGGGCGTCGACCTCAATAGGACGTCGATAATTCGGCCGTCACGGCGCCTGAATTGCGACTCCACCGTTCCAATACCAAGTTTTTGTATTTGCGAGTTGATTTCAAATCCAATCCGCTCATATTCTTCGTCACTATCATACAAAATTCTGGCGTTATTCCTTTCCAGTTCGCCCATGGAGTATCCGATCATGTGCTGGAATTGATCGTTTGTCCATTCTATGATCCGATTGGTAACCAGCCCGATGCCGATCGGTGCAGACTGAAAGATGCTTTTCAGCGTGTTTTCACTTCTTTTCAGCATCACTTCAGCCTGTTTGCGCTCTTCGATTTCTTTTTTAAGTTGCTCATTGGCCCTGCTCAATTCTTTTGTCCGCTCTTCAACTTTTTCTTCCAGCAAAATATAATAATCGTTGAGCCTGTTTGCTAATTTATTAAAATTAATAACCAAAGTAGTTATTTCGTCTTGTCCGCTAATTTCAATGGGCAGGATTTCCACAATGCCGTTCTGCTCTTCCGTATGCACAAAGTGTTCGGTGATTTTACTTAGACGGTCCGTGATGACAAATTTAAAAACAAAAACCAGTGATATGCACAGTAAAGAAAGGCCGATGCCCAGCAAACTAAAATTACTGATGGTTTCCTTAAAAAATAATGCGGTCACTTTTTCTTTCGGTATGGCAATGGTATCGAGACCCACCACCTTTCCCAACGGAAGGTTAAAAGATGCCTCAGAACCATATATTTCCAACAGGTTTCTTGGTGCATCGGCGGGAACGCCGTGGCAACGCAGACAGGATTCTTCCATCCGCATGGCACTGAATTTTGCAAAATAGGGTCTGTTCCCCAGGTTAATTTCTCCGGTCCAAACCTTCTTTTGAGGGTTTTCGTTAAAATACCGGATCATTTTTAACTCTTCCGGTCCAGCCAAATTGACAGGATTTCTGGGATTGTCCGCAGAAAATTTAATGATGTAATCCGGAAACTGTGTCCGAACTTCGTTGAATATGTGGCGGGCAACAAAGCTGGTGGACATGGTTTTGGGTATAAACTCTCCTTCAGGCAGCAAATCAAACATAAGCGGGCGGATGTTTTCGGCAACATATCCACGAATGGCCAGGTCAAAGTTCAATGCCAGGGTCAGCTGCTGGTTGGTTAGATTCTCATAATTTCCGGTAATCAGTGTATAGGTCCTGTAGAACAGTATGGTCGAAAAGATAAATACAATCGACCCGACGTAAAACAACAATTTTGATTTAATGCTTTTCATGTTTTTACCTTGGACAATTTAAGTCAAAATATAGAAGCAAAAATATTTTAAGATTCAAACGCAGCCATGAATGAACTGCTACAGTGAACAAACTAGCCTTTCTTGATGTCTGAATACCCGTATTTTTGAACGGTAATCGCGGCCGTTTCCTTGGGAAACGGCTGTTTGTCCGCCATCGATATATTATCGTAAAGTAGCAGATAGAATTTGGGCAATCAAGACAGAATATAGGTCGAACGGAAGCCAAATAGCGTATGCCGGTTTGATCTGACCACAGATCGCCGCAATCGAATTGCTTTGAGTTCATAAGGTGCCAAACGCGAACTGAAACTGGGGGCGCATTCCCTGAAGCATGTTGGAGCGTTGCGGAAATTCGGTCTTGGGGGGCTGCAGGAAATATTCAATGGAAAAATATTCCGTAAAAACCAAAAATTATGTTGATTTCCAATTCGACAGGGTTTTTAATAAAAATTATAACGTTGGAAAACAGGTCCATTCTATTCTTGGAGGAATTATAAGCTTTGGGATCCTTTTTGTTCTTTTAACAGTTTTATGTCAACAGATAGACATGGAACACTACATACGAGATCAGCACTGTTCGGAGCTATGCATCAGCCGAGGAGGTGAAAATGAGCCAAAAATTAATAAAAATTTCAGTAATCTTTATTGTCGGTGTTCTCTTTTTATCGCCAATTTTAGTTGCTGTTCCGGCGTATGCAGGATCGGATAGGCTTGCAGAGGCCATTGCCCAAACACCCCAGGGGACGAAGGCGGGAGAGATCGATCCTGACGCAAAACCGGGATGGCTCGGTATACCGGGGGCGCCATCACCCAGTTTGCTCATCGGCTTTTTGTGGGCCATTTGGGTGGGGTGGATTTTTTCCACGGTCGGCGCCTTTGGAGGGATCATGGCCGGTGTCGGACATATCACGGTTTTTGGATTGGCCAACTATGGTAAAACCTTTAAACAGACATCACCGATTCTGAACAAACTGATTACCGACAGCATTCGGGTATCCAACCAGTGGTTGGTGGGGTTGAGTGCAGCCATCTCAAGTCTCAATTACTATAAGGCCGGCCGGCTGGTGTTGCCCCTGGGTATTGCTCTGGCCATTGGTGCCGTTGGAGGCAGCATCGGCGTACCGATGTTGACCGCAGGCAA
>DATKWE010000134.1:0-4863 GCA_035529735.1 Desulfobacterales bacterium | reverse complement strand
CGACCCCAATACAATAGCAAAAGAGTAGATTCCGGCCCGTACCTATTTATCGGCGTTGCTGGAAATTGATGGTTTAGTAAAAATTAAGGGTGCGAAACATGAGTTAGTGTCCGTCCATAAATGAGGATTTTTGTTCAAGATCAAGGCATGCGAAAAAAATAACCACAGGCATATAATTGATATTCCGAGGATTATTTGTTGAGCATAACCCCAGAGAAATAGGCTCCGCATTTCACAGGGCAGGCGCAGAGACTTGTCCGCCTCTGGCGGATTGGGCCAAAAGACCATTTATGGACGGACACGATTAATACACCTTCCGGGTACCATGCCGTTTTCCGATCACTTCAAGGGTGCTGTTCACCACCACAAACGCTTCCGGATCGATATTGAAGATAACATTTTTTAGCTTGGGGAGTTCGGTAAGCGTAGTAATGGTAAAAATCACTTCTTTTGGGGTGCCGGAATAAGCGCCCTGAGCTTGCAGAAACGTTGCGCCCCGGTTGACCTTCTTAAAAATTTCTTCAGCAATTTCCTTATACTTATCCGAGATGACGATTGTGGACAACCGTTGGTTAAAGCCCGTAAGAACCGCATCGAGAGTTTTGCTGCTCGTGAACACATAAATCAGGCTGTAAAGCGCAATCTGAAGACCGAAAAAATAGGCGCCTGTAATGATGATCACTCCATTTGCGAAGAGACTGGTCAGACCGGGCCGAAGTCCGAATATCTTATTTGCATATATTGCCAGAATATCCACGCCGCCCGCAGATCCTAAAGATCGGAGAACAATTCCGGCTCCCGCGCCGCAAACGATGCCGCCGAATACGGCGACCAGAATGGGATCTTTGAGAGGAACGGGGGGCGTTTTAATGACCACGGCAGCCAGGGAGAAAAATGCCATCCCGAAAATAGTATACAGCATAAATCTTTTGCTGATGATGAACCAGCCAAGGAACATTAAAGGGATATTGAGTAAAAAATAGGTGATGCCGACATCCGCTGAAGGGAACAGATAGTGGATGATGATGGCCACACCCGACACACCGGCCCCCAAAAGCTTATTGGGAATCAAAATGCTGTTCATCCCTATCACAAAGATGATGATCCCCGCGGTGATCAAAAACAGATTGTACAAGGCGGTTTTCCACGTTAAAATGATTTTATCGAGGTCAAAATGGGCGGTTTGCGCTTTCGGATGCATGGCCTTGCCTCCTCTATGAATTCGGTTGTTTACTCATTCGATGCCGTATTTGTCATCAGGCAGATAGCCCGGATATTTCACGAAAGTGTTTCCTATTGCAAGTGTAATTTTTGGGATATATATACGAAGAACAACTATTTTATTAGGGTTTACGCAAACAATTAAATATTGAGACGTTAATGGAGCAGGTTGGCACACTGGTTCTGGTTAGGGAATTACTTTCCTGGCGAGCTATTTTAGACATATTCCTGATAGCAGCAGGGTTGTTTTTTTTATACCGGACATTGCTCCGGCTCGGCACGTGGAAAATCGTGGCCGGGATTCTGGTCGCCATGGCTATTTTTTTAGTTGCAAGTTTAATGGATCTTAAGGGAATCGGATGGATTTTCAGTAATATCAGCCAGGTGGCCGCGATAGCATTAATCGTATTATTTCAGCCTGAATTGAGAAAAATTTTAGAACAGACAGCTTCGGTTAAACGATCTGAACCTCGCGACTTAGATGAAAAGCTCTCCCATTTAGTAGTGGACGCTTTAGTAAAGCTGGCTCGGCAACGTCAAGGGGCGATTGTCGTTTTTCCCGGCAAGGAGCCGATTCAGGAATGGCTTTCCGGCGGATTTATTCTTGATGCTAAGCCCAGCCTTCCTCTCATTATGAGTATCTTTGATCCGAACTCGCCGGGCCATGATGGTGCATTGATTATAACCAACGGAAAATTTTCACGGTTTGGCGTACGACTTCCTGTTTCACAGAGTTCAAGACTGGCGGAAGAATATGGCACCCGTCATCATGCTGCCATGGGTCTGGTTGAGAAATCAGACGCTTTGGCAATTGTCGTTTCTGAAGAACGGGGAAACCTTTCAATATTCCGTAAAGGTCGAATGCGGCAGGTGGGCGATGGCGAAGAGATGGTGAAAACGATCATTTCACATTGGAAAGACATGACGTCCTTTCCCGTTGTGTTCCCTAAAGGAAAAGCGCGTTGGCCGGTATTTCTTCAAATTTTTGCGAGCCTGGTGTTGGCTGCATTTTTCTGGTCAACTTTGGCTGTTTCTCAGGGAGAAATACTGGAAAAGGTCATAACCGTTCCGGTGGAATATACGGCCTCATCACCCAACCTCACGTTGGTCGGAAATAAGGCCGAGGAAGTTCGGCTGCATCTGTCAGGCCCGAAATCAGCGCTTGACACCGTTAACCCGTCTCATACCATTGTGAAAATAGATCTTTCAAAAGCCCTGCCGGGAAAGCAATCTTTTATTATTACGCGTGAAAACATCCAGTTACCGAAAGAGATACATCTATTGGATGTTGTTCCGTTCAGCTTTGAACTCACACTTGCAGAAATCGTAGAAAAAGAGTTGGTTATAAAGCCGCAACTGGTCGGAAAGCTTCCGGACGGCCTGAAGATCCGTTCCTTAGAAGTAAAACCTGAGAAGGTAAAAGTTTTCTCTCCGGCCAGTGATGAGATAGATAAATTAATCAGCCTGACAACAACACCCATTTACCTGAACAACATTTACGAAAACACCACAATCTATTGTAAAATTATTGCACTACCGGCGGTTCAGCCAAAGGAAAAGCGTTGGCCGGATGTTGTGGTGGAGATAACGGTAGGGCGTTAATTGACGATTAACCAAATTTCATACAATATAAAATGGATATCTATATGGTGAGGCCGCATGATATTAATGCTGATTAAGAGGAAAACATCTATGTCAAAGAAAATATTATTATTGCTGTGGGCGGTATTGATTCTACTCCCAGGCAACCCTATCAATGGCAGTACGGATACCGATCACACGTCGTTTGAAAACGCCGACTTATCCACACTGCAGTTTAAGCGTATCGCCGTCATGCCCTTTCTCGTCGGTAAGCTGGAATCACCGGAAAACCCGGTTGAAAAGCCTTTGAGCCAGCCACTGGGACAACTTTATGTTGATGCCGCCAATCTGGCAGAAGGGGCGGATCAAATCATGACCCGGTTGGTCAATGATGTGATGCAAATTCGATTTCCGGATCAGATGGTTTCAATGGAAGAAGCCGCTGCTGTTTACGCGGATGTCATCCGAGATTCAACCCTGGACACGCCGCGGAAACTGGCAAAAAAATTTGGTGAGAACTTGCAAGCGGATCTTGTGGTGGTTGGCACGATTTGGCGTTTTCGGGAAAAAGAGATTGTTACAGAAATACCTGATAGCCCTGCATCGGTTGCTTTCGCTGTCTACCTGATAGAGATTGCCGGCGGTAAAAGGCTGTGGCGTAATGCGTTTGACGGCACTCAAAAAACCTTGTCGGAAGATGTGTTGGGCGGGTTAAAACAGGGCAAAATAGGGCTTCGTTGGCTGTCTGTTAACGAATTGGCACGCAATGGGGTAAAGAATGTTTTTAGGAAATTTCCGTTGCGTTGAATGTAAACATCAATCGGTGAAGGGTTGAATTTATATATTGAAGCTTCCTTCGGCCCCGTTGAACCAGATTCTACCACCCGATGAGCCCGTGGTAATAATCGCTTTAAGTATTTAAGGAACGATACAAACTGTCATATCCGAAGCTTGATATAGCACTTTTCTAGCCACGCTGCCCATCGAATAATCTTTTACATCGGAACACCCCCGCTTGCCCAGAATAATTGTTCCGGCATCACTATTTTCAACTTCCTTGTGAATGTCTGCAGCAGCACTTTCGCTTCCCGCATCCAATTTAATAGATATCTGGTTCTCTTTTAAACCTGATTTAAGAAGTATTTTTTTTGCGCTCTTCAAGTAAGGCGCAACCACTTCCCCTGCCGTATGTTTCCAGAATTTCTGGAATTCAGGGAATTCTTCTATCAGCCCATTCGGCATGAATCTTTTTAAATCTCGTTTTGAATGAAAAATCGTTACATGTGCCTCGGTGCCGGGAAGTATGAACCCGGCATAATCCGCCGCGCGCATAGCATTTGGGGAGTTGTCAATGGCCAAGAGTACATTCTTTCTTGTGACAGCTCCTTTAACCATCCATACCGGGCAAGACCGGTTGAATTCGAGAACTTTGTTCGCTGTCTCTCCTATAAAAAAGGCCTTCAGTCGGCTGAGCCCCCGTGTGGAAATAATAATGGCATCTGCTCGCATATTTTCCGACCGGTTGCAAATATCCCGTGCAACTCCAACCGCTTTCTTTTGGAACACCGTTTCAACAGCCTGTTCCTTAAAACCTTTATCTAGCAGCCTTTTTTTCCCCTCAGATAGAATTCGTTGAGCCATGGCGCTGTTCTTTTTTTCAAGCTCGGTGAACTTACGGGCCATCTCATCGCTTGTTGTGCTTCCCTCGATCAATATCTGTGGCAAGCTCGGCAACAGGTAGAATAATACGACTTTTAGATTATATTTCGATCCAAAAACGAGGCTTAAATAATCCAAAGCTCTTAACGCATTCTCAGAGCCGTCAAGCGGCACGACAACCATTTTGGAAGTTACTTTAGTCATTGTTTTTATTTCGTTATGGTTCATGACAACTTCGGTTTGGGTTTATTCCCGGCAGGTTTTTTGTGTTTCCAGCCGGACAGCCATCCGGAAACAAGACCGAGGAAGAAGGTGACCAGCAAAACAATGGCCCGGGACGCCTCGGTGCCCCAGAATAAAAATCGAACTTCCACCACTTGGGCGTTTTGAACAATAAAAACG
>DATKWE010000133.1:0-14074 GCA_035529735.1 Desulfobacterales bacterium | reverse complement strand
TAGAAGTTTAGCAGGAATTCTTCAAACTGGGAATGGGATCTGTATTTTGCAGAATCAGTCATTGGTGTTTTCCCCAGAGAGAGCACTTATGGTCTTTGTTCTATCAAAAGCTTTCCTGATCACCTTGAATCTGCTTTCTGAAGCTTTCTGGAGAACATTCTTTGTTTCCGGAGTATCGAGCAATGCCAGGGCAATGGCTGCACCCTCACGGAAAACCGGTTTCCCTGAACCCATAAAACTGTTCCACCCCCGGCTCAGGAGTATTCTGTCCAGGAACGGGACAGCCGTGTTTGAACCGCAGTGGCCAAGAGCCTTATAACAGGCAAGGATGTGAGCTGGATCCTTTTGAGCGGAATTTTCTCGCAAGTAGTTCAGCAGCAAGTTTTCCAGCACACTGGATTTATGTTTTGCAAAAGCTGCCAGGATACAGGCGCGTATCTCTTTGCTGGGATCATCAATGAGTGAAAACAACTTTTGTGCGTATTTGGGGTCCCTTTCAACCAGCTCATTGATCGCTTTCCTGCGCACCTTGATAGAGGCGTGTTCGCACATCTTGAAAAGAATTTCATTGACCCGGTCTCCCTTGAGGCAATTCAGTATGGCCAGAAGCTTGTCCCCCATCTCCAGGCCATGCTGTTCCGCTATTTTTTCAAGAGGCCCAATGTCACGCTGGCTCAGGTGCACTATCACTTCCGAGACCAACTGCTGTATCTCGTGCGAACTTCTCTGCATGATGACCGGCACCAGAAAAGGGATAACCTCCGGAGAAAAATAATGAAGTGCCTGTTCAAGAGCCTCTAACTTTTCAATTTCACTCGTTTGCAGCTGCAAGAGCTTTTCGCTGATGAGTTGAAAAATTTCAGGCTTGGACAGATCGTGGAAAAAACGGTCGATGAGGGGGATCTTCCAATCCTGTTCAGTTGATATTTCTGGGGAGAGGAGCTTGTGCAGCGACTGAATTAATTTGATCAGCAGATCGAACTTTTCCAGCTCAATGGTTTCAAAAGCCACTTCCGAGATGAACCCCAGAACCGCGGTAAATTTTTCCTGTTGGGTCTGGTTTCTAAGAATGATCAGCAATAATTCAAAGAGGTCATCTGTAATATCCCAGCTTTCTTCCTCCTTGACCATTTGCTGAAGTATTTTGTAATCGGTATTGGACAGCTCCAGTTGGGCATCACTGATCGATGGATCGGCAATACTTCTGGCATAAGTGTCCTCGCCGTCCGATTCTGCCGGTTGCTGAGACTGGTCCGTTTCATTTTGATCAGCGACTTCTTCCGGCTGAGGCGCGGGGGGGGGGAGTTGGGAAAAATTCATTAACAGCAAGTCCTGCCAGAAAATATCCACCGCCTTGAAATCTATATATTCAAGTTCTTCATCCATCAGAGCAGTGACGATATCTCCCTCGGTTTCCTCTGCGAACAACCTGTATTTATGAGCTATTCTGAAAAAAATGACGATTTCCTCGAGGGGGAGGCCCTCTTGAAACTCAATCCATTGGATACCATCACGATAGAGCAAGGTGATGATGTCTTCCGAGGGGGCCTCCTGTGAAACTTTATGGATGATTTCAGAATTGCAAAGGAGACTGTCTTTTTCAACAGTCAGCCGCAGATCTACATGGTTCATGAAAAAATTGCTGAATGCGGCAAGAAGGTTTTCAATGGATTTTATAGTGGATACATGATCCTCAGGATACATGCCGTAATTCTTCCACGCCAGGATAAAAATGTTGATTACCTGCCTGGCATCCCGCAATTCCTTGCCCGAAAGGGATGTTGGTGCTGGAATTTCGTGCTGCTCTTTTGTGCTCACTTTTTCCACTAAGTCAAGAGAACTATTGAACGCTTCAGGGTTACATTTCTTAAGAATAAGATGTTGCTTTTTACAAACTTAAGTTTGGCAAAAATGTCCTTGTGGGTCAAGCAAAAAACTGTCCCCCCTGTTGGGTAGGCCCAAATGGGATTGAATCTCCCTGCAGTCCGCCAAAGGGTTATGGCGGACAGGGAATGTTCTGCCTTACGGCAGTGCTTCGCGGCGACCAGGAACTTTACCATTTTTTGATTCGCTCGCTAACCCCGCCGCAAGCAGCAGGGAAGCGCTCGCTGTTGCGGTTCAGACTGCCGGCAAAACCGGGCGTAGAGCAGGCTGAAAATTGACATGCCGGAAACCAAGATTTTAAAAAAATGAGATTTTAAAGAAAAATTGAGTGTGGATTACCGATAGGGTTCAATAGGGAGGAACAGTTTACAGATAAAACTAAAAAAAACCAACTATCCGGTAGCCTTATTTCTGCAGATTTCTCCAACTTATCGAAAATGAGCCTCGATTGCTGATGCTGCCATAACTGTATTTATCAGAGGCTCGAAAATATTGTGATACCTGCAATAAAATAAAACTATCAGTGGCCTGATTTTTTTTGTGATAATCCAATATCCTATCACCAAACGATATTTGTAGCGATTGCTGCAATGTCAGACATGTTTTTGATGCCTGAAAAATGTTGATACTGTTTTTCAATAAGGCAGATCCTTTTTCGAGGGTTTGCCTTTTTTGCAATTTTGTAAGAAATAGGATATATGTACTGAAAATTGAAGTGCTTGAACCTGTGATTATCAAGCCATCAAAGGTGGGCAGCCACTACAACTGCTATAAATTGATACCAAAAGGCCGTGTTTACGTGAAGAAAGATATGCAATCTTTAATTCATGCCATGTCTCTTTTCCACTTCTATAAATATTGCGTTCATAATTCCTTTATGTTACCTAAATACTAAATGCAGTATTATCTCAAATCAATGAACAATATAGCCAAAAACAGGGAAACCCTATATAGGCGTCCAATTTTGAAAAGGTTCATTAAGGAGATAGTTTCATTTAAGATGAATAAGGGGTTTTATGATCTGTGTTGTCGGTGAAATTTTATTCGATGTGTTTCCGTCTTACAAACGCCTGGGAGGTGCCCCCTTTAATTTTGCCTTTCACCTGAAAAATCTCGGTTATCCCGTTCGATTTATCTCGAGAATCGGAAATGATACAGACGGCAAAAAAATCCTGGGTCTGTTGGAGATGTATAGATTCGACCTGAATGATATTCAGTTGGATGATATTCATCCCACCGGAACGGTAAAGGTCAAACTTGACGAGTATGGCGTGCCGCAATTCCGGATTACTTCCGATGTGGCTTACGATTATATCGATTTTATACCGGAGGTTCACCAGGAATTAATCCGTCAAGCCGAGCTGGTTTATTTTGGATCTTTGGTGCAGAGATCTCAACAGGGTTTTGAGAATGTACAAAAAATCATTGCCAGTAAAGCGTCATCGGCTGTTGGTTTTTATGACATTAACCTGCGGCCAGATTGTTATAATGATCGATTGATTACCGAATCGCTTTTAAGGGCAAATGCAATAAAGTTAAACCAGGAGGAATTTGAGGAACTGAAACGCCTCATGATGTTTGAAAAAAACAGCCGCAGTTTTGTTCAATATCTGCTGGATGCGTATGGACTGAACATCATATCACTGACCAAAGGTCATGAAGGAAGCGATCTATATACCAGAAACGGTAATTTCAGCATTGACGCGGTAAAACCAGAAATGGTTGCCGATTCTGTTGGTGCCGGTGATGCTTATGCAGCAATGCTTGCTGCAGGTCTTATTAAAGATATGCCGCCGGAGATAATAATACAAAATGCCTCTGCCTTTGCGTCATCGATCTGTGAGATAAAAGGGGCAATTCCCGGGACAGAAGCTTTTTACGAGCCATTTCAACCGATGTCCGCTGAAGGAGAGTAAAGTGCCGACTCAAAGCCTATATATTCAAATGTTCAGCATTCACGGTCTGCTGAGGTCCGAAAGCATGGAGCTTGGCCGTGATGCAGACACCGGTGGACAGATAAACTATGTCATTGAACTCTGCCGCCACTTGAGCCGGGCCAAAGAGGTTGGAAAAATCGATCTTTTCACTCGGCTGATTGTGGACAAAACGGTTTCTGAAGACTACGCCCAACCCATTGAAAAAGTGAATGAGAAATTCCGGATCGTTCGAATTCAGTGCGGCGGCCGCAAGTACTTCCGCAAGGAACTTTTATGGCCTCACCTGGACGAATATATTGACAAGACCATTAAATTCATCAAACGCGAAAATACCATTCCGGACATTGTACACGGTCATTATCCTGATGCCGGGTATGTGGCCATGCATCTGTCACGCATTTTCGGAATACCTTTAGTGTTTACCGGTCATTCCCTGGGCAGGGCCAAAAAACAAAAGCTCCTGAACGAAGGTGCGAAGGAAGCAGAGATCAATAAAAAATACAAGATCGACCACCGAATTGCCGTTGAAGAAGAACTGCTGAAAAATACGGACCTGATTGTCGCAAGCACGACTCAGGAAGTTAATGACCAGTATGGCATGTATCAACAATTTGATCTGCCTGATTTTCAGGTTATACCGCCGGGGCTTAATCTCGACAAATTTTACCCCTATTATCACGATATTCTACCTGAGAGTGAAAAGTCTGAAGCGGAGATGTATGCCCAGGCCTCTATTTTACAGGAGTTGAACCGTTTTTTTTCCCATCCCGATAAACCGCTGATCCTGGCTTTATCTCGACCGGACGAACGTAAAAACATTTCCGGGCTTATCAAAGCTTACGGCGAGGACCGAGGACTTCAAGCCGTAGCCAATCTGGCGGTTTTTGCGGGGATTCGGAAAGATATCGAGACAATGGAAGAAAACGAGAGAGATGTACTTACCCGTATGCTGCTGCTCATGGACAAATATGATCTATACGGTAAGATGGCGATTCCCAAAAAGCACGACTTCGAATATGAAGTTCCGGAGCTGTATCGTGTGGCTGCAAGCAAAAGGGGTGTGTTTGTCAATCCGGCATGGACGGAGCCTTTTGGCCTGACCCTGTTGGAGGCATCCGCCACCGGCCTTCCTGTTGTTAGTACACAGGACGGCGGACCCCAGGACATTATTGCCAACTGCCAAAACGGCATCCTGGTAGATCCGAGTGATACGATAAAAATTGCTGCCAGTATCAGACAAATTCTCACCGATGACGAAAAGTGGGATCGATATTCGAAAAACGGTATCATTAAGGTTCGTGAGTACTACACCTGGGAACGCCATGCTCAAAAATATATCGAAGAAGTAAAACAGCTCGCAGCAGCACAAAAAACCTCGGATATGCAGGTCATCGTTCCCTCGGATTCGATCGGAAAACGATTGGTCAAGCTCAACTATTTTTTAATTACCGATATTGATTACACGCTGATCGGCGGAAACAATGGCCATCTTCAAAATCTGATCGAATTGCTCAAAAAACATCGAATGTCTATCGGCTTCGGCGTTGCCACCGGCCGCGATGTAACATCCGCCGTTGAATTTTTAAATGAACACGGCGTGCATCATCCCGACGTGATCATTTCATCGGTGGGTACGGAGATCTATTATGGCAAGGCATTACAGTATGGGCAGGGATGGGAGACTCACATATCGAACCAATGGGACCGGGAAAAGATCGTCACGCTTCTCGAACGTTTCGGTTTTCTGAGATACCAGGAGGAATCGAACCAGAGTCGATTCAAAATAAGCTATTATATGGCTCCCGGTAAAGATAGGATGGCCAAGATCCACGATCTGTTGTCCAAAAACAAATGCCGCTACTGCCTAATCTATTCCGGTCAGAAGTATCTGGATATCCTTCCATTCCGGGCTTCCAAAGGGAAGGCCATCCGGTATTTGAGTTACAAATGGGAAATCCCGCTAAGAAACTTACTGGTTTGCGGGGATTCCGGCAACGATGAAGAAATGCTTCGTGGAGAGCCTCTGGCCGTCGTGGTAGGTAACTACAGAAAAGAGCTTGAAAAATTAAAAGGCGCCAGAAATGTTTATTTTGCCGAAAGCGAATACGCCGGCGGAATCCTCGAAGGGATTGAAAAATATGGGTTTATCGAAAAGGCAAGAGGTTGAGCACAATGACCATTAAAAACCAGGTTCAATTGATAACGTACCCAGACAGTTTGGGCAAGAATCTAATGGAACTTCACTATGTGCTTCGGAAATATCTGATCGATTCCATCGGCGGTGTTCACATTTTACCCTTCTACCCCTCATCGTCCGATAGGGGGTTCGCGCCATTAACCTATGATGATGTCGACCCGAATTTCGGAACGTGGGATGACGTGAACAAAATCGGAGAAGATTTTGATTTAATGATCGATTTCATGGTCAACCACATTTCCAGACAATCTCTTTTTTTTCAGGACTATTTGGAAAACGGCGAAGCTTCCGAGTATGCGGATATGTTTTTGAGTTTTAACAGGCTCATGCCGGGCGGCGAAATCAGTGATGAGGATCTGGCCAAGGTCTATACCCGGAAACCCCGTCCACCTTACTTGGTTATCGAACGTGCCGACGGGTCAAGAGAGAAAATATGGTGCACATTCGATTACGAACAGATTGACCTGGACCTGCAATCTCCCAAGACCAGGGAAGTTTTTCGAAATTTTTTGATACGTCTGGCACGCAGCAATGCTAAAGTCATAAGGATTGATGCTTTCGCATATACCACGATCAAAATTGGAACCAATTGCTTCTTTTTAGAACCGGAGGTTTGGGAACTTCTGGAGTGGTTAAACGATTTCGTTTCCGCATTCAATAAAGACATTCTGCCTGAAGTTCACGAACACTATTCCTATCAGCTTAAACTCGCCGAAAGAGGGTATTGGGTATATGACTTTTGCCTTCCTATGCTGGTATTGCACACGCTGTACCACCACAGCAATCTAAGGTTGGTCAACTGGCTTAACATCTGCCCCCGAAAGCAGTTCACCACTTTAGACACCCATGACGGTATCGGCGCGGTAGACGTTGCTGATCTGCTCAGTCAGGACGAAATCGATCGCACAATAGAAGGCTTGTATGAAAAAGGATCCAATCTAAAAAGGATTTACTCCGGACCCGATTATCAAAACCTGGATATTTATCAGGTGAACTGTACCTATTATTCGGCCCTGGAGTGCAATGACGATTCATATATCGCAGCACGAACCATACAGTTTTTCACTCCGGGTATACCGCAAGTGTATTACGTCGGTCTTCTGGCGGGTGAAAACGATATTGAACTGTTGGAAAAAACACAGCTTGGGCGAAATATCAATCGACACAATTATACTCTGGAAGAAATTCATGAAGCTTTTAAAAAGCCGGTTGTCCGGCGTTTGCTTCGTCTCATGAAATTTCGAAATTCGTATCCGGCTTTCGATGGGGAATTCCGTATCGAAGACTCGCCCGAAAATCAGATGGTGATGACCTGGACGCAGAAAAATTATCAAACAACCGCCGCGATTGATTTAAATGATTACCGTGTAACGATTACTTATTTTGACCCGGAATCCGACACTTCAAAGCAATTTGAGGTTTAGCCGTACCCCATCAAAATGAAAAAGTAACGGCAGCTGGACAACGCCTGAAATACTTCTTATCAACACAATCTCATGGACCGTGTAATCGCCGCTGAACCTGCCGTTAACGAATTCATGTATAGACTTGCTTGAAGCTTCACTTTTTGAAGTCCGAAATTTGTGATCCTGCTATGAAATGGTGGACACTCGGTTAAGTCATTGGTAAGAACAATGACAGGAGGAAATTATGAGTGTTCAACAACGCAGAAAATATGATCCGGACTTTAAACGCAATGCGGTCCAGTTGACAGAGGAGCCAGGTCGAACAGTAACTGGCGTATCAGAAAACCTTGGCATATCAAAAGATCTTCTTTATAGGTGGCGGCGAGCGCAACGTGTCAACAAAGAGCTTGCCTTTCCTGGCAACGGTCGTGAGGCATTGACCTCTCAGCAACAGAAAATTCGGGAGCTTGAGAAAAGTCTCAAGAATGCCGAAATGGAGCGCGACATCTTAAAAAAAGCCATGGCCATCTTCAGCAGGGCATCGAAATGAAATTTAAATTCATTGAAAAAAACCACTCGTCATTTCCGGTGAAGAAGATGTGCCATATGTTAAAAGTATCACAGAGCGGATATTATCGTTGGCGAAAGGCCCCGTTATCATCTCTAAAAATAGAGAATGAACGGCTGAGGGCACGAATAAAAGAATTGTTTGCAGAGCATAAAGGCATGGTTGGTAGCCCAATGATGACCGCAGATCTCCATGAAAATCCCGAGTTTTCAAAAGTAAGCAGAAATCGAGTTGCCCGACATATGAAAGAAATGGGATTAAAATGCCGTACTGTGAAAAAGTTTGTAGTAACAACCGACTCAAAGCACAAAGAACCTGTTTCTCCAAATTTACTTGATCGCCAGTTTACGGTACCTACTCCAGACACGGTCTGGGTCAGCGATATCACCTATTTAAAGGTTGGAAGGAAGTGGCATTATCTCACGGTTTTTATCGATTTGTTTTCTCGGATTGTTGTAGGCTGGGACCTCAGTGAATCTCTTGAAAGATATTCAGCAATGCGTGCCCTTAACAAGGCAATTCTAAGGCGCAGACCAAGCCAAGGGTTAATGATACACAGTGATAGAGGAATTCAGTATGCCAGTGGCGATTTCAGAGCAATATTAAAAAAACATCGTTTTATTCAAAGCATGAGCAGGAAAGGCAACTGCTGGGATAACGCGGTGGCCGAATCTTTTTTCCATTCGATAAAAACACAAATGATTCATCATTGTAATTTTCAGAGTGTAGCCGAGACGGAGCAGGCTCTTTTTAATTACATTGAAGTCTACTACAATCGCCGGAGAAAGCATTCTACGAATGGTTATAAATCACCCGCAAATTATGAGTTGGAATGTTGGAATAATAAAAAAGCGGCTTAACCCCGACTCCACTATTTTGTTGCAAGATCATTGCATGATTTTGGTACGAAATCTTCAATCCGAAAAACTTTGATATCTGCAATAACGTCCAAGTATCAACTGCTTGATTTTTCGGTGATAACATAATATCGTATCATCAAACGATAGCGGTTGAACCAATCGCAAATTCGTCACGTTATCAAGCTCTTGGTTTTTCTAGCATAGTCTCAATGTATCTGCTATTTTTAGATTTTGGGCAAGCCACAAAATGTTGGATTCACCATAATTTATAAAAACCAGCACTATCTATTGTAATCTGAGTTGGTTAGCTGGTATTAATTATCAAGCACTTTGGCTTGGATTGCACGGTTTTGATATTCACTATAACTATGATTTGATTATCCTGTGTTGTTTTACTCACGCATTGCCTGCTCAGGGGGAGGTGTAAGCAAATGAAGGTATTTGTGACAGGAGCGACAGGGTTCATTGGAAGCCATCTAGTTAAGCGCCTGGTGCAAGATGGTCATAATATTACCTGCCTTGTAAGGCCAACTAGCAAGATCGAACCGCTTAAGACACTTGGTGTTAATCTTATTTTTGGCGATGTGACCAAAAAGGACACAGTGGTCGAAGGAATGGTGGGGTGTGATTTCGTAGTTAATCTCGCCAATCTTTATTCCTTCTGGGAACCCGACAAGCAAAGATACACTCAAGTCAATGTTGATGGAACACAAAATGTGATGCTATCTGCTTTGGAATCCTCCATTACGAAAGTGGTCCATGTTAGCACTTACGGGATCTATGGAAAGCCCGTTGACTGTCCTTTCACAGAACAAAGCCAGGTTGTTCCTTCATACACATGCGAGTACGCGCGTACTAAATATACCGGAGATCTCATTGCATGGAAATTGTATGAAAAGCATGGATTGCCTCTGGCAGTTGTCTATCCTTGCAATGTCTTGGGGGCCGGTGATACGAAGATCACGGGCCAGTATATTCGGGACATCATTCGCTGCCGTTTGCCAGCTACAATATTTGAAGATACCATATTTACCTTCGTACACGTGAACGACGTCGTTGAAGCCATCGTCAGAGTATTGGAGAAGCCAGATAATATCGGCCAGAAGTACATTATCGGTAAGTACCAAATGTCAATGCGAGAAATTAATCAGTTGATTCAGGAAATCTCTGGTGTACCTCTTCCGAAAATGCATATGCCCGACTTTCTAGCAGCAATAACTGCAGCGTTTTGCACCTTTGTGGCAAACCTGATAAAAAAGCCGCCTCCATGGGGAATGTGTACAGATCAGATAAAGTCAATGAAAGAAAGCTTCAGAGCCGACGGTAGAAAAGCCGAAAAGGAACTTGACATTGACTATACTCCTATTCATATAGCGCTTGAGGAGGCTATTGCATCGTATCAAGGTTAAGCATCCTTAGATGAACATTTGTTATTTGAGAAATTCCTTTTATTTTTATCTTTCAGCAAGTTATCTACTTTATAGCACAGGTTTTTAGCTTTTCTCAAACCACGTATAGCCATCCCGTATCACGATTGCACACTCCGGCTATTATTGTTCAATCAGACCTATGAATTAGAAAGCGAGGATTGCTGATAAAATTCCACGCTTTTCTTATTTGTATGAATATAACTATACAATATATTGGAGAGATGCCGTCTGGTGTGAAACGTGTGATACCTCCAACATATTCAAACATCGGCCGAACCTGTGATACCTGCAATAACCAACAAGTATCAAGCACCTGAAATTTCTGAGATACCTCAATGCCGTATCACCAAATGACAGCTATGGCGATTTCTGCAATGTATGGCAGGAATTTTAAACCCCAATTTTTTAAGTTTAGATAATAGGGATTGCGATTTCGGATAAAATCATCAATAAAAAAAGAATACGCATACCGTTACGGCGCTTAGAGGAAATAAAGAACGACTTGTTAATGAAACCAAATTCTACGAGAAAAGGAGAATCGATATGAAAAGACAAAGCAGAACAAAACAGATTAAAAGTGTTGGCCGTTTGCGATGGCGAGTCCTGACAGTGTTTCTAACACTATCTTTCGGAATAGGAATCGGACTAAGCGGGACGGCTCTGGCGAAAGAGCCCTCAAAGAAAGAACAACAGGCGGAACTTCGCAATATGGCGAAAGAGACCCTGGCCAAGCTTTACAAACTACAACCGGCTGCACAAAAAGCGATCTCAAAGTCTGCTGGTTATGCTGTGTTTAGCAATTTTGGCATGAAGATCTTTTTTTTCGGCAGTGGCACGGGCAAAGGACTGGTGATCGATAAAGCAACCAAAAAGGAAACCTTTATGAAGATGATTGAAGGACAGGTAGGACTCGGCTTGGGTGCGAAGAAATTCAGGCAGGTCTGGGTGTTTAAAAGCAAGAAGGCTTTGAATGATTTTATTAATTCGGGCTGGGAGTTTGGCGGCCAAGCAACAGCCGCTGCAAAAACTGGTACTAAAGGTGGTGATGTTGCCGGAGCAATTGCCGTAGATGTGGATATCTTGTTGTACCAGATCACCGACGACGGACTCGCACTTGAACTTACGGGGAAAGGTACCAAATACTACAAAGATGACGATCTAAATTGATTCTTGGGATTATTTGTGTTCTATATAAGTATCAGGAGTGTGCTGTGTAATATCAGATTTAAAATATTCTTTTTTTGAAATAATGAGAAAGCGTGAATCGATGATAAAATTTCACGCTTTTCTTATTTAAACAGCTATACAATATTTTGGGATTTAGGGGGTTGGTGTAGATCGGTGATATCTCCAATATTAAAATATCGGGCGAACCTGAGATACCTGCAATAAAATAAAGCTATCAGTAGCCAGATTTTTCTGTGATAGCTCAATGCCGTATCACCAAGCCATAGTTGTGACGACTACTGCAATATCGGACAGGTTTTTGATGCCTTAAAACATTGTGATATGGTTTTCGCTATAGGGCAAATTCTTTTCTCGGGGTTCGTCCTTTTGATTTTTTGTGGACTTTACGATATATGCAAACCTTAACATCGGCTACGATCTCTTTTCG
Organism: Desulfobacterales bacterium; assembly: GCA_035529735.1. Taxonomy (GTDB): domain Bacteria; phylum Desulfobacterota; class Desulfobacteria; order Desulfobacterales; family UBA11574; genus JAAXQD01. Next base: position 2,177 of record DATKWE010000133.1, on the reverse strand, counting down.
GTGATCGATTCCAGGGTTTGTCCGCCGAGGCGGCAGGCCACCACGGCGGCCGAGCCATTCATTAGATAATCTATGATCTGTCGGCTTAACATGTTTCCCATTGTGACCTCTTCATCGACGACGATGTCGGCGCCTGCTCCCTGGAGATCGGCGACGTGCCGGTTATATCGACACCGAGCCGCAATGGGCACATGGGGTCTAAGCCGGCGAATGATTTCCACGATCCTGACAGCAGCATGGGGATCGGGAACCGTCACCACCACCATGCACACGTCAAGCAGACCCGCATGTATCAAAATCTCTTCTTGACCTGCATCCCCTAGATGAAGATGAAGGCCCTGTTGTCGGGCATATTCGCGGCTTTTGGGATTAACGTCGATTATCACGGGTTCCAAGCGCTGCGCCACAAGTGTCTGCACAACCTGGCGCCCGGCCGGCCCCAGTCCCACCACCAGCACTCGGTTGGCCGGTTCGGCCTTCCCGGATGGAGAAGTGCTTGCCGCCAAAGGCCTCTTTCTAAAAATCAGTGTCAGTAACCGCTCGGTCATTGCATCGGCATTGGCAATCAGATATGGGGTGACCAGCATCAGTACAATGATCACCGACACAATGAGGTCAACGATATCAGCTGGAAGCACACCGCCCCTGCGGGCAGTGGCTGCCAGCACAAATGAAAACTCTCCGATCTGACTCATAGTAATGCCCGTGGCAAGGGCTTGTCGGTTTTCGAGGCTGAATAAACGGCCCACAATATAAATAATCCCGGTTTTCAGGATCAGAACGATTACCGAAACGAGTGCTACCCAGTGCAAGTGTTTGATAAACCATATGGGCTTGGCCTGCATGCCCACCGAGGCAAAAAAGAGGGTGACCATAATAATGCGCATCGAGCCGATATCGGATCGGATCTGGGTGGCAAAAGGTGATTCTCCCAGCAGCATGCCTGCAACAAAAGCGCCCAGTGCCGGGGAGATGTGTAGTTTATGGGCGACCCAAGCTGCGCCGAAACCCACAGTGATACTCAGCAGTACGGTCAGTTCCCGATTGGCAAAGAGTTTCGCCTCGCTCAGCAGTGCCGGGGCCAGATGATAGAGCAGTAGGTAGAAAACAACTGCCAACCCGATAACTGACAGGCTAACCTTGAGGATATGCAGACCGATATTTATCTCTGACGCAGCCGGTGTAAAGAAGCTGACCATCAGCACGAGAGGTACGATGGCTATGTCCTGGAGCAGAAGAATGGCTAGGCATGTCCTGCCTTTGACCGAATCGATTTCCACACGGTCCACCAGCAGCCGCAGCACCATGGTGGTTGAACTCATCGCTACGATGGCTCCCAGCGTGAACGCTCGGGGCAGGTCGAACATGTTAACCGTTATCAGGGAAACCGTTAGAATGGTCAACACCACCTGGAGCGTTCCCCCGCCGAATGCCATCCGCCCCATTTTCATTAGCTGTTTGAAACTGAATTCCAGACCGATGGAAAACAACAGCAGCGCGACCCCCAGTTCCGAGGCCTGGTTGACAAGAGCCGTGTTAAACAGCAGTGGGCCGACGATGATCCCCGTCAGAAGATATCCTATTATGGGACTTTGCCCCAGGCGCTGGGCCACGGCGCCCATCATGAAAGCACCGCCCAGCAGCATTACCAGTTCCATAACGACAAACCAGATGTCCATAAGCCGGAAACCCTTTACGATAAATTAATACAAATGATATTTCAGCGGAAAAAAACAATGACCGACCATCCTTAAGCAGGCCAAATTGATCTTTTCAAAGGACGGAAAATCATCAACATCTATATCGGCATTGTTCAGTTCGACATGGTGTTGCTTTCAGAGTATAAGTCGTCTCTATTATGCCTATTTTCGGATATGGCTGTCCACTTGAAAATATTCTTTCTTTATGCATTACAAATAGTTATTACGGTGCATGGAAACTATAGCGAATAAAAAATAATACTTCAACATATTGTTAACGGCCTTTTACAAAAAAGTTGATATGATAGATTATAAAACAGGAAATTTAGTTGCTAATTGACACGTGCCACGACATCGATAACAGCACGAAGTGCCACGACATTGATTACACGTAGTTCTTTGACAATCGAATAGCTATCAGATTCAAGCTCATGAACATCAACTTTATAACAGGAGGTGTTCATGAACAAGGAGTCA
>DATKWE010000132.1:0-6649 GCA_035529735.1 Desulfobacterales bacterium | reverse complement strand
CAACCGCAAACCGGGCAGCGCCTGGGGGTATTGTCAATCACTATTGTTTTGGGAGAAACACCGGCAATCAAAAACATCGGATACTTTCGGGCTCCATTCTAAAGTCGTACGTATTCAGGGGGTGTGCTTCCCCGTTTCACTCCGTTGTCTAAGTGTCTGGTCATTGAAATGACGAAGCCACTCCGCCGACCCGCCTGCCATGCGAGGCACGAGCGGGCAGGTATCGTTACACGAGAAAACACACCTCCTGAATACGTACCTAAAGTCGATCAATGAATTTCATATGGCGGTTATCGGGTGACCACGGTTCCTATAGTATACAACATGGATTATATCAACAAGACCGAGAAAGTTTCCAGAAAGGTTGGAAACCATGTGAAAATCAAGAAGGCTGGGTCCCTGCCGGTGCTTCACCGTTTTAAGAATGAAATCCCGTTCGATTTCGGGTCCAATATTTCGGGCAAAAAGGTCGAGGTTTTTTTGCCGGCAGGGACTGAACACCACCCCTACGGGTGGTGAGACACAACGCTGAGACCTTTGCAAAACGCTCCTTTTTGCCCAATTTCTGCGTCAGGCTCAAATTGTGCACGAAGTGAAGCTTTAGCTTTATCCTCGAAATACACAATGTATTCCTGTGGTTAATCCGCCAAAGTTCGGTGGCGGATTAAAATTTTCGCCTTCCTTGAACTCGAACAAAAATGAACATTTTTCAAAGGTCTCAATGTTAGGAAACGATTTAAATAAAGAGAAGAGGATCCGGTTTAAGGAATTGACAGACGGCGCAAGGTTCACCTCTCGTGGGTTTTGCGCATTAAACCTTGGATCTGGATGCAAATTGGAACGATACCGGAGCCTGCGGGGTCGTGGGGTTGGTTTGCGAATTTGCCATGTTAAACACTATGTTTCGTTTTTTCCCAAGACCGAATGCCCTTCCAGGCAGAAGGCGTGCCACTTGCAATCCGTCTGATCGCAGTCGATCAGGTCCTTTTGGAAACAGTCCGTTTGCCCTTCAGTGCGCTGAATACTTCTAATCAAGGCCGCCATATCAAGGTAATTCTTTTTTTTAGCATCCTGCCCTATCTCGGCGGATGCTGCCGATGATATCTTGGTGTCCGCCTTATGCCTTCCAGCAGCATTCAAATTATTATGATTTTTTCTTACCGGCATATATCAAGTAATGTTGTTGCTCGAAATTTCTCGCCGCGGCGAAAAAAATGGGTTTTTAAGCTGAGCGAAGCTGCTGCGCCGGTAAGGTTGGAACCGGCGGTTGTCCTGAATTTTAGAAGCAGCATCTCAGCGGGCTGTTCATAAAAAGACAGCGTTGCTTCAAAACGAAAGGGATATGGAACAATTATACTCTTCGGTATAGTCGATTCCACTGCCATCGGTCCATTTTTCAGACGATACCTCAATATCCTGTATGGCTTTCAACAATTTACAATTTTTAGCACACGTGTCCTTCGGAAGATTTTCCCGGATACAATTTTTACATGGAGAAGAGATCATAGTTCCCCCTATATCTAAAGGTATTCAAAGGACATTTCAAAGGTGGTTTTTATATGTGTATTAACAAGTTGTGATTCCTTTTGTCCATAGAGAGAGGGGCTCAATTTGGTAGGGGAAAACCCTATTTGCCGGGAATTTGTCCCGAATGTCGTGGGGAGACGTCGACGGCGTTCTCAATTTTGGGATACGAGATCCAGGAATTATTCCTTCCAGAGATCGACATCGATGAGACCGAGCTTTGCGGCATAGCGGATCAATTCAATGGTGCTGTGGAGGTCCAACTTGTTCATGATGTTGGCGCGGTGGTTTTCAACCGTCTTGGGACTGATGAAGAGTTTTTCAGCAACCTCTTTGCTGGAGAGTCCCTCTGCCAGCAGGCGCATGACTTCTTGCTCCCGGGGCGTTAAGGTGGCGTAGTCTGCATCCGTTATTTTTGCTTCTTTTAAAGGGAACTTCATCAGGTTTTCAACAACGGCATGGGAGACGGAGCTGTCCAGAAAATAATTGCCGTTTGCAACCGATTCGAGTCCCTGCAGGAGTCTTTTGGCCGCAGATTCCTTGACCACATATCCGGTGGCTCCGGCCTGGAACGCCTCGGCAATATAATCGATTTTAGAATGCATGCTGACAATCAAAATTTTGGTTTCAGGAAAGAGACGTCGTATATCGCGGGTGAGTTGAATGCCGCTTTGATCCGGCAGGGATATATCCACCAGCGTCAAATCAGGGTTAAGTTTTTTGAGCATTTGAAGCCCTTCGCGGCCGGTTCCGGCTTCACCGATCACCTTAAAACGGGGATCGCTCCCGATAATTGTCTTGAGTCCTTCCCTGAAAAGCGGGTGATCGTCGATGATCAATATACTTTTCTTTTCAACCACGTTTTTTCTCCTTGTAGGGGATTTCGATATACACTTTGGTGCCCTCTTTTGGGCGTGATTGAATCCTCATTTTTCCGTTCAGAAGAAGGACCCTCTGCTCCATGCTCCGAAGTCCCATCCGTTTCTCCTTCGAAGCCGCGGCCCGCCGGTCTTTGATATTAAATCCTTTGCCGTCGTCCTCTATGCGGAGGATAATGTAAGGGAAAGATGCCACCAGCTTGATGGTTACATTTGTTGAATCTGCATGCTTTTTAATGTTCCAAAGGGCTTCCTGAATCAGGCGGTACAGGTTGATTTCCGTGTTGTTGGGGATCGTTAAATCATCCAGGCCTGCGGCAAAAAAGTCAATGTTAATGCCGCTTTTTTCAGAAAATTCTTCACAGTATTGATAGGCGGTGTGGGCAATCCCAAGTTGATCGAGTCCCGGAGGGTGTAAATCGTACGCCATATCCCGGACAGCCGATATGGATCTCCGGAGTGTTTTTGATAATTCCGAAGCCTTTTGTTCGACCGCCGAAGGTATCGATGGATGGCTGTCAAAAAGGGTTTCAAGGCCGATTCTCAACAGTGAAAGGTCTTGTGCGAGGTGGTCGTGCAGGTCGTAAGCAATCTGCTGACGCTCAATTTCCTGGACTTTCATCAGCTGCTGCGTGAGGGTGTGAACATGTTCTTCAGCTTTTTTTCGTTCAGTGATGTCTTGCGCAAAAACAGCCACTTGCATCACTTCCCCCTTGGCATTGCACACCGGATAAATGTTGGTATCATTCCAAATCCCCTTCTGTTCATCCACAATTCGCACCGGCCGGCCCGTTTCAAATACTTTTTGGACATTCGCCATTTTAAGAACGATTACCTCCGGGGGAGACAGATTCCAAATACACAAGCCGAGCATGTGGTCTTTATGCTTTTGAAACCGCTGTGCATAGGTGTCGTTGATATCCAGAATCGTTCCTCGAGAATCCAGCAAAACGACGGCATCGGTTGTGGCATTCAAAAGCGCCCGTGCCATCTCTTCGCTTTTTCGCAACTCCTCCTCGGCCTGTTTGTAGTCGGTAATGTCAAAAAAGACGCCGCTGACATATTCAATTTTTCCGGTGTTGTCACAAATTATTTGTCCTCTTTCTTGTATCCAATGTATGTTCCCGGCCTTGGATTCGATTCGGTATTCCCTGATATAGGACCTATTTGATTTGAGTGCCCGGATAAAAATCTCTTTGGAATTTTCAATATCTTCGTTTAAAACAATATCTTTCCACTTAAGTCTCCCGAGATTAAATTCATCGACCGAATATCCCGTCAGTTGTTCAATTTTTGAATCAAAGAATTCAACCGACCAGTCAACGTGTCCTTTGTACACGATACTTGGAAGGTTCTTTACCAGCAATCTGTATTTTTCTTCGCTCTTCCGGAACGCTTCTTCGGCCTGCTCCCGGCAGATCGCTTCTTGTTCCAACTTTTTTACCTTTTGTATCAATTCCTTATAGGTCGGCTTTTTGGCCATAAAAGAATCTCCGGTGGTCTTTAACCCTAAATGAGCGAAGTTTGCCATGTTTTGAGCGCCTTGGCAACCCGTCCCGTCGCCGCCGGGACGGCGCTCTCTGCTACAGTTCAATGGTTTTGTATCATAATCTTACCTTGATATTCAAACATTGTTGTGTGCTGCCCAAAATTTGCCGGAGCACTCGGGGCGCAACGCCGCCTGCAGAAGCGGGATCTCGGGTTCATAAAAAAAGGGTGCAAGAATCAGCACCCTTTTTCAGTCAGCTGCCGGCTGAATCTTATTGGGACCATCCGCAACAACTTGCCGAACGTCCCGCTTCTCTATAACCCTCCAAAAGGCATCATACGTTTGACTCCGGAGAATGCCGTCGCTGTTGGAATCACACAATTTTCAGAGAACGTGTGTTCCGGCAAATCAGGAATCTTTATATTTGAAAGAAAGCGTCACTCTGGCACGATAGGATTCGACTTTTCCATCTTTAATGGTCATGTCGAGTTTTGATATTTCTGCGATTCTCAAATCTCGCAGGGACCCGCTTGCTTTTAGCACCGCATTTTCAGCAGCTTTCTCCCAGGAAACACCACTCGTTCCAACCAGCTCGATGATCTTGTAAACGCTGTCGCTCATGTTCTCCTCCTTGGGTTAAATGTTGTGTGTGACATATCTGCAACGCTAAACGAGCGGAAACCCTGCAAACAGTATGTTTGCTCTGTGGTTGCATAAATAACCGGGTTTGAATCGATCGAGACGTTTTTAACTCCTTTTATTCGACATGATCTGGTATGGCGGATCTGTGAAGGTACGGCAAGATGACAAAAGGATGGCCCTCCATATCTGAAGAACCACCCCCCGGACAAGCGCAAGAAATGCAGCCTCCCGCGCCCTTCTTGAACTGCAACAGCTCGCCGGGTTGAATTTCGGGGATTCAACCGGACAAGCGCATTTCCCGCAAGCTTTTTGAAGCAAAGTTTACCCCGTTGAAACCGGTCTGTCCTTTCTGTTTAACCGGGGCCTGGATCCCGTCTCTTCAGGCCGCGGCAACCTTTATTATCGATTTTTAATCAAAATATGTCCATAAGATGAAAGGTTCATTTTAATAGGGGAATATCCCGACCCGTGGGATTTTTCCCCAAGATACAAAGCGTATACAAAGAATTTCCAGGGTGCCTTTTATGTTTTTATTGTTGACATTTAAGGGTGTAGCGATAGAGGAATAGGGCGGATATTTCATCAAAAAAATTAGGAATTAACGATGGACATTGAAAATAAAAAAATGCCCGACCCTGGAGACGCCCAATGCCCGGTATGAAAATGCTCGCAGAACTTATGCGGGATCTGGAACATCAACTGGGGGTTTGTATGCGGTGCGGCATGTGCCAGGCGGTCTGTCCGCTGTTTTCGGAAACCGGCCTTGAAGCAGACGTCGCCCGGGGTAAACTAGCGCTCCTCGATGGGCTTTTGCAGGAAATGTTCAATGATCCCAAAGGCGTGTACGAACGTCTAAACCGGTGTCTTCTTTGCGGATCATGCGCCGCCAATTGTCCCAGCGGTGTGAGCGTCATGGAAATTTTTATTAAGGCCCGAGCGATTCTTACCGGTTTCATGGGGCTGTCTCCGGCCAAAAAATTGATTTTAAGAGGGATGCTGTCCCACCCTGAAATTTTTGACCGGATGGCGTCGTGGGGATCAAAATTTCAGAAAATTTTCACCAAACCGGCCAATGAACTGATCGGTACCTCCTGTGTCCGGTTTGTTTCTCCTTTGATTGGGAATCGGCATTTTACGCCGCTGGCCAAGATCCCTTTTCACCGTCGCATTCCATCTTTGAATACCAACAAAGGCCGTTCCGGCATTAAAGTGGCTTTTTACGTGGGGTGCCTTTTGGATAAAAGTTTTCCCCATATCGCCCAAGATGTTGTCGACGTTCTCCATCATCACGGTGTTGGAATTTTTATGCCCAAAGGGCAGGCTTGCTGCGGGATACCGGCAATCTCCTCAGGAGACACGGTGACCTTTAACCGTCTTGTCCGCCATAATCTGGAAATATTCGATGCCGAAAAATTTGACTACCTGGTAACATCCTGTGCCACCTGTACGTCGACGATAACGGAAATATGGCCGATGATGGCGGATAAAAATTCCGGTTATGTTAAAAGCAGAGTGGCGGCAATTGCTCAAAAAACTCTTGATATCAACCAGTTCCTGGTATCGAGGGTGGGACTGGAAAAACTTGAAGTCGTTGATGGAACCGATCCCGTGGATGTGACCTATCATGATCCATGCCATCTCAAAAAATCGCTGGGCGTATCTGCCGAACCCAGATCTCTCATCGATGCCAATCCGGCCTATCGGCTGATAGAAATGTCTGAATCCGACAGATGCTGCGGGCTGGGGGGAAGCTTTAATCTGGCGTATTATGATCTTTCGGCCCATATCGGGAACGTAAAAATGGACCATATCCGAGCATCCGGATGTTCGATGGTTGCCACCGGATGTCCGGCCTGTATGCTCCAAATTTCGGATATGCTGTCCAAGTCCGGCGAGAAAATACGGATCAAACATCCCATAGAAATATACGCAGAGTTGTTGAGAAATTTGGATTAGCCAGGATTTCTCGAAAAGAGCGCCCTACAGATTTCCCATTGGATAAAAATAAAATTCCGGCCGATTCTATTTTATTGACAACCGGTATAAAGCTTGGATAAAAGGTGATTTACGCCGGAGTGGTGAAACTGGTAGACGCACGGGACTCAAAATCCCGCGG
>DATKWE010000131.1:0-19968 GCA_035529735.1 Desulfobacterales bacterium | reverse complement strand
GATTTGCGATGAACCACACTGTATATTTCGCCATTTAAACCTCGATGCCTTCCAGCGACGATACCATTTAAGGGTATTATTGTGTGTCAGGGCGTACCTCTCCTATCGTTATTCAAAGGACAATTCAAAAAATACGATTTAACCGGCTGATAGCAACAAGCGCCGGTGCATTTGATTTGAACGCTGCCTGTTCGAGCTTCGTTGCGGGGCTGGACGTGGCAAGCCGATATATCAGATCAAGCACTGAATTTTCGAATATTCTTGTCATTGGTGGCTACGCAATGAGCAAGTATTTGGACAAGAGAGACAAGAAAACGGCAACTCTTTTTGCTAATGGAGCGGGGGCCGTCTTGTTGTCTTTGGTCGAGAGCGGGAATCGAGGTTTCCTGGGGGCCAAGCAACATACGGAGGGAGAGTTTCATGAGTGGATGGGGATCTACGCGGGAGGTACTCATTATCCAATCTCCCAAGAAGCCTTGGCCAGAGGAGATCATTATTTCAAGTTTACCAGGAAGTTTCCTAAAAAGAAGAATGCAGAGACGTGGACAAGGATGATCCTCTCTCTTTGTCACCAACTCTCCATTGAACCAGACGATGTTGATCACTACTTCATGACCCAGATCGACATCAATAGTATATATGAGACGATGGACAACTTGAACGTAGAACGTCAGAAGGCTTACACCATCATGGAAATGTATGCATATACCGGTGCTGCATGCATCCCAATGGCCCTGGAATACGTCGGATCCATCTCCACGACCGCCACGTCGAGTTTGTCATCCGCCCGCTTTAAAAAATCTGCGGTGGCGCAGCCCATGATGCCGCAGCCGATGATAATTACGTCATAAATTTTATTGCTCATCATTCAGAACCATTCCTATCGGGAACAAATATCGATTTTTTCACTTTCCGATCCGATTTAAAACCATGGACGTGTTTCAAAGTCAATCTTCATTTACCGGCAGCGAGGGGATGCCATGTTGGCGTTGGGGTAGACGCCTATTGACATTTTCTCGTTTTAGTGAATAAATTTAATCAGATCGCTTAATAAAGCTTTACGGATATTTCCATATCGAATAACTTGGAATTTGCACCCCCTGCGTTTAGCCGTGTTTTATTTATCGGGATACGGATCTGGAAATAAAATGAGAAATTTGTTTTGTATCATAGGATTGATAGGTGTTATCCTCTTAGTTACCGGGTATTATTTTGTTGATAATGGAAAGTACGCATATATTTTGGGTATTGCCTTGATGACCGCAGGGTTTATTGGAATAAAAAAAACATAGGAAACATCTCGATAATCCAGACGATTCCAAAGACAGCTTGCTGTGCAAAAATGATTTGACCATCGGATAATGAAAGGAGTTTAAAATGAGCAATACGGTTAAAACAGTAAAACAGACATGTACCTGTAAAAATTGCGGAAATGAATCTGAAATGGTCATTACCTGCACCTTGGAAGATATCCACGAACACACGGAAGAAACCCCGTCAAATGAGCCGGAAAAGAGCAAGTCGAAGAAACAGCAGGTCAAAGGTTCGGGGACCTGCACCCATTGCGGCAATGAAGCCGATATGTGGGTCGATATTTGATTTTTTTTAATACCTTGTCGGCTTGTGGGGGGGTAAGGACGAGATTCCGTTTCTACGGGGCGGCGGAGAGCTTCATTGGCTTGACCCGTTGGAGGTAAAATGACCGGAAAAAAATTAACACGCCGCAGATTCTTAAGAAATCTTACCGTTGCAGGTACCTGCAGCAGCCTGTATGTCAATACGCTCACCGCCGGTCATGCCTTGGGGAACCCCCACAAAAAGTATGCTTCCAAAGATAATAAGATGGACATGGAATACCGGACGCTGGGCAGAACCGGTCTGAAGGTGTCGGCCCTCAGCTTCGGCGTCATGCGGCTTGCCGAGCCTGCTGTTTTGTTCGAAGCTCTGGACATGGGAATAAACTATTTCGATACGGCCCATAGTTACCAGAGAGGCAACAATGAAAAGATGCTCGGGGATGTGCTCAAGCAGTATGGCAGAGAAAAGGTCTTTATCGCCACTAAAATCCCGCCGTACCATAAGCGCTTGGGGATGAAACGTTTAAACGATCAAAAATCCCTGGAAGCCAAAATGGAAAAAAGCCTAAGAAGACTTCAGACCGACTACGTTGATGTTCTTTTTCTCCACAACATTAACGACCCGGACTGGCCGGTGCATGATGAAATGCTGAGCTTTTGTCAAAAAATGAAAAAAACCGGAAAGGCACGCTTTGTGGGCATCTCTTTCCATTCGGCAGGCAAGACGTATGTGGACACTGTGGATCAGGCGTTAAAGACCGACGTCTATGATGTGTTTCTGGCAACCCTTAATTATAAGAGTCCAAAGGCGCACATCGATGCTTTGAAGCGTGCGCGCAATAAAAACGTGGGTATTGTTGCCATGAAGACCCAGGCCGGTGGATATGAACCGGGGGCCCGTGAATCTCTCAATCCTCATCAGGCAGCCCTGAGATGGGTTCTGGACCGGGAATTTGTAGACTGTGCTATCCCCGGCATGGTTAACAGGCAGCAGCTTGCAGAAAACTCCGGGGTTATCGGAATGAAAATGGGGTGGAGTCATCGTAAGACGCTTGCCGTTTATTATGATGCCATTAAGGAACGCTATTGCTTGAGGTGCGGCGCGTGTACTTCGTCATGTAAAAATGCCGTCGACATTCACACGATTCACCGTTCCCTCATGTACTGGGAGGGCTACCAGGACTTTGAACTGGGCCGGAAGACGTACCGGGAGCTGTCCACCGCAGAGAATGCTCTGGCGTGTATGCGCTGTTCCACCCCGGTCTGCAGATGCATTAACGGGATAAAAATTTCGGAACGAATGCGTTATGCACATACGACTTTTATTTAAACGCCGGCCGATGCGGCTGGATGCCGGCTTGGGCTATTGCATAAAACTTCTTGTTGTTCTGTGGATTTTGACCGGAGCCAGTGTGGTCAGTGCGGCGGAATCCAACGTCGAGGCCATTTTTACCGCCAGGCTGCCGGTACCGGGATGGAAGCCGGAAGGGGAGCCATACCGCTATGTTCCCGAAAATCTTTATGAATATATTAACGGCGGAGCAGACTATTTTATTGCGTACGGGTTTATCGCGCTGACAGGGGCAAACTATTCTCCTGTTTCCGGCGGCATGGATTCGGTGACGGTCGATATCTACGACATGGGAGACAAGTTGAATGCCTTTGGCGTATTTCAGCCCAGAAGAGACAGCCAGGCGCCTTCTTTGAACATCGGCACAGGCTCTTTTGGTTCCGACGACTACGTTGCTTTCCATAAAGATAGATTTTATGTTGAAATCCAAACCTATATCACCGAAAAAAATGAAAAACGCGTGGTCAAGGATATGGCATCAATGGTTGCAGCCCATTTGCCGGGTGACGATTCCTTGCCCCACGAACTCTCCTATTTCCCTGAGAAATCAAGAATTGCCGGTTCGGAGCGCTATATACGGGGCGGAATACTCGGCCATGCATTTCTGGACAGGGGAATGGTGTGCGAATATCGAATTGAAGGTAAAAAAGTCACGGCATTCGTTGCCTTTTTCCCGTCATACAGGGATGCCGTCATGGCCGTGGAACACCACCGGTCTTTTCTAGAAAAGTCAGAGAAAGCATGTCTGCCCCTGGAAGGATTCGGGATGCACAGTTTTGTTTCAGAGGAGCCTTTTCACAAAACCATTATCGTGAAACAGGCGGGGACATTTGTGGCCGGGGTCTATGATCTGACGTCGGTGGAAGCCGGGAAAGGGTTGTTGACGGGTATACTCAGGAACCTAACACCCTAATTGATCGTAAACAGACTGGGAGAGCAAACAGGATGAACACGAGCCATGAACATCTGGTCCGATGCTCAAAATGCGGCGCAAAGAACAGAATGTCTCATGAAAAGATGAAAGGCACCGCAAAGTGCGGCAAGTGCGGGACTCCGCTGGAGATGGATCCGGCCGGCGCCGGCGAACCTTTTCTTTTTCGGTGTATGGCGTGCGGGACCCGAAACAGAATCCCTGTGGGGAAAATCGATGCCGGTGCCAAATGCGGAAAATGCGGGGCGATGCTCGATACGGAAGAACTGTTCGTGCCTCAGCCCCTGATGCTTTCGGAGAGCGATTTTGACCGTCGTGTGCTCAAATCCCCCTTGCCGGCCCTCGTCTTTGCCTGGGCACCCTGGTGTCCCTCATGCAAGGCCGCCATGCCGGTTATCGATGATTTTGCAAAAGATGCAAAGGGGAAAATCAGGGTGGGCAAATTAAACGTGGATTCCAGCCCGACGATCTCTTCAAAATACAATATTCTCAGCGTCCCGCAGCTCCTTGTTTTTGATAACGGCCGGTTAACGGAAACCATGCCCGGGGCCATTCAGAAGCATGAGATCATGATGAAAATGGCACGGTATCTCTGATTATCGGTTTCAATGCAGAGGGGTTCAAACAGGCAAAAAGAATGTACCTTGAACACTACAGTTTAAAAGAGCTGCCTTTTCAGATGAACATGGATCCAAAATTTATCTGGTTTGGCGAGCGTCACAAGGACATCCTTACGGTTTTGAAATATGCCGCCGTAGACAACGAGGGCTTCCTTCTTGTTACCGGCGACGTCGGAACGGGAAAAACCACCCTCGTCAATGCATTGCTGAAGTGCTTTGACAAAAACACCGTTACGGCCAACATCACCAACCCAAGGATGGAACCACGAGACTTTCTCAACTTTGTTGCCCATGAATTCAATATCCATACAAAGTCCGGCGACAAGGGGGATTCATTAACATCGTTCCGTCGTTTTTTGAACGATTGCGACGCGGAAAATAAAAATGTCGTACTGATCATCGACGAAGCGCACAGGCTCGATCAAACGCTTCTCAACCAGATACGACGCCTTTCGAATATCGAACGGCGGAATAAAAAACTTCTCAATATGGTCTTTGTGGGTCAGGATGCATTTGTCGATCTTATTTCCAAGAAAAAGAATCGGGATTTAAAACAGAGAATCACCTTCAGCTACCCCCTTAAGCCTTTGAAGGGCGCAGAAATATGTGAATATATTTTTCATCGCCTCCATGTCGCAGGCAGTGTAAAAAGTATTTTCACCGGAAGTGCAATCGGTGAAATTTACGCGGTTGCCAAAGGGTGTCCGAGTTTGGTCAACATGATTTGCGATCATGCATTATGGGTCGGATACCATAAAGGCGTAAAAAAAATAGATGGAAAGATTATAAAAGAATGCATTGATAAACGCCCCTTGTGGAACGAAAAAATCGATGACAGAAAAGCGCAGGAAAATATAGAGACCCTAAACCAAGGTGCCGCAAAAGAACCCGCAATAAATTCTTCACGGAGAAAAATTCAATATATCGCTTTTGCCATGGTGTCGTTGATGGTTCTCGGCCTTCTGTATTATCCTCTAAAATCTGGCAGACACGCCCGGGATACGGATAAATACGGCGACACCCAATCAACATCAACGGACACGCCATCGATTGTCGACTCGAATAAAAATATTGGCCGGGTTGTCCGGGACACAGAAAAAGCCCGTAAAACGGTATTCGAGTTGAAACAAAAAGCGTCGACGGCACCCCGACTCGTGTCGGCGGGATACCTGTTGAATGAAGAAAAGCAAATCGAAGACATGCCGACAGTACCGTCGTATGAAAAAAAAGCCGAATTAAACGGAGCCGAGGATGGAATGCAACGGGGTAAGTACACTATTTATCTCCATTATTCCAGCCAAGAGAAAAAAGAACTCATGGAAGCGCTGGCGGATTCACTTGAAAATAGCGGCTTCGGGGTGCTTGGGATTGAAAGAGTCGATTATCCAAATAGTGATGTTCGCTACTTTCACAAAGAAGACAAAGCAGGGGCACTCCTTTTAAAAAATCATTTAAAACAGTTCATGGCCCCTTTGATCAACCTTAAAAATACAAATATCAAAATCAAAAATTTGAGTCAAAAATATCCCAACGCTCGAAAAGGGGCCATCGAACTCTGGTTAAATTTTTAACGCGAGTTTCGCTCCTACCCGTTGTCTCTAAAAATAATCCGGAGAAATTGTTTCATGCCCATCCAAGGAAAAGACCGCCAAGACCTTAGACGTGCAGTGGAACTCCTTGAAAACCCGAGTTTCATTTCCAGAATTATCAACGTTATCGGTCAGCCCGTTGAAAAAGTCATGGATTCGCTGTCCGCCGCAGCATCCGGAAAAATTCAGGGTGCCGTACAAACTACGCTGAACAAACTGTTGGTTCTCTCCGTTAGAACCATGGGAGAGGGGTTCCAAGGCCCAGCATCGACTCTGACCCACAAGATTGCAAGCGGTTTAAGCGGTGCCATCGGCGGCGCCTTTGGATTGCCGGCCCTCGCGGTCGAACTTCCCGTGTCGACGTCCATAATTCTTCGGTCGATTGCCGACATTGCGAGGAGTGAAGGGGAGGACATCGCAACGCTTCAAGCAAGATTGGCCTGCCTTGAAGTCTTCGCTCTGGGTGGGAGATCGGATGCCGACGATATGACAGAGACCGGATACTTCGCGGTGCGTGCCGCCCTGGCAAAGGCGGTGAGCGATGCTGCAAAACATATCGCCACCAAAGGTTTAACGGAGAAAAGTGCACCGCCCATCGCACGGTTGATCACACAGCTTGCATCTCGTTTTGGCGCAGTGGTCTCTGAAAAGATGGCCGTCCAGGCAGTACCGGTTATCGGTGCACTCGGCGGTGCGACCATCAATCTCCTCTTCGTAGACCACTTCCAGGACGCAGCCCGTGGGCATTTTATCGTTCGCCGCTTGGAGAGAGAATATGGAAAAGAGACGGTGCAAAGGGAATATATGAAAATTTTATCTCAAGGGCGCGCCTGATCCAGACCCGAAATGCGCGCATACAAAATATTAACTCAAGTATCGCAACCTTTTGTTTGGAAAAAGGCTTGTCTGATATGGATTGGAAAGGTTTTATTAAAATAAATTTCAATGAAAATGAGCGATAATCCTTCACTGCGTGCAGAATCGCGAAACGATGGTACCCGGAGACCGATGAATTGAGACACGAGAATCAGATGTTAGACTTCACCGCAATGGGGATCCTGCTTGTACTGTGTGCGAGCTGGGGTCTGCAACAGGTGGCTATCAAGGTTGCCAACCATGGCGTTTCGCCGCTTCTGCAATCCAGTATCCGGTCGATGGGCGGCACAATCCTGATTTGGATCTGGATGATGGTGCGCCGGGAGCCGATGTTAGAGAGAGACGGCACCTTGTGGTGGGGAATCGCTGCGGGCCTTCTTTTCGCCGGAGAGTTCGTTCTGATCTACTGGGGCCTCGAATATACCAATGCATCCCGCGCCGTCATCTTCCTTTATATGTCGCCGTTCGTTGTGGCGTTGGGGGCACAGCTCTTTATTCCGGGCGAACACCTGCGGATGATACAAGTGGTCGGTCTGTGCTGTGCCTTCGTTGGCACCGTCGTCGCGTTCAGCGAGTCACTGACGTATCATACCTACCGAATGCTGATCGGCGACAGCATGTTGGCGGTGGCGGCGATCTTGTGGGGAGCCACGACGGTTCTGATCAAGGCCAGCCCCCTGGGCAAGATCAAGCCGAGCAAAACCCTGCTTTACCAACTTTCCGTCTCTGCGGTGGTTCTGCCCCTGGGGTCTCTGGCAAAAGGTGAGGCCGGCATTGTCCGGTTGACGCCCCTGATCGTCGGAAGTCTTGTGTACCAAACGGTTTGGGTTGCGTTCATCACCTATCTTGCTTGGTTTTGGCTCATCCGAAACTATCCCCCTTCGCGTCTTGCATCGTTCACCTTTCTCACGCCACTTTTCGGCGTGCTCGCAGGCGGTCTGCTGCTGAACGAGCCGATTACCCGTGGATTGCTGCTGGCGCTTGTTTTGGTGGGTATGGGTATTTATCTGGTGAACCGCCCTGCGGCCGACCGGGAGGTTTTGAAACAGCTTCCAGTACATCAATCATCCACAGACAAGGGGGACACTTTCTAAACCATGACAACCCGATATCCGAATAAAGAAAATAGGGCCGCGCCGCGGGCCTTTCGGGAAACTCTCCAGTTCTATTTGATCGACTGCAAGACACCGCCGGGCAAATTCATCGATATCTTCATCATACTCCTCAATCTGGTGATCTGCTCCATTTTTGTGATGGAAACCTATCCCGTGTCCGAGGCCACCCGCCGTCTGCTTTGGAATACAGAGGTCATCATTGTCCTGTTTTTCATCGTCGAGTATGTTGCAAGACTTTACGCAGCCAAAGACAGACTCAGACAGTTGGTTGATATCTACAGCATCGTCGACCTGATCGCCATTGTGCCGACAATCTCTCTGCTTGTGCTTCCGCTGTTCGGCGTGACTCCCAACTTCGGATTTATAAAGATGATCCGGGTGATCCGGGTGTTCAGGATATTCAGGTTCCTCCGATTCACCGCAGATCCTCAGTTCTTCTTCGGGAGTATCACCCTCCGGCTGTTGAATTTAATCCGGCTTTTTTTGACCATACTCATGATATTTTTCATATCTTCCGGCCTGTTCTTTTATGTTGAAAATCCGTTAAACCCCAATGTCCAGACTTTCGGGGATGCATTCTATTTCACCGTGGTGACGCTGACAACCGTGGGCTTTGGCGACATCACGCCCTTGTCCGAGGCCGGGAAATGGATCACCGTGTTTATGATACTTTCAGGTATCATTCTCATACCCTGGCAGATCAGCCGCATCGTCAAGGAATGGATCTATATCTCCACAAAAAAAAAGGTGCTTTGTCCGGGGTGTGGTCTTCGCTACCACGATGAGAATGCCTCGCATTGCAAATCCTGCGGGCATATTATTTTCCAGGAATACGACGGGGATTAGGCCGTTTTTACCGCTGGGAGGGCTATTGCATTTTCACGATAGAGGTCCGCGTAACGTACACCTTGGGGTTTGCGCATTTCAAGCATAGGATACGAATTTTATACACCGTAGAGGACTTTGATGATACTGATCAGACGCTCTTGGTTACTCTTCCAATTTTTACAGGTATTGTCTGGTGTTACTGCAAAGAAATCGTCATGAAACTCGCAACAAGGGGAACCTTCAGATGATCGGGAATCATCGTAAGATTTATCGGTGATGGGCGCAGGAGTGAAATACCAACAGTTGTTGCATATCTTTTTTTCCACAATACTTTTTCCTGCTGTCCTAACCGTGAGCTTTAATGGTTAATGAACATATTATTTTTTATAGGAATTTAAGGGAAGGGGGGTGGCCCATGCAGCCCCCCCTTTGCAAAAAGAAAACCAGGAAATTAAAAAGCCAGTTGAGGAAACGGGCTTTCCTGTAAAGCCTGAAATTAGATGAGGTAATAAAAAAATCAAGCCTGATTTTTAAATTATAAAATACGTAAAAAAATACCTAATCAATAGGGGTGTCAACGGTGCGGCCTCAAATTTTACGCCTCACTTCGCCAGGTCATTTTAGGCCAAAGGGTCAAAATTGCTCGCCAGGAGGTTTAAAAACAGGTTCTATTCAATTTTGAATCCCCGTCCGTCTGTATAGCAAAGCGATGATTCCGTAGGCGAGGCGACGGAGCGCTTCACTTTCAAACCCAAAAGGATCGTTAAAGAGAATGGAATAGTATTGGCAGGAAAATCAACAAGGTCAGAAGTTAAGATTTTAAAATCGGTGTATATGGATCGTTTATATGGCGTATTTCTCATCGCCTTATCTGCCGTATCCTTCGGCGCCATGGCCATTTTTGCACGCTTTGCCTATGAAGCAGGATCAGATCCTATTACGGTTCTTTTTCTACGATTTACCATTGCCGGCATTTTTATGTTAGCGATCATGGTCGCAAAAGGTATGGCTTGTCCGCGGGGACGCACGCTGATTACACTGGTATTTATGGGAGCACTCGGTTATGTGGGACTCTCTTTTGCCTTTTTCACTGCCCTGACAATGGCACCTGCGGGACTGGTGGCAATCCTTCTTTATCTTTACCCTGCTTTTGTTACACTGCTGGCAACGATTTTTCTCAAAAAACCGGTCACATTACTTAAATTCGTGGCGCTTTCCCTGACCTTTGGGGGAACCATACTCATTATTGGACTGGACGGTGGAAGCGGGCAGAACCTCGGCATTATTCTGGCGATTACGGCCGCAGTTCTTTATTCAATCTACATCGTCGTGGGAAGCAAAGTCATCTCCAAAGCCGGTGCTTTTCCTGCCTCGACCATCGTAATCATTTCAGCAGGTGTGGCTTTTAGCGGGATCGTCGCTGTAAAGGGCGTAAAATTTCCAGGAACGGCCACCGGGTGGGTTTCGGTGCTTGCCATTGCGCTGGTGTCCACAGCCCTTGCCATTGTAGCATTTTTTGCCGGTCTCAAAAGAATCGATCCCGCAAACGCTTCCATGATTTCCACATTGGAACCTGTGGTAACCGTTGCTTTGGCGATAATGGTTCTTGGCGAGACCATGACGCTGCACAAAATCCTGGGCGGCATGATGATTTTTGCTGCAGTGTTGCTTTTGACAAGACGGGAAGCCGGCTCGAAAATTTCATGAACACATGGATATTTTTTTCAGGGTTCCGCCGGGCTATGTTTCAAATTCAAGTCGGGTCACCGATATAATCAGCGGCAGGTCGAGCAGCTGTTCAACAAGATTATCGGAAATTCGGACACTGGTTTTGAGGAAAATAATATTCATTTTTCCGGTTTCTTCCTGCCCCACATGCATCTGGTCGATGTTAATTTTTTTATCGCCCAGAAGTGACGAGAAACTTCCGATGGCCCCCGGCTTGTCAAGGGTATATATCAGCGCCAGGTGGCCTTGCGGTATGAGCTCGAGTCGAAAATTGTTAATTTTAACGATCCGCATTTTATTTTTGCCGAATATGGTCCCGGAGACCGTGTTGGTAACCTTAGGCGTCGTTACACGGACGGTAATCAGATTGATATACTCTTCAGACGCATCGCTGGTAATCTCTTTGACCTTTATACCTCTATCCTTTGCAAGGACCTGGGCATTGACGAAATTGACATCATCCTTGACCACAGGCGCCAGCAAACCCCTTAAGACCGCTATTGTAACCGGCGACAGGTCGAGCCCCTTGAAATCTCCGGCATATTCTATGGAGACTTCTTCGATGGGTCCCCGAATAAGCTGGGTCTGGAGACTGCCCATATGATCGGCAAGGGTTAATATCGGCTTCAGGTTTTTAAGAAGATCACCGGTTACCGATGGGACGTTAACGGCGTTCAGAATCGTGTCATGCTTGAGATAATCAATGATCTGACTGGCCACATCAATTGACACCTTGGTCTGGGCTTCTTGGGTGGAAGCACCGAGATGGGGTGTACAAATCAGACGTTCATGCGCGATCAGCGGACATATGCCGGGCGGTTCGTTCTCAAAGACATCCAAGGCAGCGCCGGCCACTTTTCCTGACTGCAAGGCGGCATAAAGGTCATTCTCGTCAACAATTCCGCCCCTGGCGCAGTTTACGATCATGACGCCGTCTTTCATCTGCTCAAAGGCGTCCTTGTTCAGCAGACCGGTGGTTTCCTTGAACTTGGGTACGTGCACCGTGATATAATCGGATCTGCGGAATAATTCTTCGAGGGAAACATTTTCAAAGCCGGCTTTTTCAATCTGCTCAGGTGTTACAAAAGGATCGTAGACAATTACCTTCATTTTCAGTCCCCGCGCACGATCGGCGACAATAGAGCCGATTTTTCCATATCCGATAACGCCGAGGACTTTATTGAATATTTCTCTTCCCTGAAGTTTTTTCTTGTCCCAGCGTCCGGCCTTCAATGATGCAGTCCCTTCGGGTACATTGCGTGAAAGCGCCAACAACATGCCGATGGCATGCTCGGCGGTTGTAATCACATTCCCTCCGGGCGTATTCATAACGATGATTCCGCGCTTGGTGGCCGCCGGAATATCCACATTGTCGAGACCGATTCCCGCACGGCCCACAACCTTAAGGCGGGTTGCGGCGCTTAAAAGATCCTCGGTCACCTTTGTTGCACTCCGGATAATAAGGCCATCATATGCTCCGATGATGTTTTTTAGCGCCTCGTGATCCAGTCCGGTCTTGACATCGACTTCAATCCCTTCCTCTTCCTGCAACATCCGGATACCGGCTTCTCCCAGGTTGTCGCTGACCAACACTTTCATGTTATTTCTCCTAATTCGGATTACACGGCAAGTTGCCAATCCAAGTAAAGTTGATCCCACTCCTCATAAATCCGCCCAGGGTCGCGGCGAAGATCGAGGCGATTCGTTTTCTCAAAAGCGGCTTGTGCTTTCTTAAATTCAGCTTCGGCGATATTGCCTTGTCCAAACAGTATCTCCGCGGCCTCAAAAGTTTCCTCTGCTTCACGGGGAACCACCCTCACAAGACCATGATCGAATGCCTGAAAGAGTGCAGCCCTGAGTGTTTCAGCCACTTGACCCCTCTTCTGTCCGGGTTTGACCGTAGCATTTTTGCTCAGATAACAGACCCGGGACCCGTCAGATATCAGCCGTTGTTTTTTTTTATCCCAGCTAATGTTCGATGGGACAATGAGGATTCCCCGTTTAGAAAGGCTCTTGAAATTTATGAAAACCGGTTCATACTTGGTATACGAATCAGGGTAGCCCCTTTGCCCCTGAGGCCCGCCAGGGCCGGTAACCAGTGCCAGACAGATGGAAATTTGATCCCTGCGAACATCCGGCTCGACCGCATCGAGCCGACCGTGGAGTGCGGCAACAATCAGTTCCCCCAGATTTTTGAGTCGCCGTGCAACAACCTGCATCTCCGGTTCACCGGCGCGAATATTCATTTCATAGACGAGGATATCCAGCGGTTTTCCGGTAACGGGATCGATGGATACCCGACAGCCCGGATAAAGGATACACGGACGGAGAATACCTTTCTTTTTCATCTCTTCTACAAAAGGTTGGATGACGCTATGGCCGACCATTTTTATAAGTTCGGGCGTTTCAGCAGGGTGCATGCCGATTGCAGCCATACCCCCTGTGACAGGGTTCGTCTGGCTGGGAGGCCCTTCAAAACGGAGCGGATAATCCATGGCGGTGGGGAGAATTTGGAAGTTGCCATTTCCGTCGATGAAGGCGGTAAAACTGATCTCAATTTCGGATTTCCAGGCTTCGATCAAAAGCGGCCACTTATTGTCGCCGTGCAGGGTCTGGTAATTTTCGCTGTAGTCTTTCAGCAGTATATTCCGAACGTCGAGAATATCCTCAACCCGAAAAACAGGTCGGGAACCTTTCCCGCCTGCACTGTAAGGATATTTGAAAACAGCACCGCCGTGGCGGCGTATGAATTTCGTAACAATGCACTTAATTTGCTGCAGGTTTTTCGCATCTGCCACCTTGAAAGGTGCAACAGGCACACCGGCCCTTCGCATCCAGATCTTTGCCTTGACCTTATCACCTTCGATGAACGCCGCTTCTTTTGTCAGGCCGATGACCCGGTCACCATAACCCGCCTCGATGAGTTCATCTACAATCCCTTCATAAATCAGATCTTCAGGCATGATGACAATATAGTCGATTTCTCCGTTTTCGAACGCCTCTATGATTACAGTTTTGTAATCCTCAACCGAGTTTCCTTCAATGGGGAAAATTTTCAGGGTCCAGTTCTTCTTTCCCCTAACAGCATCCATTACCGGGCCCATACCCGTCATACCCTTGATTATGGCGCCGATATACTTCTCACTTTCAACTGTTGATAGCGTATAGGCACACATACAGGTCCTGCCATCCGGTCCAACAAAGCCGATCGTCTTCTTTGCCATAAGATTTTTCCTTCATTTTTCTAAATGTATGAGAGTGCTACATATTCACAAGACCAATACATTTTGTCAATACCTGAAATGAGACTGTGTGTCGTTTTTTGAGGATTTGTAAAATCTGGTTTAACGGATTCTTCATGAAGACAACCCAAAAAAAATCGGGTTCACGGTAAAGGAAAAGGAATAAGATATGTGGAAATCCGGAAGCCATTTGACCGGGGTCGCTGCAATAACTTTCTCTGCCGACTCTGAGGCTCTGCCGTGAGATAAAAGCGTTTGAAGGTTATTGACCCTTTTAGGGGCATGATCAAGCCGGCCTTTTTAGGGGAGGAATTGAATAATTTCCATAGAGTCACGGACGCAAGCCCGTGGGAATCTACTTGATGCCCGCCGCAGCCTGGGCGATATTAAAACAGTAGTCTCCTATTTTTTCGAAATTCATCAACAGATCGATGAACACCAAGCCCGGATCGATAGCGCATTCACCGGAGCGCAGCCTTGAAATGTGACCTTGGCGCATCTCCTCCTGCATCCGGTCGATGCTGTTTTCCATTTCATCGGCTTTCACCATTAAATTCTTAATGGGATGCTGAATTCCATCTGTTACAAGATCAAGGAAGGCGACGGTCTGCTCCGAGATGGTTTTTAGATCTGCTTGGGCATCACTTGTAAATGGTAAATTATTTTCAATTATAATTTCAGTAAGCTGGGCGATATTCTCCACGGAATCACCGATTCTTTCGATATTATCGGTCATCCGCATCAAACTCGCGATATCTTTGGCCTCTGACTGGCTCAAATCGCTCTGATATAGCCTGGATAAATACGCGGTGATTTCCAACTTCATGTCATCCAGGTAGTCTTCGATACGTTTCCACTTGCTTAATTTTTTATAATCTCTGTCTTCGATCCGCAGAATCGTATCTTCGAGCGTAGTTGCAGCAGCATCGGACATCCTGATGATTTCACTTCGTGCCTTGGCCAGAGCGGCGATGGGCGTATCATCGAACTTGGTGCTGAAATTGGGCAGCCGGTAAATGTCTTCCGAAGGGTCTTCTTTGGGAGATAACAAAACCGCCACCTTTATCAGCAGCGGAAGAAAGATCAGAAAAATCGTTCCGTTGATGACGTTGAAGAGGGTGTGTCCATTGGCGATATAACGGGCAATATTAACCACATCCCCTCCAACAACTTGATCCACAGACCCTGTACCCATAACCACGGTGACATACTTTATGAAATCGATGAAATAGGGGAAAATGATCAACATCATGGTGACCCCGATGACATTGAACATGGTGTGGGCCCTGGCGGCTCTGTGGGCGTTGATATTGGTAGACCCAATGGTTGCCAGTTCGGCGGTGATGGTGGTTCCGATATTTTCACCCAGAACCAGGGCCATGGCCCCGGGAAACGTCAACAATCCCTGCATGGCCAGGGTCATTGTCAAACCGATGGTGGCGGATGAGGATTGAACCAGAATCGTAAGAACGGCGCCGATAAATACACACAGCAGCAGGCCGCCGGTGGTTCCAGGATCGAATTTGGTAAAAAATTGGATAAAGGTGGGATCATTTTTAATCGGAGCCAGCCCGTGTTTCATGACCGTCATTCCAAAAAAAAGGAGGCCGAAACCCAAAACGACTTCTCCGATATAGCGATATTTTTTTTTTCTGGTGAAGAATTTCATGCAGACGCCGACGGCAATGGCCGGCAAGGCCGCTTCGGTCAGTTTAAAGGCGATTAATTGAGCGGTTACCGTGGTACCGATATTTGCTCCCAAAATAACCCCAACCGCCTGCTGTAAGGTCATCAACCCGGCACTTACGAATCCGATGAGCATGACCGTGGTGGCCGAGGACGATTGAACCATGGCGGTAACGCCCGCTCCGGCGATGCAGCCGATCACCCGGTTGGATGATACTGCCTCCAGAATTTTTTTAATTCGTTTTCCAGCGGACAGCTGGAGACCCTCGGTCATCATTTTCATCCCGAGTATAAACAAACCCAGGCCGCCGATGGTTTGAATCAGTACATTGACAATACCCATTATGTCTCCTGACACTAGTCAATATTTATAAAATAAAACGGTGAGCTGTCTTCAATAAAGGGATGTCTCGGATTGAATGTCCCTGCGGCAGTGTTCCAGGTATAATATCGCTATAAGATAATGGCGAAATTACCCAAGTCAATACCAACTTTCCGGGAGTTTAGCCGGCAGTGCGCTCACCATATGTTTCATGTTCAAAACCAGACCGTATGCACCTTATTTGATGAGGGCTTTTGCCTGGATACACAAGCCGTTCTCATGGGATTTTCAGCGTGTAAGGGATGCAAGCGGTCACCGTTGGCTCGGGCAGGTCCTTTAACTGATGGAACCGTTGTTTTCCCGACCATGGATCATGTATGGTTTTGATGGGGATGTATAAATATTTCAATTATATATAATGGTTAGATAGATGTAACGAATTAAGGAAATAAACCCGTCGATAAAACTTTTTTGCGTAAAAAAAACTCGGCGGTCAATCCGCTATTTTCAAGTATTTCGCCTGGGCGTATAGCTGCCTTGCCAGGCGAACGGTGGCCCGGTCCACCATGCGTCCTTCAACGGCCACAGCCCCCAGTCCCTTCTCTTCGGCGTCCTTATGGGCTGCCAGCACTTTCTGGGCCCGGGCGATATCTTCTCTGGACGGAGAAAAGACCTGGTTGATGATATCGATCTGATCCGGATGTATGGCCCATTTTCCATCGTATCCAAGGGCGCAGGCCAGGGCGGCGCTCCGCCGGAGGCCCTCCGGGTCTTTAAAATTTCCGTAGGGTGCATCGATGGCGAGTAAACCATGGGCCTTTGCCGCCATAACGATTCGGCTCATTTCAAAATTCCAGCGGTGACCGGAATACACCTCGTTTTCGTTTTCGCCGTGTCCGGAAATGGATATCAACCGGGCATTGATCGATGCCGAATAATCCACGATACCGAACGCCAGGGTTTTAAGCCGGTCACTGGCCCGGGCGATTTCCGACACATTTTCCAGGCCTTCGGCACTTTCGATGATCGCCTCGATGCCGATACGTTTTGAAGAACCTTTTTCCATTTCAATACCGTCCAGCATGCGGCATACAAAATGGATGTCGCCGGGATGGTTGACTTTGGGAACGACCACGGCATCGATTTGCGGGCCTGCCGCTTCCACAACGTCTAAGAGATCTTTGTAGCCAAAAGGAGTATCCAGGCCATTGATTCGAAAGGTTACGCTGATATCCTTCCAGATCAGAGAACGTATCGAATCGATGACCATTTTCCGGGCCGGTTCTTTGGCATCCACGGGGACGCTGTCTTCCAGATCGAACATCACCACATCGACCAGACGTTGAGAGGCCTTGAGGTGCATTTTTTGAATATGCCCGGGAACGGACAATGTCGATCGCCATGGTTTCATGGTTTTATCTCCCATTGAAATTCGTATTTATCCAGGATCAAAAAATATACGACACCCTGGACTTTATTGTCAAATGAAAGGAGAATGACACCATTATTTTTGTGCTGATGCTGCGCGGCCGTTGCACCCGATGCGGCGGAAATGTGGTTCGGGTCACCGGGTCAGTCAGCGGCAGTGGCTGATCAATCCGTCGTTATCGTCGTTGCCGTTTTGGGACGCGGTGAATACAAGGGAAGAAGATTGTCGTTGAATTTGGGTCCCCTCTGTTTTATGTAAATCTCTTTTTCCAGCGCTTTGACCTGTTTTTCAAGCTCTTCATCGGTGAGTTTTGTTTTCATAGAAAAATATCCTCTATTTACTAGCGGGGTAGGCGGCCGCACACTCGTCGACGGCGGTGGAGTCGATATCGACGATGGTTCCGGGTGCACGGATTTCTTCCAGATATTTTAGTAAGAGTCGCAATACACAGAGCTGGCGAGACACTTGACCGGGGTAAGAAATAGGATGCCCCAGGAGAGATCCGAAGCATACGGCTCTCGGGGGGCGTACCTTACCCGTTATTTCTTTGGAAAGGCTTATGGAGATTGTTGAAATTCCTACATCTTCGATGGATCTCTGTATCAGTCCCACGGACTGATTGCAAATACCTCAGGCCGGCGTTAAAATAGCGATATCTACGTTGTCCGATTTCAACTCAGTTGCTACCTGCGGCGCTGTTTTTTCGATCAATGTATCGATATGGTGATGCATGATATGCCCCATGAAAGAAAAATGCCGGTAGTTTACATCGCCGATGTCTCCGGCCTGCTTTAGATCAAAGACACGCTCAATGGGGAGTAAAATGTTTATGTCTTTATCAGCGTCAGAATGGTCATAATAGTTATGTTTGATCAATAGATCCGAAGGGGATGCATCTGCTGGAATTTCCCTGAAAGTCGGGTCGCCGGACGGATCCGTCATGTTGAATGGCGGTTGACACCGAAGATGTACGCCACCTGTGGTAATCAGTGCCAAACGACACTGGGTGAGGTCCTTGTCCAATTTTGTCCACGGCGAATCTCGAAACTCCATGAATTTTGAACTTTCAACCCATCTATTGAAAAGCGGCGGATATTTATCCAATAATTTAGCGATAAACTTATCTTTTTTTTGTCTCAAACCCAATCTACTTCTCCGTTGTCCGATTAAACCCTATCGTTGCATAAAAAATATGCCAAGGGGTCTCGGTAGTCTACTACGGCTTCACCCCTGACGGTGCGTATATGCAGCATCCTCGAGGTTTGCAATGTTAGGGATAATTTATCCCATTTTCCGGCTTCAGGAACATATGTGGCCGTTTCAAACTTGGAAATAACAAAGGATTCTAAGATTCTAATTTAAGGCATGGCCATTGCCCTCTTCACGAGGTTCATCCAGGTTAAATACATACATTGTATTATCATCGACGACTTTAAGGGTTGCAAATCCATAGGAATAATAAAGGTATCCATAAAACCGACCATCCGGCCCTAAAATCTCGTTGAGCCAGGGCTCGTAGTGAGTGGTGGGATAAATCCATCGTGTCATCTCAATCAAGGTTTTTTGATCCTCGACCTTTTTCCAGCGATCACCCACCAGGGCTGTATCGTTATTTTTCGGATCGAACATGATCCCCAGAGGTGATCGAGCGTCGAATCCGTCATATTTGTCGGAATAATAAATGTTGTAATCCTCCCATTTTTCGACTAGATCTTGAATGGTCACTTCATTCTGGCTTTTGGGTAACCTTGTGAGCTTGCCGTAATTCTGCTGCCATGAAGCACAACTGGAGATAACCAGCGCAATTAAAAAAAAACTTGGGAATCTATATTTTTTCATTTTTACCATCCGTTTCTCTCCCGACGGAACGACGTTTTTGAACTCCAGCCGTTCGCCCCGTTGATTTTCGGGGATTCAACAGGGCAAGCGCATTCCCCGCAAACTTGTCGGAGCACATCGGAAATTCCGCCTTGCGGGGTGCAGTGAGCTTCAAATTATAAACAAAAATACCACAATGAGTCATATAGGTATGCATTGAGGCGTAAAAGTCAATTATAAATATAATCCTTAGCAGATAAAAAAAAAGAAGCGTGGGGAAATGAATTTTTCATATCCCATGGCATACAACTACTAGGGTGTTTAGTTGCTACAGCCCAAGTCCTACCCAATCAACGCAACGAGTTTGGGCCTTTACAAAAGGATCAAGCCGACGAATGGGAAGTCTTGAAATGACTTTTCGTTATGACCTCATTCGTCATTGTGGGGTGTCAGTTCGCGCGTCTCCCACCAAGCCTCGCCGTAATTGATAAAAAGCTGTTCGCCGGCAGAGACATCTTTTATCGTATGGAAAACGATCAGATCCGGTTCCGTGTCCTGCCATTATTCGATATTGTGATGATCGGCGTGGTTAAAAATACTTCCCCACCCCAGGGGAAGCGAGTAGTATTCGGATTCTTTTTTCGGTTCTTCTCCAATTTAGTTGGAGAAGAGGGTCCAAGGATTCAAGGGTTCAAGGGTTCAAGGGTTCAAGGGCTTGTTTTCTAAAGACTTTATCAGCGACTTTAACATTCTTTCGATTTCTGCGATGTCTTTATTTAGTGGTCCCAATTCACCTTTTTCAATTAAATCTAAATCTCCTGCTAATAATATCTGCGTTTCCAATTCGCAAACAGAA